>CAMDQN010000034.1 GCA_945905925.1 Singulisphaera sp. GP187
CGCCGCCGCCCTGACCGAACTGGCCAAAGCCGCCGCCGCCCTGACCGAACTGGCCAAAGCCGCCGCCGCCCTGACCGAACTGGCCAAAGCCGCCGCCGCCCTGACCGAACTGACCAAAACCGCCACCACCCTGGCCGAACTGACCGAAGCCACCGCCACCGAAACCGCCGCCACCGAAACCGCCGCCGCCACCGCCACCAAGATAACCGCCGGTCGATGGGAAGCCCGAGAAACCGCCGCCACCTTGACCGAAACCGCCACCACCTTGACCGAACTGACCGAAACCGCCACCACCTTGACCGAACTGACCGAAACCGCCGCCGCCCTGACCGAATTGACCGAAACTCCCGCCGCCTTGTCCGAACTGTCCGAACTGACCGCCGCCCTGTCCGAACTGACCGCCGCCCTGTCCGAATTGACCGCCGCCCTGTCCGAATTGACCGGCGTTGCCGGCGTTGCCGGCGTTGCCGGCGTTGCCCATCTGGTTCCCACCCGGACGCCACGCGCCGGGGGGCACGTAGGAGTGACCACCCACCGGGCGGAAACGACCATTCACCGGTTGCTGTGCCTTCAAGACACCCGTGAGTGGCAGAAGAGCCAGGACGCCCAGACCAAGCATCAAACAAGTCAGTCGTTGTTGGAAAGTTCCAAACATGGCTGTCCTCACCTCGATGAAGATTATTCCGCTGGGTAGGAGATCGACTGGCCGGAGGCGGCGGTTACACGCACCCGGTGTGCCGGACGGGCACTCCGAATCGACTAACGATCCAAGTTACCCGCTTCGGGGATAAATGCAACCACACACCTGAACTTGCGCGGTCTCTCAGAGTTTTTTCCCGAATCCTCGGGCGCGGGTAGCGATTGCGCCGGATGCTGTCTCGTGTCCACGGCTTCGCAGGGACACCGGGGACGACTCGCGTTGTTCGGTGAATCAGAAATCACGAACCGCGATGTTAGTCCCCGTTCCGCAACTCCGGGAAAACCCGAAAATCGCGGTTTGGTGAGCGGTTGCCCGTGATTGGCGAAATCACTGATTGGGTGAGGCGTCTATGGGAGTGTAACGGGGCACCCACAACAGTGGTTTGCATTTCCTCAAAAATTCGGCCAAATTTCTCAGTCGGGCTTGAAGTAATTACACAGTCCGGCTTCACCTCGGAGGTTTCCAATGAGTCGTTCGCTCTGCATCCCCAATCGCGTTCTGTGCGGCGCACTGCTCGTCGCGCTCGTCGTCGTAACCGGGCCACTCGCCACCGAGCGGTCCTGTTACGCGCAACCACCGGCAACACCACTCCCGGTCGAGTTGCGGTACGTCCCGCACGACGCAGCTCTCTTCCTCTACGCGGACGGAGCCAAAATCTGGTCGCACGAGGTCACCAAGACCTTCCGTGCCGCAGACAAGAGTACCTTCAACACACTCGAAGAGACCGCGACCAAAGTGTCCGGCATGAAGGTCGAAGACCTGAAAACAGTTGTGGTGTTCTTCCCAAAGGTGAAGCAACCGCAGGACACCGACAAGACCGGGTTCGTGCTCACCTTCACGAAAGCGTTCGACAAGGAAAAACTCGCAACCGGCCTCGCGGGGCTGTTTGGCAAGAACGCGAAGTTGAAGGTGTTCGCACCGGACGAAAAGACCGCTCTCGTTCTTCTGGGGGGCGACGACACCTACTCGAAACCGCAGTTACCCAACGAAGATGGCCCGCTCACCCCGGCCCTCAAAGCAGCGGCGAGCGGCAAGCACACGCTCGTCGCGGGCGCCACGTTCACGAACCTGCCGGACGAACTCCGCAAGGACGACCTGCCCGGCCAAGTTCGCGGGTTCCAACCGATCTTCCTGGCCGACACGCTCATCGCGACACTCGATCTCGGCAAGTCGATCGACCTTGATGTGCGCGTGAAAACCCGGCGCGCGGGCCAGGCTCTTGACGCGGAGAAGGCGCTGGCCGCGTTCGCCAAACTGCTCGGCGACGAACTCACGCGAGAGTTGCCAGACTTCGAGAAGGAAGCTACGACCGACGCCGGTCTGAAGGACGTGGTGAAGGTACTCAAGGCGGTCGTCACGACCGCGAAGGGCGCGAAGTTCGAGGTCGATGGCACCGAGGCGCGAATGACCGCAACGCTGCCGCTGGCGGGGTTGCCGCTCGCCGGTGCGTACACCGCGGCCGTGCAGAAGGCGCAGCAAGCCGCGGCCGTGAGTCAGTCAGCGAACAACCTGAAACAGATCGCGCTCGCGATGCACAACTACCACGACACGAACAACGCGATGCCGCCGGCCGCGGTGTGTGACAAACGGGGCAAACCGCAACTGAGTTGGCGCGTCCTGATCCTGCCGTACATCGAACAGGACGCGCTGTACAAGCAGTTCAAGTTGGACGAACCGTGGGACAGCGACAACAACAAGAAGCTCATCGACAAGATGCCGAAAGTGTACGCGATGCCGGGCAAGCACAAGCCGGGCGACACGGACACCTACTACCGCGTCTTCGTCGGAAACGGCGCCGCCTTCGACTGGCTCATGGGCGCTAAGCTCCAGGGAATCGCCGACGGCACCTCGAACACGATCATGTGCGTAACGGCCGCGACCGCGGTGCCGTGGACCAAGCCGGACGAACTCGAGTTCGACCCCGAGAAGGACATGGGCAAACTGATCGGCATGGTGGTGAACGGTAAGGCCCAGATCTCTCTGTGCGACGGTTCGGTGCGTACACTATCCAAACTGCCGTCGAAGGAGACGATCACCGCCCTCATCACCAGGAACGGCGGCGAAGTGATCGGGAACGATTTCTGAACCTGTTGGTGTTTGATTAGCCGCGAGCCGAAGGCGAGCGTGTGCATCGCCCACCCCTGCGGGGTTGCGGCTAACCAAACCCCAAACCCCTTCCCTCAAAGGAGTACCTCATGCGATTCGCATCATTCGCGGTCGTCGCGGCGTTGGCCTTCGCGGTCACGTTCGTGCAACCCGCGGCGACACCGCAAACGAGCGCCCTCGCCGCGGCGCAACCGGCCGAACTGCCAACGGACCTCGCGCTCGTGCCCGCCGACGCGGTCGGGTTCGTTCACGTGAAGCTCGCGGACCTGTGGAAGAACGACGTGATGGAAGGGTTCCGCAAGACATGGGAGAAGGCCGGACCGAAGGCGCTCGCGGCGCTCGACGCGCAGTTCGTACCGGCGCCGTCGACGATCTCACGCGGCACCGCGTTCGTCATGCTCGACGACAAGAAGAAGCCGCAGGCGGTCGGCGTGCTGACGTTCTCAACCGCGTTCGACCCGATGACGGTCGTGAAGTTGTACATGACCAATCACACCACCGAGAAGGTCGGCACCAAGACCGTGTACCGCAGCCCGGACAGCGAACTGGAACTCTATTTCCCCGACAACAAGCACATCGTCATCGGCTACGACAACTCGCTGAATCACTATCTCGCGAAGGCACCCGCGAAGGATGGGCCACTCGCGTCGGCGATCAAACTGGCCGCGAACCCGACGAAGGTGATGGTCGCGTCAGCCGACATTTCCGCGCTGCCGATTCCGCCCGACGCGCTCAAGGACATACCGCCGGAATCGCTGCCGATTCTGAAGGCGAAGCAACTGACGGTAGCTGTTGATCTCGGCGCCGACGCGCGGTTCGACGTGCGCGCGACCTACGCCGACGCCACCGCCGCGCAGGACGCGGAGAAGGCCATCAAGGCGATTGCGGAACTGGGGCGAAAAGAATTGGCGAAGATGAAGAAGGAGATCGAGGACAAGTTGTACGATCCGAAGATCAAGACGCCGCGCCCGGCGGCCGATCTGCCCGAAGCGCTGGCCTCTGTGTTCGCCCTCGGCGCGATTGCCCGGCTCGACGAGACGCTCACCGACCCGAAGCTGATTACCCGCACCGGGGCGGAACTGGCGCTCGCGGTGCCGCTTCCGAAGGAACTGCTGGTTGTGGTCGGCGGCACCGCCGCGATCGGCGTCGGGTTGATGCTCCCGGCTATCCAGAAGGTGCGCGAGGCGGCCGCGCGGATGCAGAGCAGCAACAACCTCAAGCAGATCGCCCTCGCCATTCACGGCTACCACGATGCGAACGGCGTCATGCCGCACGACATCGTGGACAAGAACGGCAAGCCGATCTTGAGCTGGCGCGTCGCGATCCTGCCGTACATCGAACAGGACAACGTCTATAAGTTGTTCAAGCTCGACGAACCGTGGGACAGCGCGAACAACAAGGCCGCGTCGCAGCTGATGATTAAAACGTACATCTCGCCGAATACGGTGCTGCCCGCGAAACCGGAGTGGGGCTTGACGAGCTACCGCGGCGTTAGTGGTCCGGGCGCCGCGTTCGAGGCCGGCAAGAAGCTCCGCTTCGCCGATTTCACCGACGGCCTCTCGAACACCATCATGGTGATCGAGACCGACGAACTCGTGCCGTGGGCGAAGCCAGACGACTACCCGTTCGACGAGAAGAAGCCGCTGCCGAAGATCGTCCCGGTGGGCGGCAAGAACGTGTTCCAGGCCGCGTTCGGCGACGGCTCCGTTCGCGCGATCAGCACCTCGGTCGCGGAGAAGACGCTCAAGGCGCTCTTCACCCGCGCCGGCGGCGAGATCATTAACGATAAGGACATCAAGTGAGTTTAGTGTTTAGTGTTTGGTGTTTAGTGTTTAGTATGGGTTGGTTGCGAGTTGGCGTGGTCAACGGCACCGAACACTAAACACTAAACACCAAATACCAACGACATGCACTTCCCGCTATCGCGCCGCGAGATGTTGCTCCGCACCGCCAACGGGTTCGGGGCCGCGGCGCTCACCGCACTCCTCGCGTCCGAAGAACCCCTTGCTCGCGCTTCGGGCTCGTCACCGAACGATCCGTTCGCGCCCAAGAAACCGCACTTCGCGGCGAAGGCGAAGTCCGTCATCTTCCTGTTCATGGACGGCGGGCCGTCGCAGGTCGATACCTTCGACCCGAAACCGGCGCTGGAGAAGTATCACGGCAAGCCGTTCCCTACGAAGGTCGAACCGACGCAGTTCAACAACATCGGGAACACGCTTGCCAGCCCGTGGAAGTTCAAGAAGTACGGCCAGAGCGGGTTGCCCGTCAGCGACCTGTTCCCGCACGTCGGCGCGTGCGCCGACGACCTCGCGGTGATCCGCTCGATGGTGTCCAACTTCTCCGAACACACCAACGCAAACTACTTCTGGCACAGCGGCCACGGCCAACAAGGGCGCCCGAGCTTCGGCTCGTGGGTGACTTACGGCCTCGGAAGTGAGTCGAAGGAGTTGCCCGGTTTCGTTGTGCTCGGGAGCGGCATGATCCCGCCCGGCGGCGCCGACTGCTTCGGTAACGGCTTCCTCCCCGCGTCGTATCAAGGCTCCGTGTTCCGCCACGGCGCGCACCCAGTCGCGGACATCACGCCGCCCGGTGGAGAGAGCGCGAAGACCCGCGGCGCGAAGCGCGACCTGCTCCGCAAGTTCGACGCCGCCGCGAAAGAGAAGTACGGCGACAGCGACCCGCTCGACGCGGCGATTGCGAATTACGAACTCGCGTTCAGGATGCAGACCGCGGTACCAGAACTCGCGGACCTCGCGAAAGAGAGCGAAGAGACGCAGAAGTTGTACGGCCTCGACGACAAGAAAACGGAAGTGTTCGGCCGACAGTGTCTCATCGCGCGGCGTCTCGTTCAGCGTGGCGTGCGATTCGTGGAACTACTGTGTCAGAACCTCGGTCACGACCGCTGGGACCAGCACCAGAACCTCAAGAAGGGCCACGAGGACAACGCCCGCGCCGTGGACAAGCCCATCGCGGGGCTGCTCACCGACCTCAAGCGATTAGGACTGCTGAAAGATACGCTCGTAATCTGGGGCGGCGAGTTCGGGCGCACGCCGGTGGCGCAGGGCGGCGACGGGCGCGACCACAACCCCTACGGCTTCACGATGTGGCTGGCAGGCGGCGGCACGAAGGGCGGCACCGTGGTCGGCGAGACGGACGACTTCGGTTACCACGCGGTGAAGGACAAGGTACAGGTTCACGACCTCCACGCGACCGCGCTGCATTTACTTGGCTTCGACCACAAGAAGTTGACGTACCGCTTCGGAGGGCGCGACATGCGCCTCACCGACGTACACGGCGAACTGGTCGAGAAGGTGCTGGCTTGAAAGGCAGAAGAGAAGAGTATTCACCGCGGAGAACGCAGAGAAAGACATTGAGAGTTCTGTATTTCAACTCTCCTGTCTTCTCTCTGTGCTCTCCGCGCCCTCTGCGGTAAACACTCTCCTCTTCTTATTTCCCCGCGCCGAAGTCCACGCGAACCACTTCGCCCGGCGTGCCGGTCACTTCGCGGGACGACTCCACTACCTGCCCACGTTCCACCCACCGCGCCATCACCGTGTATTTGAACGGCTTCCCGGCTTCGAGCGGTGGCGACTCGAAAATGCGGTCCGTCCCCGTCTGCGATGTCTTCGTTCCATCGACGAACACCTCGGCGGTCGGTTGCGGCACCTTCACCGAGAGTATCAGGCACCCGGCACTGTTCGCAGGCGCGCCAGGGGTGTGAATCCCCGGAGATGTGAACCGTTCCACCGTGGGCCGCACGGACACGCTCGGGTATCTCGTGCGTGGCGACGCGGCGTAGATGCCAACCCACCCGTAACCAGGGAAAGGCGGTGAGAGCGTGCTGCGGTACTGCCTGACGAGGTCGTTGTTGCCAAAGACACCAGGCACCGGACCGTACACCGGCACCGGCGGACCGTAGAGGCTCAGCCCGTTCGACCACACGCTCCCGGCGCGCCCCGGGGAACCGTAGAAGCCGCGGGACCCGTAGTAACCGGGGTAGCCGAACCCGCCGTAGTAGCCGGGGTAGCCGAAGCCGGGAAAGCCGTACCCGGTGTACACACCGATGTTCGGCCCCAACGGGTCGTAGGAAGGCGCACCGTAGCGAAGCGCCGGAGGGTAAGTGACGAACGGCCCGCCGTACAACCCGGGGTAACTCCACCCTGGCGCGACTCGCGGCCCGTAAGGGTAACCGTTGTGGGTGACGCCTACGCCGACGAAGGTGTGCTGTGCGCTCCCGACTGCGGGAACGAGCACGCACACCGCGACCGCCAACCCGAACGTGCGAATCCGCATTGTGATTCTCCTCCGGCTTCCCCACTCAAACGCTTCGGCCCGCCGGGAGCAGCGCGCTCACGACGGGCCGAATTAAAGTGCGGAGAAGCGGAAGCACTCACGGTCCGGGCGGCGCACCCGGTGCGGTCGGCAGAACCGTTTGCGCTCGTTCGACGACGATCACCGTGCGGGCTTCACCCAGGCGCCCGTTGGCGGTGTGGCCCGCGACCACAACCCGGTAGCCGCCGGGCGCGCTGCCCAGGTGGAAGCTCACAACTGTCTTGCCGTCGGTCGGCAACAGGATAATTGGTTGCCAGAGAATCGTATCCGAGTTATCGGCCGCGTCCAACATCGGGGCGGGAGCGCGGCGCGGCGCGGCGTACTCGCGCACCACGAGCGGCGCGATCGGGGGCATAGTGCTGCGGACCTGCTGGAGCGCGAGCGTCTCGATCTTTTCTGCGGTCAGCGCGCCATCTCGCGGAAGTGGCGGCCCGCCGTGCTCCGGGCCAGACGGCTTCGGCTGCACGCGGACGACGAGTCGTGCGTTCAGTGATTCGGTGAGCGCGCGCTGGCGATCGTCCGCGTACCGCGCGGCGTTGTCGGTCGCTTTCTTCAGGTCGTCGGTCGCGGTGCGGCGTGCGGGTACGGGGAAGAAGAGCGAGGAAACCGAAGGGCCGTGTGTGACGAGATCGCCGTCCGTGATTTTGTTGGGGTGATGTGGATCCCACCCACCGGTTCCGGGCACGCCCGGTGCGGGTGCCGTCATTTTCATCTCGTGGTTCTGGTCCGGGCGCACGGGCAGCGGCAAGCCACTCGGGTTCACCGCGCCCTTCGCGCTCGCGCCGCGAGCGGTGTTCGGGAGGAAGTACGGCGGGTTCGTGAACGCGGGCGTATAGGTCACTTCTTTCCCCGGCCCGCCGGGCGCCCGTGGCAGAGCGATCGCCGAACCACCGAATCCGCCACCGTTCGGAGGCGCGAGCGGCACGCGATCGGTGCCGTTGGTCTTCCCCCCGACACCGTTCGGCCGAGTGTCCTTCCCGGCGGCAACGCCAACATCCGCACCAACCTTCGAGAGCGGTTCGTGCGGCACCGACGCGAGTTCGGCCTCGGCGCGCACGTGTGCGTCCGGTGGGGCAGAGGCGCTCGCCTTCGCTTCGTCGCCCCATCCAGCGGCGACGAAGAGGAACGCGGCCAGCCCAAACGAACCAAGCGTACTCGCGCCCAGCGGGAGACGCGTCTTCGGGCGCGCGAGCGAGATACCGCCGCACAGCAGCGCGAGCGCGGCGAACCCGGCGACACCGTACCGCGCCGCGCCGCGGAACTGCCGCACCGGGACGCGAGCGGCTTCGGCGCGGTCCCGCTTGTCGGCGGCTTCACGCGCCGCGACTTCGGCAAGCGACTTGGCTTGCTGAATCGCGCGAACGTCGCGAGCCTCTTCGCGGGTCGCGTCGAGCGCGGTCTTCGCCCGCGCGACCGCTTGCCCCGCGGCTTCGTACAGCGGTGCGTAGGTCTCGGCGATCTTGCGGTACTCGCGCGCCGCGGTCGGTTCTGCCAGGACCGCGTTCTGCCCGTTCTGAACCATCAACCGTGTCAGTTCCGGGTTCGACGCCGCGAACGGCGGTTGCTTCCCAACGGGAGCGGTAACCCGCGCCTGCTCGGTGAACCGGCGCCAGCCCTGTGTCCCGAGAACGAGGTCGAGCGCCTCGCCCGCGTGCTGGTGATCGGTCAGCAAGAAGTCGGCGTGTTCCAGTTCGTCGGGGTTCTTCACGTCGCCCGCGAGGAGGAAGTGCGCCGGCATCGTCCGGTCCTTCGCGCCGGGCGCAACGCCAGTGTTCACGACCGCGGCCCACAGCACCGCGGCGACCGGGTTGTTCTTCTCGTCGGTTGCGGAGATCGCGCAGTTCAGGCCGGTGCCGGCAGCGTATCCGCCTTTCGCGGTGGCTTGCGGCGCGGCGGTCGCCTCGATTGGCGAAACCGCGAGCGACAGTTTCAGCACCTCACCGGCGCGGCGGAACACGAGGCGTTCCGCGACCGGCTTCAGGTCGGGCTTTTCGTCGCCCGGCTTCCCGTCCACTTCCTCGAACGCGGTGATGCGGACCACGCCGCCGCGCGGGTCGGTGCCGGCCATCAACTTCACTTCCGCGAGTTGCCCGCGTTCGACGGTCACCTTCTGCGTGTCGCAGAGCCGACCGCGAGTGTACGCGCCGACGACAAGATTCCGCGCTGGGCCGACCGATCGCAGGTGAACGCGGATCGGCTGGCCTGGCGAGGTGATCGTGTCCGGCACGCTCATCACGACGCCATCGGGTTGCGCCGGTGGGAGCAAAAACCCGGTTTTGGAAGCGACCGCGCCGGGACCGCCCATGAGCGCGACCGCGGACGCGTGAACCGGGGCACTCACCACGATCGGCGCGTAAACGTTGTTCGACGCGTCGAGCTTTAGCCACGTGCGAGTTCCGTCTTTCGGCGTGAAGGTGAACGATGCCAGCCCGCGGTTCGCGCCGGGTTGGCCCTCGACGCGGAGCGTGTTGACGGTCGCGAGCGTCTGCCGGCCGTCGGTGATGACGCCGCGGATGTCCACCGGTTGCCCGGCGGGCGTGGTCGCGCGGACGTACACCTTGCACGGCACGTCGGCGACAATGGTATCGCCGCACTCCGGGAAGAACTCGACGACGAGTCGGCGACCGACGACCGGCACGCGGTCCGCGATCACTTCTTCACGGCCACCGACCGCGGTGCGGAACGTGACCTTCAACCGCACGTCGCCGTTGAGGAGTTCGTCCGGCAGCGTGAAGCGAAGTTTCGCACGTCCGGTCGAGTCGGTGCGCGGCGCGACTTCGACGGTGGTGAGCGGCACGCGATCGACTTCGACCGCGACACCGACGACCTCCGCGCCTGCAACGGGCTTGTCCTGGAACTTCAGCTCCGCCCAGGCCGTGACAGTATCACCGGGGCGGTACGACGCGCCGTCGAACCCGATCAGTTTGGCGTAGTTGTCCGAGGTGCCGGCGCGGACCTTGATCGTTCGCGTAACGGGAAGCGGCAGTGTGGCCGGCGCCCCGTTCGGGTGCTGGAGTTCGCGCAGAACGAGCGTGTATTCGCCGTCGGCGAGGTCCGGGGGCAGCACGAACTCACCGCACCCAACGCCTCGAACTGGTTGCCCGTTGACGGTGCGGACCGGTTCGACACGACCGTTGGCGTCGCCGTTGACGCGCACGAGTTCGGTGGTGCCGGTCGCGGTCAGCCCGGAGACGGTGCGGCCGTTCGGCCCGGTTCCGGCGACGAGATCGTAGCGGAGAAACTGTTCGCGCTGCGGTGGCTTGAGTGTGGTTCGATCGAGCGTGAGCGACCGGAAGTAGAGCCGTTCGCCGGGGCAGTACGCGGGCTTGTCGGTGACGAGCAGTGTCGTGAACACGGGACCGGCGAGCCGCACCTCCTGGAGCGGCGTGAGTGCCTTGCCGTCCACCTGCGAAACGACGAGCGTCAGTTCGCTGTCTGGCTTCACTTTCGCCCACACGCTTGCGGGCAACTGGATTGCGTGAGTGTTGCCTTGCTTCTCGTGGTCGAGGTCTTGCGTGTAGAGAACCGCGTCGCTGGTGCGCACCTCGGCGACCAACTTCCCGCTCCGCGACTGCCCCACGTTGCGCTCGTCGCGAACCACGAGGAGGAAATCGTTGGGCGCACCGGGCTGAACAGTCGCGGACTTCCACACGTCGATGGTGAGTTTGCGGTCGGTGGCCTCGACTGCGGCCTTCTGCTTGTCAACCCACTGGTCAAGCAGCAGAACCTGGGTCTGCTCGGCGTTAGCGAGTTTCAGTTGCGCGTCGTCGAGGCGGTTTTTGCGTGCAGACCGGACGCTCGCGGTGGCGCGGTTGGCTTCATCGACATCGCGCTGTGCGATCTCGACGGCGCGGCGGGCACCGTCGGCGCGGCTGAAGACGCTAACAACGGGGACAACGGTCCCGGGAATGGCGAGCAGCACGGCAGCAGCGACTGCCCACGGGAGGAACGCGGCGATGCGTCGCGACACGCCGCCGACCTTGCGGTCTGGGTTCGCGGCCGGGAACGGCAACACGGCCGGCGCGGTGGAAGGCACCGGTGTTCGCGTGTTGGACTTCTGCGGCACGGGCACCGGCGGCTCAAACTTGGTGTTCGGGAACGTGTTCTTCGCGGCCTTCGCGAACAAGCCTTGTACGCGGGCGGTCTCGGCGCGCGCGGCGGCGCACTGCGGGCAGTTCGCGAGGTGCGCGTCAACGCCTGCGGCTTCCGCGCCTTCGAGGAGGCCGTACAGGTGATCGAGCAACAGGGTTTGGCAGTGTTGGCAGTTCATCGTCTCGTCTCCTTCCCACGGTCGGGCCAGCGGGGAAGGCTCTTTGGGGAGGATGAGGGTTGAAGGAGGAAGAATGAAATAAGAGACAACCAGACACTTCGTGAGGTTATCGTTCGCCCGTATTCCTTGGGCTGCGGTCTTCTCTTTGGTTCATCCTTCATCCTTCATCGTTACTTTCGGCGCCAGCGGGGTTGAGCACCTTGCGGAGCTTGATGAGCGCGGTGCGCATCTGGGTCTTCACGGTGCCCACGGGGGCGTTGCGGATCTCGGCGATCTGTTCGTAAGTGAGATCGCCGTTTTGCCGGAGCAGGAACACTTCTTTTTCGTCCTGCCGCAGTTGGGTAATCGCCTGGCGGAGCCGGTCGAGGGCTTCCTGATCCTCAACCGCTTGGCCCGGCGAGTCGTCCCGTGTCGGGAGCATCACGTCGTCCTCTGGGAGCGGGCGGCTCTTTCGGTTCCAGGCGCTGCGCTGGAAGTCCTTGGCTGCGTTCAGCCCCACGCGAAAAATCCACGCCCGAAGGTTCTGCACGTCCGGCACCGAACTGCGTGCCCGCCAGCACTTCAGGAACGCTTCTTGGGCCGCGTCCTGAGCGTCGTCGGAGTTCCCCAACAAGTACATCAGGGTGCTTACGAGTTCGTCGCGTATCTGATTGAAAGTGGCCACAAGCGCATCGTCGCCGGGTCGTTCTGCCGTGAGAGGCGGATCGACGGGTGTCGCGTCCGGAGCGGGTTCCGTGCCCGCTAGCGACCGCGTGATCGGTGGCGCGCCGGATTTGGCCATATCCTCCTACCAAGTACGACGACGACCGACCCGGGACCGATTGGCTTGAATGCCGAAAGGCGCGAAGGCGCGGAGAAAGGGGCATCAACGCATGGTAGCGGCGACCGTCGCGGAACGGCAAGATGAAAGGTCTTGGGCTTCAGCCCCCGGTGCGCCGTGATTCCCCAGGGTGGCGCCCGCGAAGCGCGTGATGACCCTGGGCTGAGGAATCTAACCCCTTCGGGTACAAACCGAAACACTCACTTCTTGCGAATCACCACCGGCGCAGTGTTCTTCTGCGGCTGGCCCGGTGTGCTGCGCCCGTCACTCACCCACTTCTCCAGTTGTTTCGTCATGCGATCGACCACCTCGGCGTTCTTGTCCTGAAGGTTTAACTTCTCGCCAATGTCCTTCTCCAAGTCGAAGAGTTGCACCGCGGGCGCGCCGGCCGGTTCCTTCGCGGGACGCGGATCACTCCACCCGCCAGAACCGGGGCAGAGGCACAGTTTCCACTTCCCCTCGCGCACACCGAACGAACCGTTGATCGAATGAACCACCAACCCGGCGCGCCCGTCGCCTTTGCGCACGCCGAGCGCGGGCAGCAGACTAAAACTATCTTCGCCGGCTTCGTCGGGGAGCTTCACGCCGATCGCGTCGGCGCACGTCGCGAGGATGTCCGTGTGAACCGCGAGCGCCTTCGATTCGCTCTTGGGTTTCACCTTGCCGGGCCAGCGCACGAAGAACGGTACGCGGTGACCGCCTTCGTACACGTCTGCTTTGTTCCCACGAAACTCACCGCTCGGGTTGTGGCCGAGTTTCAGCAGCGCCGGGAAGTCGGCTTGTGGCGAACAGCCGTTGTCACTGGTGAAGATGACGAGCGTGTTGTCCTCGAAGCCGTGTTTCTTGAGTGCCGTGAGCACGTCGCCGACGACCGCGTCGGTCTGCATCACGAAGTCCGCGTAAGGGTTCAACTTGCTCTTCCCGACCCACTCCTTCGACGGGGTCACCGGGGTGTGCGGTGTCGTTAGTGGTAGGTACAGGAAGAACGGTTTCTTCTCCTTCGCGCGATCGCCGATGTAACTCACCGCCCGGTCTCGCAGTTTGGGCAGCACGTCTTCCGCCTCGAAGCCGGGCGCGGCCGGACCTTTGCGCGTGCGTCCCGGTTTGCCCGCGAACATCGCGAGGTCGCGGTCCTCGGCCGGGTTCGCGACGACCTTGTCGTTCTCGATGAACGTGTACGGCACCATGTCCAGCGACGCCGAGATGCCGAAGTAGTAGTCGAACCCGACCGCGTTCGGGCCGTTCTTGATCGGCTTGTCGTACTCCACGTTGAATACCTGCTCCCGCGGCTCGATACTCAGCTCGCTTACTTTCTTGTCGGGCTTCAGTTGCCAGTCCATGCCGAGATGCCACTTCCCGATACACGCGGTGTGGTAGCCGTTGTCCTTCAGGAGCTGCGCGACCGTGAGCCGGCCCGGCTCGATGAGTCGCGGCGAAAGACCGCCGAGAACGCCGTTCTTAAGTTTCGAGCGCCACGCGTAGCGCCCGGTCATCAAGCCGTAGCGCGTCGGCGAACAGACCCCGCTGGGCGAGTGCGCGTCGGTGAAAGTCATGCCGGAAGTTGCGAGCGCGTCGAGGTTCGGCGTCGGGATCTTACCCGCGGGGTTGAGGCACCGCACGTCGCCGTAGCCGAGGTCGTCCGCGAGGATCACGACGACGTTTGGCGGCGCGGCCGTTAGCCGCGAGTCGGAGGCGAGCGAGACGAAGACCAGCACGAAGACGGGGGAGAAGAATCGCATAGCGAAGTTCCGGGAGGTGATCGCGATGATACCACATCTGGTGCTTCGTCTGAAGAAGCTGTCGCGGCAGTGCCGATTATTCCGTTGTGGCAAACTTCATCGCGATCCGCGTTGTCTGTTGCGCGATCCTCGCGCTCGCGGGGTGCCACGCGCCCGTCGCGCCGCCGATCCATCAAGTTCCTGTCGCGCCGCAACTACCGGTCACACCCCGCACCGTGATCGAACCCGACGTGTCGGACGTGCCGACCGAGTCGCCTCCGCCACTCACGCACCTGGGTGAGTACCGCCGGCTCACGGCCACCGAGTGCCGGCGCTATGCCATCGCGGGCACGCCGTTCGCGGACGACCTCGACCGGCACCCCGAGAACGACTCGCCCCCGCACCCGCGGTTGATGAAGAAAGCCACGAAGACTGCGGAGACGAGCCGGTTGGTTCGCGGCCACGCGGCCGACGAACTCCGCAACCGCGCCGCGGGCGAGGCGCTCGAAGAGTTCTTCAAACTCGCCGAATCCGAAGGACAATTCGACCTGCTCACTGCGACCGGGATGGAACTCCGCACGCAACTCGAAGCGGCCGAGAAGGCCGCAAAAGCCGGCTTCGCGGACCGCGCGGACATGCCCGCGATCCGCCGCAAGTTGCTCGACATCGAAGCAAATCAGGCGAAACTCGAAGCGGGAATTGGCGCACTCAATGCCAGCCTCCGCGCCCGGCTCGGACTCGCCGCGAACGACCCGCTTTCGTTGTGGCCGACCGACCCGTTCAAGATGAAGCCGGACGACGTGGACGTCGCGCAAGCGGTCGCGACCGGACTGCACTATCGGCCGGACCTGAACGTGCTTCGCGTGCTCGCCGACGGCGGCGCGGGCGAAATGACGAACGCAGTGCTAACCGGTCTCAACCCGCTGCTCGGGAAGATGAAGTCGGACAACCCGCTCACGCTGCTGCTCGCCCCGTTCACAAGGGAGCCCGAACGCCAACAGGCCGCCGCGACCGCCCGCGCCGCAAGCACACTGGCCGCGCGCGATCGCCTGGCCGAAGCCGAGATCCGCGCCGCTGCGGTCTCGCTCCGGGGTCACCGCGCCGCGGTCGCGGCCCGCTCACTGGACGTGCGATCCGTGGAATCCCGGATCGCGGATCTCCAGAAGCGGCAACGGGCTGGGGTCAACGTGACGGCCGACCTCGTGGTCGCGAAGCTCGATCTCTTCAAGGCGAAAGGCGATCTGCTTGCGAGCGTGATCGAGTGGCACGTTACTGAAGTGAAGTTGCGTCAGGCGATGGGGTTGTTGGTGCGCGAGTAATGCAAAGTAGTAGGCACACGCCATGTGCCGTCGCTTCGCAACCCAAAACCGCCTCGCGGTTCCGACGTGCGTAGCGACGGCACATGGCGTGTGCCTACTACTTTGAAAGGTAACTTACGGCTTGATGCTGTTGCCGACGGCGCTGGCGTCGATCTTGTACTTCAGGGTCGCGGTGGACAGTTCGGACTCGACGCGGCCGAGTTTGTCCTTTACCTGAACCTTCACCTCGCCACTCATGCTCACCTCGCCGGTGCCAGCCATGAACGAGAGTTCGTCACAGGTGCCTTCCACGCCGAACCCGGCGAACCGCACCTTGCCCTTCGCGGTCACTGCGGACAGCCCCGAACCCTTCTCAGGCGACTTGATGTCCACCTTCTCGCAGGCGACCTTCATCACGAGGTCGTCGCCGCACTTCACCTCGAACGTCGGCTCGCCCTCGCCCACGCGGAGCAGGATGCGGAACTTCGTGGCCGCTTTCGCGGCCTTCACGTCCATCGAGGTGGTCCCACCGTCTGGAATGGCCGGCGGGGTCAGTTTGCTCGGCGGCACGTCAATCGCGCCGGGAGGGTCGATGGGCAAGATCGGCTGCGGCCCGCCGGCGCCGACGTTCGGCTGCGGAAGCGGCGGCGTGCCGCCGGTCGCCGGCGGGACCGCGGGCAGGGTGCCGCCCGCGCCCACGACCGGCGGGGTCGCAACCGACTTGCCCGGGGGATTCAGCGGAAGCGGCTCGCCACCCGGACCGGTGAACTTCGGCGTTCCGAACAGGTCGCGCCCGTCCGGCGCCGGCGTGGTCGGCGGCGGAAGCAAATCGGCCGTCGGGAACGGAGTCTTGGGCGAGCCGGGAGCGTCAGCGACCGGAGTTTTGGCCGGCGCGGGCGGCTTCGCACCCGGCTCCGGGATGCCCGGTAGCGGGGGCAACGCGCTGGTCGCTGGGGTCACGTCGGTCGGCTTCGCGGGCGCCGGCGGCGTGAAATCGGGGATCGCGGGCAGCGCGGTGGTCGGCGCGGTCGCGGGCTTCGGCAGTTCGACCGAGGGCAGCGGCATCGGCGGGACGGCCGGGGGCAGCGGCACAGCCGGCGGGGTCGTCGCGGGCGCCGACGGCGCACCTGCCGGCGGAACCTTCGGCGTGTCGGCGAAGGCGACCGGTGTTTCAGCCTGCCGGCCCTTCGACTTGTCGAACTTTGGGCACTGGCTCGCGGCCGCCGCCAGTCCGCCGATCGACACGCCCAGAACGCCGGCCATCATCTTCCAACGAGACAACGACATGGTGAGTGCTCCTCTGCGCGGCGCGGCAACCAGGGGGACCGCGGGCTTCCGAACCCGTGGGGTCGCTTGAGCGCCAGGTCAAATCCGGGGAAGCAAATAACCACGCGTTCTTCCCGTGTCTGCGCCACTTTCCCAAAGCCGACACGCCGCCGATGGCAACGCCGCTTCACTCGCGCAACTCCTTGACTACACTCACCTAATCCACCCCCGCTCCCATTATTGGTATTCCCATGAGCCGCCCCAGAGTGTTCATCTCCCGCCGCATTCCCGCAGTGGGGCTAGACGCGATCCGCGCCGCGTGCGACGTGGATCTTTGGCCCGATCAACTCCCGCCCCCGGCCGACGAACTGCTGCGCCGGGTCAAGGACTGCGACGGTCTCGTGTCGCTCCTTACGGATCGCATTGATCCGGCACTTCTCGACGCGGCGCCGAAGTTGAAGGTCGTGAGCAACTACGCGGTGGGCTTCAACAATGTGGATGTGCCCGCTTGCACGGCGCGCGGCGTGTGCGTCGGCAATACCCCCGGCGTGCTCACCGACGCGACCGCCGACATCGCGGTCACGCTGATGCTCGCTGCGGCGCGGTGCATTGGCGAAGGCACCGCCGACGCGAAGAACGGCAAGTGGCTCACGTGGGAACCACTCGGCTGGTTGGGTCAGGACTTGGTCGGGCGCACGCTCGGCATCGTGGGCATGGGGCGCATCGGGTTCGCCGCGGCGAAGCGTCTGCACCACGGCTGGGGCATGAAGGTGCTGTACACCGACCAGATTCCAAACGCGCCGGCGGAAAAGGAATTCGGCGCGAAGCGCGTGGAATTCGATGAATTACTAGCGCAGAGCGACTACGTTTCCGCGCACGTCGATCTGAACCCTTCGACGAAGGGTATGTTCAGCACGGCGCAGTTTGCAAAGATGAAGCGGACCGCGGTGTTCGTGAACACGGCTCGCGGGCCGCTGGTGGATCAACCGGCGCTCGCGGCGGCACTCCGTAGCGGAACAATCTTCGCGGCGGGCTTGGATGTGACCGACCCGGAACCGCTACCCACCGACCACGAACTCTACAAACTCCCGAACTGCGTGATCGTGCCGCACATCGCAAGCGCCACCGTCGAGACGCGGAACGCGATGGCCCGCCTGTGCGCGAACAACGTGCTCGCGGGCGTGACCGGGGCGTCCCTTCCGACCTGGGTGAACCCGGAGGTCGCGGACAAGCGAAGGAAGTGAGAGACCTACCCCCGGCCCCTGCAGGGAGGGGAGAAATAGTGGGCGCATCGTCGAATGCAAACGGAGAGTGAATGGTTTTCTCCCCTCCCTGCAGGGAGGGGTTGGGGGTGGGTCTTCTTCGCCACCGGTAACGCTCGTGTAACGCGGCAATCCTTGGCGCGTGTGGCGCCGTCGTTCTTCCGGTAGTATCACATTATCGGGTGCGCCCGCCCGATCCACTCGCGGAGGTGTTCCATGCGTTACATGATGCTCGGTGCGGCGGTCGCACTGATAGCGGCGCCGCTGAGCGCGAACCCAACGACCTGCGGGCACGGCACCAAGCTCGACTTCGTGGACAGCCCGAAGGAAGCCGCGGCGCTCGCGAAGAAGGAGCAGAAGCTCGTGCTTGTGCTTCACGTGTCCGGTCACTTCGAAGACCCGGGTCTGACCTGAAACAACGCCGAAGCGCTCCGTGTGGGCGCCCTGAACAACGCGGAAGTCGGTAAGTACTGCAACGAATACTTCGTGTCGTCGTACCAGAAGGTCGCGACCTTCAAGATCGTGGGCAACCAGAAGCAGGGTGGGAACGTGGCCGCGTACTTCTGTGCGCCGGACGGTCGCGTGCTGCACTGCGTCGCGGGTCCGGTGGACGCGCAGACGTTCCTCCGCGAAGCGAAGTGGGTGGTGGAAACCACGAAGACCTGCATGAAGGACAGCGTTGGCAAGGACGGGAAGATGGACGGGGCCAAGTTCAAGGAGCAGTTCCGCAAGGCTCACGCCGAGAAACTGCGCCAGGACTTCGGCATCGTGGTCGAAGCCGTGACCTACGACCCACCGGAGCCGATGGGCGAGAACGACGCGCTGACCTACCGCGACCCGACCGGCCGACCGCTCGCGCCGAAACTTCCGCCGCCGCCGATCAACGGCCCGGACGTGACGATCAGCGACAAGAAGTTCGAGGCGATGCAGAAGGAAGCCGCCGCCGCACCGGGCAACCGCTACGCCGCTTGCGGGAAGGGGGGCCGCGTGGTGGTCACCAACCAGAGTCTCGTTCACCAGATCATGGCCGCACACTCGATGGTTCCGATCGAGCGCGTGTACGGGACGGTGTTCGAGAACATTCTTGGGGAGAAGATCTCCACGAAGCCGGTGGACGTGGTGAAGCCGTTCACGTGGGTGGACAAGGACGGCAACCGACTCCGCCCGGAGAAGTAACCAAAAGGGAGAAAGCAGAACTAACCACAGAGACACAGAGACACAGAGAAAACCCGAGAGAAAGAGTGTTTTGAAGAACTCCTTTCTTGTTTTCTCTGTGGCTCTGTGTCTCTGTGGTTAGCTCTGCTTTCTGCTTACTCGCCAAGTACAATTCTCTCATGTCACAAGCAATCACCCTCGCGACGCGCCCCGACGGCGTCGCGGTACTCACGTTCGACCAACCCGGTAGCAAGGCGAACGTCCTCACGCGAGAGCTGTGGACGGAGTTCAGCGAAGCGCTCGCGGTTCTCGCCACACGCACCGACGTAAAGGGCTTGGTGTTGGCGAGCGCGAAGCCGGGCATCTTCATCGCGGGCGCTGATCTGAAGTTACTCGCAAACGCGCCCGCCCCGAACGACCCCGAAGTCAGGGCGTTCATCGAGCAGGGCTTGCGCGTGTTGGAGCAACTGGAATCGCTCCCATTCCCGACGTGCGCCGCGATCGACGGTGCCGCCCTCGGCGGCGGCTTGGAGGTGGCACTCGCGTGCGACTACCGCGTCTGCGGCACGAACCCGAAGGTGCAACTCGGACTGCCTGAGGTGAAGTTGGGGCTGATTCCCGGTTGGGGCGGCACGCAGCGATTGCCGCGAATCGTGGGCGCGTCCGAGGCTTCCGAGATGCTCGCTTCGGCACAAAGCAAGAGTGCGGAAAACTCCTCGACATTGGGTCTCGTGGAGAAGACCGCTGCTTCCGGTCGACTGATTGAGGAATCGGTCGCGACCATCGCCGACACGCGTGCCCAGCGCGCGAAAAAGCTCGCCCCGTTACCCGCGGTCAAACAAGAGAGCACCATCACCAGTACCACCGATTCGACTGCAGCACGCGAAGCCGTCCGCGTGATGGTCGAAGGCGCGGCGATTCCGCTCTACGACGCGATTGCGATCGAAACCGAAGCGTTCATGCGCCTCGCCGGGTCGGACGAATCGAAACGCCTCATCGCCGAATTCTTCGCCAGTCGCAAGAAGTAGCCCGGTTTTGTTTTGCCCTCTCCCGCAAGGGGAGAGGGCAAGAAAGCAACAGCGTCAGAACCAGCCGAAGAACAACCGCTTCACGTCGAGGAAGATCACAAACACCATCAGCGACAATATCAGGAACAGTCCGGTGTACATCGCAATCGCGAACATGCGTTCCGGCACCGGGCGGCCCAACACCTTCTCCAGTATCAGAAACACCATGTGCCCGCCGTCCAGCACCGGGATCGGCAGGAAATTCACCACTGCCAGGTTCACCGAGATCATGCCCAGGAACAACAGGAACTGCCAGAAGTCCTCGCCCGCGAACCGGTAAGACACGGTCGCGATCGTCAGCGGGCCGCTCATCGTCTTCACGCTCACACGCCCGAACGCCATCGCGTACAGGTTCATGTACACGACCTTGATAAAGCGCCCGGTGCGCTGCGCGCCCAGACGGATTGCGTCGCCCACGCCCTCCGCCTTCTGGATCTGGTTCTCGGCCTGGAAGATCAGCCCGCGGTCGGCCGTCGGGAACTCCTTGTTCTCCCGCCCTTGAAGCGTGACCGTGAACGTCTCGGTCTCGCTGCGCTTCACCTTCAGGTCGATCTCGAACAGCGAACCGTTCTGGAAAGCGAAGTCCGCGGTCGCCCACTGGTACGGCTTGAGGTCGTCGTTCCATTCGCCCGGCACCGACTTCCCCTCCGCACCCGGCGACTTGAACCGCACCGCGACGATCACGTCGCCCGGCAGGAGTTTCTTCTCGGCGCCGCCCGCGTCCACCTCCCGACCCTCGATGCCGAGGAACCGCTTGGTGCGGTGGAAGAACCCAGGCGGCAATTCGATCGGCGTTGTCTTGGCAGTGTCGGCCGGCCCGCCTTTCGTCACATCGTCCACGATCGCCTCGACCCAGTAGGCCAACCCCAACCCGCTAATCGGGAGCGGGCTGTTGGGCAGCGTCTGCGTTTCGCGGTCGAACCGGTACGACGGGTCGAACTCCAACTTCGTTGTGATGGTTTGGTCGGTGGGATGCGCCTGGCGCGCGACGACCAGTTCCACTGCCAGCCCGGTCCGGCCCGCCGCCCACCGGTTCAACTGGTGTGGCAACAGTTGCGGGTCGAGCGGCTCCACGGCCACCGACTCCTGGAACTTCTTCGGGTCCGCGGTCGGTCCTTCCTTAGTCCAGGCCCAATCCACCGGGCCGGCCACGTACCAGGTGCGTTTGCCCTTGTCGTCCGGCGGCAACAGAACCGCCTTGATGCGGTCGCCTCGCGTCGGTTGCGGGCCTTCCTTGCGATCGACCATGCCTGCCTGCTTCGCGCTGCCGCCGTCACGCAGCGCGACGATTTCGCCCATCCGCATCCGCACACCGAGGTCGTGCCGGTACGCCGGCTTCACGACGATCGCGACCGGCTCCGCGCCCGACTTGGTGTCAGCGCGCAGCACGTGGAAGGTGATGTTCTTGCCCGCGAGCCGCACCATCCGTTGGTGGTAGTCGCCGTACGTCGCGACCGGCGAGACCTTCGCGGGGTCGTTCGGGTCGCTGCTCATCGCGACGACGCGATCACCGGGTTGGAACTTCGGATCGGCCGCCGCGGCTGGCGTGCCTGGGTACACCGGCGTGAACCCAGACCGCTTCGGGGCCGTCAGCAGCACCAACCGCTGCGGCGGCGAGACGCCTAACTGCGGGAACCGCTGGCCCTCGTCGCGCAGCGGCGAAACGAACCCTTCCGTTTCTTTCCCGTTCCGCTCCCACTTGATGGGCAACTGCTCGTCCTTCTGCGTGCCCATCACGATCGGGCGGATGTCGTCGAAGTACGGGTTCTTGCGCCCACCGATTTCGGTGATGCGGTCGTCGGTGCGCATCCCGGAGCGCCACGCGGCGCCGCCGCTCTCGACCGAACTCACCGCGCCGGGTTTCTCCTGAACGCCGTGCAGGTACGCGGCCACAAAACACGTCATGCCGAGGATGATGTTCATCACCACACCCGCGGAGATGATTAGCATTCGCTGACCGACGCTCTTCTTGCGGAAGCTCCGCGGGTCGTCTTCCGCTTCTTCGCCATCCGCGCCGTCGCCTTCGCCCACCATCTGAACGAACCCGCCCAGCGGGATGATGCCGATCTTGTACGTAGTCTCGCCCCACTTGTACTGACAGAACGGCACCGCCGGCCCGAACCCGATGCTGAACATGTTCACGTGAACGTCGCACCACTTCGCCGCGACGAAGTGCCCGAGTTCGTGAATGAAGATGATGAACCCCAGCCCGAGCATCACCTTGAGGGTATCGATCGGGTCGAGGTAGATGCACACGAGCGCGATTACAATGGCCGTGGTCACCAGCGAGAACGCGTTCTCGCGCACCCACGACTTGAGCGCGGAGACCTCTTCGCCGTGGTCTGGCGCGCCGGCGGGCGCGGGTTCTCCCGGCGGGCCGCTCGGGGGCGGGTTCACGGAGTCGGGGCTACCGGCGTTCGGGTTCGGGTCCAACGGGCTACCTCCTGCCGCGCCCACGCGTCGAGGGCCAAGAGCCGTTCGAGCGTGGGTCGGGTTTCGTAATCGTGCGAATTAAGCACCGCCCGGCAGCACCGGGCGATGTCCAGAAAAGCCAACTCACCATGAAGAAAACGACCAACCGCAGCCTCGTTCGCGGCATTTAGAACCGCGCCACAAGTGCCGCCGCGTTTCACCACTTCAAAGCCGAGATCGAGGGCCGCGAACGTCTCGCGGTCCGGTTGCTCGAAATTCAGTGCGGAGAGCTTCTGCCAGTCGAGCCGCTTCGTGGGGCCACTCACACGGTCCGGGTGGAGCAGAGCAAGTTGAATCGGCAATTTCATATCGGGCGGGGAGAGCTGCGCGAGAACCGAGCCGTCAACAAACTCGACGAACGAGTGGACGATCGACTCGGGATGAACGATCACGTCGATCTGCTCGGCGGTCAAGCCGAACAGCCAGCGTGCCTCGATGACTTCGAGTGCCTTGTTCATCAGTGTGGCGCTGTCAATCGTAATCTTCGGCCCCATTTGCCAGGTCGGGTGCTTGAGCGCCTGTTCCGGCGTGACGGCTTCCAACTCGGCGACACGCTTCCCGCGAAACGGCCCGCCGCTGGCGGTGAGAACCACTCGCGTCACGTCGCTTGCGGTGTGCCCGGTGAGCGCCTGGAAGATCGCGGAGTGTTCGCTATCGACCGGGAGCAACTTCGCACCGCGCGCTGCGGCGAGTTCGGTGACGAGCGGCCCGGCGACGACAAGCGTTTCCTTGTTCGCGAGCGCGACCGTTTTACCGGCTTCGAGCGCGGCCCAGGTTCCCGCGAGGCCCGCGGCGCCGACCACCGCGGACACAACGACATCCGTGCCGGCGTCGGCGACCATCCGCGCGACGCCGGCTTCGCCACAGAGTAGTTCGGTTTCTTTCGGGAAGAATTTACGATCGGCCTGTTTGAACGCGACTGGGTCGCAGAGCACCGCGAACCGCGGTTTGAACGCGCGGCACTGATCCGCGAGTTGTTCCCACTTGGAATGGGCCGCAAGGCCCGTGATTTCGAGCCGTTCGGGGAGGTGGCGAACCACGTCGAGCGTGCTGGTGCCGACGGAGCCGGTGGAACCGAGCACCGCGACCCTTCGCGGCTGACGAGTGCTCGGTGGGGGGGACGGCATTACGCGCACCGGTGGACCGCGGGCGGAACCCGCAAGTGATACCGGGTATTGTACGAGGGGGCGGAACGGGGCAACAGGCGTGGTCAGTTGCTCCGCCGCTTGCGGCGGAAGAACACAGACTCAATCCCCACCGCCGTACTCGGTGTAGTCGGCGTCGAGGTCGGTCGGTTTCGCGCGCCTCGTGGGGAAGGGGATCGAGAGCATCGGGGTCGAAACCAACACCGGTTCCGGGACCGCCGCGAACCCTTCGCTCGCCCGCGCCGGGATCAGGCGCAACCGCACCGGGAGCGGATCGCCGCCGGGCCGGGCCACCGAGACTGTCCCCTCCCACGGTTCCGCCAACAGGAACCCGACTGGGACAACGACTTGCAGTTCCCCGTGTTCGAGCGTTGCCATCACGTTCACCTCGGAAATGAGTAGTTGGATAGGTGTACCGGTGGTGCCGGCGTCGGCCCGCACCAGTTGTGGTGGGGTCGGGGCTGCGAAGGGGCTGGGAGAGGATGTCCCGCCGCGAGAGCCTGAGTTGGCGGGTTACCATTTAGAAGATAACGCCGGCCGATCGGGAATCAAAGATCCGTTTGGCGAATTCGGGGGCGAATGTCGTCAGGGTGGGAGGACCAGAACCGTCGGCTTGAGGAAATCCGACAAGGCAACCTTAGCGTGGGGTGGTGGGCGTGTTGAATATGCGGGTTGGAATTGACGCGACAATGTGGCGCCGCAGTTGGGATCGGATCGTGTGGGAAAGGTGGGGAAGAGCGTGGCGAGTTGCGCGTTGAGAGATAGTCGGAGTTGAAGAGATGCTGAACGCACCCGGTTGCTGATGCTCCGGGTTCGCCCCAATCACTTGGCGAACCCGAAGCGTCAGCAACCCGGTGAACCTTCACAACACCGGTCGCGGTTACTCGTTCTCTTCCTTCTCAGGCTTCGGCTTCGGCTTGTCGCCGATCGGCTTCGCACCGCCGCTGACGATCAGCACCGCGGCGGACTCGTCGGAACTCAGCGTCACGGTCACTTTGTCGCCGGCCTTCAGGTCGGCCAACTTGCCTTCCTTCTCGCCGATCATCACTTTGCCGCCGGCCGCGAGCTTCACCACGCGGTCGTTCTTCTCGCCGCCGATGGTGATTGTGGTCGAGTCCAGTTGCTTGATGACGCCAGTGAAGTTGGTCCCGGAGACGGTCACCTCGCTGGCCTCGCGCGGTTGACCGTCCTTGGCGGCGGCGATGGTGAAGGCCGCGTTCATGCCCTTCACGAGGTCGGCGATCTTCGCTTCCTTGCCGTCGATGGTGATCTTCGCGTCGGCCGTTAACTTCACCGGCACCTCCTTGATGGCGTCGCCCTTACCAACACTGATGGTGACCGTCTTCGCGGTCGCGTCCACGGCCGCAATCTTCCCGCCGAACTTCGCGACCTTTTCGGGCTTCACGCCGGGCTTGTCGCCGTCGCCGCCCACCTTCGCACCCGTGGCGATCAGAATCGCGCCCGACTCGTCAGCGGTCGTGGTCACCGCGACCTTGTCGCCAGCCTTCAGGTCGGCGAGTTTCGCGTCCTTGCCGTTGATCGTCACCTTGCCGTCGGCGGCCAGTTTGATGGTGCGCGGGTTCTTCTCGCTGTCGAGCGTCACGCTCGTCGAGTCAACCTGCTTGATCACGCCAACGACCGACGACCCAGTGATGCGGAGTTCGGTGATCTGCGGGAGCATTCCATCTTTCGACGCGTTCGCGATGAACGAAGCGTTCGCGTTCTTCGGCACCGCCTCCAGATTCGCTTCCTTGCCGTCGATGAACACCTTCGCGCCCTGCGCGAGAGGGAACAGTTTCTCGACCACGCCGCCGTCGCCCTTCGTTGCGAGCATGATCGTGTTCGCTTTCGCGTCAACCGACGCGACCTTGCCGCCGAACTTCGCGGCCGGCTTCGCTGGCTTTTCGCCGTCGGGCTTCACGACGGGCTTGTCGCCCGGCTTCGCCGGCTTGTCGCCATCAGGCTTGACGGCCGGCTTTTCACCGGGCTTCACGGGTTGCACGGCCGGCTTTTCACCGGGCTTCACCGGTTGCACGACGGGCTTCTTGTCTTCGGCGCTCAGGGTGTACACCCCGAACCCGCCGCCGGCGAGCGTCACGGACAGCGCGACGGCGCACAGCGTTTTCAGATTGAGCATGATCATGGAACGCAAAACCTCGTTAGAGAGAGTGAGAACGGTTGTGGGCACGAGCGCGGACCCGACCGCGACCTCGGTGCCTGCGGCGGCAAGCGCGGGTGGAACAGCCGCCTGTAGCGCGTCGGAGGTGAGCAGCGTCCCGAGCGCGACGGCCGGAACGACGAACCCGCGGCGTGTGAGTCGCTCGCGGAGCATTTCGCGGGCGCGGGCGAGTCGGCTGGAAACGGTGCCTTCGGGGAGGCCGAGGCGCTCGGCGGCTTCCGCCTTGTTTAAGCCTTGCATCGCGCACAGCACGAGTGGGGTGCGGTACTTCTCCGGGAGCGCGTTCAGTTGCTCGTCGATCACCGGAAGCAAGTCGGCGTCTTCGCTCGTAGCGGTCTTCGCACGGGTAGCGGCTTCGTTTGCGTACTGCTGTTCGACCTGCTGCCGCCGGAACACGCGCCCGCGAGCCTTCATCGCGGTTCGGTACGCGACGCCGTACAACCACGGTGCGAGCCGGTCCGGGGGGCGCACCGTCTCGGCCTTCTTCGCAAGAACGAGAAACGTCGCTTGAAACGCGTCGTCCGCCGCGTGCGAATCACGCAGGACGCGGTTGCACACACCAAGTACCATCGGCCCGTGCCGCCGCACGAGCGATCCGAAGGCGTCCTGATCACGCACCGTTCGGTAGCGGGTGAGCAGGTCGCCGTCGCCGTTGCTCGCGGAGTCGCGAACACGGTCGAAGACCTTGCGTACCGTATCGAGTTGGGCCAGAGCCATTGTGCCCTCCGTCAGCCGTCGCTGTGTAATGCCTTGTGGAGCGGAACCGGGTCCAGATTTTTGGCGAACGCCGCCCGTTAAGGGCTGGAGTGCGTGCGGCGCCGATAACCCTTCGCCCTCGCGGGTAGGGTTCGCCCGTCACTTCACCTTCGCCTCGTGCGGTGTCTTCTCGACGTTGCCGGCGGCGTCTTCGGCGTGTGCTTTTAGTTCGGTTGTCGCGGCCAACACAACTTCCCACTGCGCGAAGTTTGCGGTCGTCGCCTTTGCCTCGGCACCGTTGACCACCACTCGCTTCACCGCGTTGTTGTCGCTTGTGGTGCCGCGAACCACGAGTTTCCCGTTTGTCTTCGCGACGTGCGTAATGACCGTGGTCGGCGGCAGGTCGTCCGTCGGGTCGAGCGGCTTCGGGTAGTCCACTTCCTTCGGTCGCGTCCCGGTCGGGGCGAACTCCGGGGTCACGGAGATTTTCGTCATCGCCACGCCTTTGTAAGCGTGCCGCGTGTAGACCGACCGCCATAGCCCGTACTCCACATCGTGCATCGTGTAGCCGTCCACCAGTAGCGACGGCGTCATCGCGTGGAACGCCCAGTGACTGTTCCACACTTTCATGTTCCGCACAACGAATGGGTGTTTCTCGTCCGGTCCGATGCCGTCGACGCCTTTCGACCCGTTGCCGAGACCGCCAAGGTTGAACGCGTGGCGGCGGTGGCAGTGCGCCTCGTTGTCTTCAAATCGCACGAACGGCAACGTGCGAACGTCCACGGTCTTTCGCGTGCCATCCGGCTGGCGCACCGCGAGCTTCGGGTCAAAGTCCTTTCCCGCGACGACCTCGAACCGGAAGCCGTACTCGTCGCACTCGGCCGCGACGTTTCGCGTGAACGTGTTGTGACTGTTCGACCACCAGAATCCGGCTCCGTCGTTGGGGTCGAATGCGAGTACCTGTTTTGGGAGCGGTTTGCCGATGCACGCTTGCAGCGCGAGGTTGCGGTCGAACACATTGTAAACTTCGGTGGCGTCTTCAAGGAAGAACCCGTGACCGATGCTGTGGTAACCGACGCAGTCGCGTACCACGAGGTGGTTCGTGCCGTGGATCGTAAGCCAGCGGTTGTGGCTGTCGTGGATGCTCGCGCCGATCACGGACGAGCCGCGCATCGTGTCGCCGCAGAGGTGGAAGTGCATCGCATAACGGCCGAGCGTGTCTTTCTTCCCGAGGTAACGGAACTCCGCGTACGAGATGCTGCCGGCGGAATGCTTGTGGTACATCGTGTGGCCGCGAACACCGTCCGGTGCGGCGGATTCCACCACAACGTTGCGCGACAAGTTCGCGACCTCACCCGCGTAGCCGTCTTCGACGCGGTGATCGAACGCAACCGGTTCGGCGAGCGTGAGGACCGCGCCCGCGATGGCCTTCACGATGCGCTCTTCGGTCTGCGTGTAATCGCGCACGCTCGGCTGGAACGTCTTCTTCGTTTTGATTTGGCGCGTGGTTGCAGTGAGAACGACTTTGTCACCGACATTCCACCCGGTCGGCGCCTCCGCCAGCGTGACCGTGGCGGCACCCTTCGTTAGGGGCTTGCCGAGTTTCAGCCACGTGCGCGACATCGGTTGCCCGTGGAAGTCCATACGCCCACCGCAGCACACGATCGCGGGACAACTCTCCTTGTTCATTCCTTCGACAAAATGCAAACGGATCGTCGCGGTCTTGGTGATGGGTGTCTCCGGCGTACCGACGAGGAACGCAGGCCGTGTACCCTTGCTCTCCGGTGTAGCGTGGTCGCAGTCGAACCCTTCCTCGCTGTACTCATCGCCAGCCTGCACCTTGATCAGCCCAACGTTGAGGACGGTGTCTTTATCAGCAGCAAACCGGAACGTGCCCGCAACATTGATTCCGCGAATCACGGCATCTGATTTCGCGTCGTAGGTAACGGTGTGCCCTTCGCGCACGAGCACGCATGCCCCGGCACCGGGCACCTTGCCGCTATCCCATGTCGCGGCAGCGGACCACGGGCCAGACTTCGCCGATTTCGTCACAGGGGGAGCCGCGTGCGCGGCGAGTGCGAAGCCGAAGGTGAGCGCCAACGAGAGCAAGTAGCCGGGCATGGGGTATTTCCTCGGGGTGGCGACAGGTGGGTTGTGTCGGCGGGTACTTGAGATGATAGCCGACCGGGCGGGGGAAGTGGTAGAATCGCTTGTATGAAGTACGTCATCATCATTCCCGACGGATGCGCGGACGAACCGGTCGCGGAACTCGGCAACCTCACGCCGCTCCAGGCCGCGAAACTCCCGAACATGGACCGCGTCGCGAAAGCCGGCGTGGTCGGACTGTCGAACAACGTGCCCGCGTCGCTCACGCCCGCGTCGGACGTCGCGACGCTGTCGCTGTTCGGCTACGACCCGTTGAAGTTCTATACCGGGCGAGCGCCGCTCGAAACCGCCGCGATGGGCATCCACCTCGGCCCCAATGACTGGGCCATTCGCTGTAACCTCGTTTATACACCCGACGGCCACATGCGGGACTTCACCGCGGGCCACATTTCGAGCGAAGACGGCGCACCACTCATCAAGGCGCTTCAGAAGGAGTTTGGCGGGAAGGAAGTTGCCGGCGGCACGCTCGAATTCCACGCGGGCGTGCAATACCGCAACATCCTCGTCTGGCGCGGCCATTCGCCAACGTCTATCCTCGAGGGCACGAAGGCGCAGGCTCCGCACGACATCCCGGATAAGCCGGTCGCGGGCTACCTCCCAACGGGTCCGGCCGCGGAGATGCTCAACGCGATGATGGAGGCGAGCAAGCCGATTCTCGCGGCTCACCCGGTGAACGCAAAGCGGATCGCGGAGGGCAAGAAACCGGCCACGCAAATCTGGCTGTGGGGTCAGGGCAAGGCGCCACGCATGGA
Source organism: Singulisphaera sp. GP187 (assembly GCA_945905925.1). Lineage (GTDB taxonomy): Bacteria > Planctomycetota > Planctomycetia > Gemmatales > Gemmataceae > Gemmata. Next base: position 29,405 of record CAMDQN010000034.1, read on the forward strand.
CCCGTTCGCGCATGTGTACGGCGGGCGCGGCGCGATCATCTCCGCCGTTGATCTCGTTCGCGGGGTTGGCACGCTGATCGGCTGGCACCGCATCGACGTGCCCGGCGCGACCGGTTACCTCGACACGAACTACGCGAACAAGGGCCGCTTCGCAATTGAAGCGCTCGGTGCGTTCGACCTCGTGTGCGTTCACGTCGAAGCCCCGGATGAGGCTTCGCACGAAGGCAAAGCACTTGAGAAGGTGAAGGCACTGGAACAGATCGACGAGCACATCGTCGGGCCGCTGCTCGACGCGCTCCCGCGATACAAGGAATACCGTATCCTGGTGGAACCGGATCATCGCACCACGCTGAAGACACGGGCGCACGCTTACGGGGCGGTTGCGTTCGCCGCGTGTGGCACCGACATCGCCCCCGACAGCGCCGACCGATACGACGAACCGACCGCCGCCACGACCGGACTGAACTTCGATCCGGGCTGGCACCTGATGAAGTGGTGGCTAGGGCGCGAGTGATACAAAACTCCCGTCGCTGACGCTCCGCGTTCGCCGAGCAACTGGGGCGAAGGGGCGCCCGATTCAATTTGAGAAAAACCTTTACCGCGGAGTCTCAGATGAAACGGCTACTCGTGGTGCTTGGCGCGTTCGCGCTCTTGTTCTCCTCGCTCCTGACTCCTGACTCCTCACGAGTGAGGGGACAGGAACCGAAAGAGCAGAGCGTGAAGGTGCGGTGGCTCGGGCAGTCGTACTTCCAGATCGAATCGGCCGAGGGTCGCAAGATCGTGATCGACCCGCACGCGATCCCAGCGTTCGGGCGCCAGACGGTCGCGGCCGACCTGATCCTCATCAGCCACCCGCACGACGACCACGCGCTCATCGAGATCATCGAACCGCCTGCCGGGGCCAAGAAGTTCAACGACGGGGATATTCTCCGCGGCGTGATCGAGACGAAGACGGGTAAACAAGAGTGGAAGGTGATCGACGAGAAACGCGGGAACATCCGCATGCGCACCGTCGCGACCTACCACGATACCATGAACGGAATGCAGCGCGGCAAGAACAGCATCTGGATCATCGAGATGAACGGCCTGGTGCTATGCCACCTCGGTGACCTGGGTCACGAACTGTCCGCCGAACAGGTGAAGGCGATCGGCAAGGTTGACGTGCTGATGATCCCGATCGGGGGCATCTACACGATTAACGGCGAGCAAGCGCAAGCGGTGATGAAGCAGATCAAGCCGCGGTTGTATGTGCTGCCGATGCACTATGGCGTGCCGGGCTACGACGAACTCGCCGGACCGGAAGAGTTCCTCGACGGGGTCAAGAAAGACGACATCAAGAAAACGCCCCTCACGAACGAACTCGTGATTCCCGTGGATACCAAATTGGACGCCCCCAAGATCGTACTGCTTGGCTGGAAGAAGCCGGAAGTGAAGAAGGAAGAACCAAAGAAGGAAGAGAAGAAGTAGGTGTCTTGGCGAGCGGGGGACGTAAGCCCCCTGTTTGCTTTTCCGGCACAACAACGCGAAGGCTTACCAGGGGGCTTACACCCCCCGCTCGCCTGAAACTCGCGTGAGTACAGGGCGCAGGTCGGCGAACGCCTTCGCGCGGTGGCTCATCTGCTGTTTCACCTCCGGCGGCAGTTCACCGAACGTCTTCCCGTGTTCTGGCACAAGGAACAACGGGTCGTACCCGAAGCCGCCCGAACCGCGGCGCTCGGCCACGATTAACCCGTGGCACCGCCCCTCGACCGACGCGACCACGTTTCCAGCGGGGTCGGCCAAGACCGCCGTGCTGACGTAGTACGCGGCCCGCGCGTCGTCGGTGAGGTGAGCCATCTCGCGCAGCAGTTTGTCGTTGTTGGCCTGGTCGTCGCCGTGCGCGCCCGCGTAGCGCGCCGAGTACACACCCGGCGCGCCGCCCAGCGCCGGCACGCACAACCCGCTGTCCTCACCAATCACCCACGCGCCCAACACCGGAGCGAGTTGGGTCGCTTTGAGTGTCGCGTTCCCGACGAACGTCTCGGATGTCTCTTCGACTTCCGGCGCGTCAGGGTATGGCGTGAGGTCCGTAAGGTCTAACTCCAAGTCGCCAAGCAACGCGACCATTTCCTTCAACTTCTTCTTGTTGCGGCTCCCGATCACGACGCGAATCATTCCGGCCCTCCTGGGATGCGTTCCGGCCCACACGATGTGCGCCCGTGGCGCCAGCAGCACGCGTGTGAATCACTTCTTCCCGACGGCCGCGGCGACGATCGTTCCCACCTCGCGGCGGAGCGGCGTCGCGTTGCCCTTGTCGTCTGGGTGAACGCGGTTCGTCAGGATGATGATGGCCGTCTTCGTGCCGGAATCGACCCACACGCTTGTCCCGGTGAACCCGGTGTGCCCGTAGCCCTCGCCCTTCTTGAACCCAGCTCCGCGAGGTGCCGAATAGCTCGTGTCTACATCCCAACCAAAGGAACGAGATCCTTTCGACTCCTTCCCGCCTTTATCGAGTACCGGCACCGCGTGCGGGTCGGTGAACAGTTTCACGGTCTTCGCGTCGAGAATGCGCGTGCCGTCGAGTTCGCCGTCACGGAGCAGCATGCGACAGTAAATCGCCATATCGTCGGCCGTGGAGAACAGACCCGCGTGCCCGGCCACGCCGCCCATCTTGAACGCTCGCGGGTCGTGAACTTCGCCGAGGATGATCTTGCTGTCGCGAAGCCCGGTCGGGGCAACGCGTTTCTTGATCGCGTCTGTCGGCGTGTAGCCGGTGTCGGCCATCTTCAGCGGGTCAAACACGTGCTTCTTCGCGAACTTGTCTACCGGCATCCCGCCGAGCTTCTCGACTAACTCGCCCAGCACGATGAACCCCACGTCGCTGTACTTGAACCGCGTTCCGGCGGGCGCTTCGAGCTTCAACCCCGCGATGCGCTCCATCGCCTTCACCCGACCGTCGGCGTAATCGGCGATCGCGTTGTCCGCGGTTAGTCCGGACGTGTGTAACAGGAGGTGTTCGACGGTGACTTTGTCTTTGCCGTTCGCACCGAACTCCGGCCAGTGCTTGCTCACGAGGTCTTCTGGCTTTAGCTTCCCTTGTTGAATGAGAAGCATGATTGAAGTGCCGGTCGCGACCGGCTTGGTGAGCGAGGCCATGTCGAAGACCACGTCGGGCGTCATGGCGACCGTGTCCGGCTTCACGGCGCGATTTCCAAATGCTTTGCGATAGGCGACCGCGTCGGCAGACACCACGACCACGACCGCACCGGGGCACTCGCCGCGCTTGATCGCGGCTTCGACGGCTGTGTCGATCTCCTTGAGCTTGGTCTTGTCGAGGTCCGCAGAGAAGGCAGATTGGCCACAAAAAAGCACAAAGAGCACAAAAGAAAACCAACACCGAAACAGTGTTTTGGAACTCATCTCTTCTGCTCCCTGTTGTGCTTTTTGTGCCTTTTCGTGGCCAATCTGCCTTCACTCTATGGAAGACAGAAGCCCCTGCATTTCGCCTTGCGCGTGCGTGTCCCCGGCGCGGCGGGCGACCTCAACACCCTCCTTGAGTACCGCGCACGCTTCCTCGGTGCGGTCGAGTCGCATGAGCGCCTGACCGCACTGGAGGAACGCCGGGACGTACGGTTGCGCCGTGGTGCGCGCAATGAGATCTCGCAAGACATTCGCGCATTCGGTGTCGTCGCTGGCGCTGGCGTGTTCCATTGCGAGACCGTAGCGCAGGAACGCGTCGTTGGGGTCTTCGGCGAGCAGTTCTTCGATCTGCGCCATGCGCGGGGTGCGGGCCATGTGAAAATACTCGCGGTTTAGCGTTGGACCCGAGGGCGGAATCTGGATCGAGCAGTTTTAGGCTCAAGCCCGTGCTCCGAGTCACCCTACTCGTTCGCGCGCCGAGCGACAACGCGCCGGCACGGCCCTCATATCCCGCACAACTTGCGAATCCGGCCAACCGTTCTGTTCGCGCCACAGGGTACGCGCGGCGCAGGCGTGTCGCGAACGGACGCCGGTGTCCGTTCCTTGCGTCTGAGACGTACAGCAGTTCTCGCCCACTGGTCGAACAGAAGTGCTGTCGTGGAAGGATTCCGCCGCTGGCACGGGGGCCACATGCGTTCGGTGACACTCACCTCGTTATTTCGGTTCGCGCGCCATCGGTTACTCGCGCCAGCCGCACTTTCGATCGCCGCCGTTGGGCTGGCCACATTCACCCCTGCATTTTCCGACCCGCCGCCCATCGCGAGCGCAGGTGAGCGCAACCCCACGCCACCCAAACGGCGTGATCAGGTGGTTGAAGTGTACGAGCGGCTCAAGCCGTCCGTCGTGAACATCCACAGCGAGCGCATGGTGACCGAGCCGGGCAGCGACCCGTTCCGGCCCGCCGGGCAACCGCAGCGCGTCAACGGCATGGGCACCGGCATCGTGCTCGACGGTCGCGGATACATCCTCACGAACTTCCACGTCGTCGATGACGTAACGAGTCTCCGCGTTCGACTGCACGACGGCGGGAGCCACACTGCCCGCATCGTCGCTACCGACAAGGAAGCCGATCTCGCGCTTATCAAGATCGAACCGACGAAGGCACTCCCGGTGATCGGTTTGGGCACGTCGTCGGACTTGATGGTCGGCGAAGCGGTCATCGCGATCGGCAACGCCTTCGGCTACGAGCATTCGGTGACGGATGGTCGCGTATCATTCAAAGGCCGCGACGTGTCGCTGAACAAGGACATGGGCTACAAAGGACTGATTCAGACGAGTGCGCCGATCAATCCCGGCAACTCCGGTGGACCGCTCTTGAATGTCCTCGGTGAAGTGATCGGGGTAAACGTCGCGATCCGCGCCGGGGCGCAGAACATCGGCTTCGCGCTGCCGGTCGATGCGGTCATCCCCAGAGCCGCTGACCTGATCGGCGTGCGCCGGAAACTCGGCGTCCGTCACGGATTGGTGTTCCGTGATCAGGTGACTCGCGAAGTCACCGAGATCGCCTCGAAGCGCAGCGTGATGGTGGAGCAGGTAGAAGCGAACTCACCGGCTGCGGTCGCGGGCTTCAAGGTGGGCGACATTCTCGATCAAGTGGACGACATTACCGTTCTCACCTCCATCGACTTCGAGCGCGGTTTGATCGACAAGCCCGCGGGAACGAAAACCCCAGTAAAGGTAAAACGTGGCAGTGTCGCCGCCGATCTGGAGATTTCGCTCCAGGCCGCGCCGAAGGTGCCGCTCGGAGCTGCTGACGCGGTGTGGAAGAAGCTCGGCGTGAAGGTCGCCTCGGTCGGCGCGGAAACGGTCGCGACGGCGAACCCGCAACTCCGTGGCGGGTTACAGGTGATGGATGTCGCAGTGGGTAGCGTCGCGGCAACCGCCGGGATTCAGAAGGGTGATGTGTTGGTTGGTCTTCACCTGTGGGAAACGCTCAACCTCGACAACGTGACGTTCGTTCTCAATCACAAAGACCTCGCCACGTTCCTGCCACTGAAGTTCTTCGTCGCCCGCGACGGGAAACTGAAGGACGGCTGGATCACGAACGTGCCGTAAGTGCGAACACTCGGAAGCACCCTCCTCGCGCCGCCTCGGGTCTCGCCGCCCGGGGCGGTGGCGTTTTTTCGTCTTGAGGTTGGTTCGCTGTTTCCGAGAGCGGCGCTCCGCGAGTGTGGTGATTCTCATAGCGGAGCCGGCAGGTCGCGGCGCGTGAACGTGCGCAACGCCAGCGCGTAACCGGCCACACCCACCGCGAACAGCACGCCCACCGCTGGCACCGGCACCGAACCCCCGAGGTTCCACGTTTTGCCAACATCGACGGTCCAGGCGCCTTCGATCATTAATCGCTGCGGCTGGTAGTAGTAGAAGAACGTGAACGGGCGCACAAACCTGGCCGGTTCCCACAACTGACCGATCGTGTTCGCCACGAACATCACGATCAGCACCAGCACCGCATAACCCACCACCTTCCACCGGCTGCGCCCGAACGCGGAAAACGCGAGCGTCGTGCCACTAATGGCGAACATCAGCACGAGCGTGTTCACCAGCCCCACCAGTTCGCCGATGCCGCTTACCGCCAGCGGCGTCAAGTCTCGCGGGTAGTTTTCGGTTCCCGGCATCTCTTTCAGGATCGCGTAGTCGCGCACGAACGGCCCGACCATTTCGAGACCGAACTGCGTGCCCGCGAAGAACGCCAGACACAGCGCCGGCAGCACGATGCAATCGACGATGAAGTGCGCGAGCAAGAGCCGGTTTCGCGGGACCGGTTGCGACATGAGCAGTTCCATCGTGCCGCGATCGAGTTCGCCGGCCACCGCGCCCGCGCCGCGACCGACGCACCACACCACACACATGATGAGCAACACTGGGTGTAACAGCCCGATCGCGAGGAACTCGGTTGGCTTGGAGAAGTTCAGGTCGCCCCAACCCAGTGCCGCTTGCGATACCTTGCTCGGACCGGTGAGCAGCAACTTTTCGAGCTTCTTCGGATCGCCCATCGAGAACTTCGACACGATCTCGAACATGGGCGCGATCTCGGTCGTCACGCGCTGTGTGATCTTCACCCAGAACGCCGCGAAGATGAACAGCACGATCGCCACCGCGATGAACGCCGGGCGCACGTCGCGGAGCAGCTTGCGAACGAGAATGTAAGTCATGCGGCACCGGGTGAGGCGGAAGAGAAGGGGTGAAAGGGAGAAGGGGAGACGAAGACAAACACAGAACGCAATTGTTTTCGTCTCCCATTCACCCCTTCTCCCCTTCTCTTCCTACCCATGGAACTTCTTGTAGATCGGGGACAGCCCCTGCGGTTCGATCACCAGGTCCGCGAGCGGTTGCTTCGCGAGCCAGTCGAGCAGCACCGGGAGCGGGCCGCGAAACGTCATCTGCAACCTGCCGTCGGCGACCGTGTTCGCGCCGAGTTCAGAGCCGCCGGGACCGATCAGGGGCGCCGTGCCCGTGAGCCGCGCGCTCACGACGCGACCCTCGCGCAACGCGCTCATCTCCTGAACGTGAACCAACGCACCGCGGCGTAGCACCGCGACCCGGTCGCACACCGCTTCCACTTCCTGAAGCACGTGCGACGAGAACAGCACCGCCTGACCGCGGTCGCGTGCGGACTTGAGCTGGTCGAGGAGTTCGTCACGCATCGTCGGGTCAAGCGTGTTCGTCGGCTCGTCGAGAATGATAAGCGGCACTTTCGGGACGAGCACCGCGAGCAGCGCGACCTTACGCTTCATGCCGCTGGACATCTGCGTGAGCGGCCGGTCGATGTCGATGTCCAGTTTGCGTGCGAGGTCATCGACTTCGGTGCCGGGTGTGTCGCCGCGGAGTTGAGTGAGGAACGTGACGAGCCGCCGCCCGGTCATGGTGTCGTAAAGTCGTAGTTCGCCCGGGAGGTACGCGACCCGCTTGCGCGCTTCGACGCTGTCGAGCCAGCAGTCGAACCCGCCGACCGTTGCGCGGCCGATTGTCGGTCGGAGGAAGCCGAGCATGAGCCGCAACGCGGTGGACTTGCCGGACCCGTTGGGGCCGAGCAACCCGACCACTTCGCCGGGCGCAACGGACAGTGTCAGTGCGCTCAGCGCGCGGAACGAACCGTAGTCCTTCGTCAGGTTCTCGGTCACCAGTATCGGTTCGGTCATGCGCTTATTGTCGGACGCGGTGGTACTAAAGGCGAGCGGGGGGCGTCAGCCCTCTGATACACCTCAGCGCACACATTGACGCTGAGGTGTATCAGAGGGCTGACGCCCCCCGCTCGCTTTCGAACACAACTTATTGACGCCCCGGGAGCGTGATGGTCAGCGGCAAAGCCCCTTCCGGCACTGCCGGGTTCGGCGCCACGCCCGGCATCGCGCCACTCGCGCCGTTCGGTTGAATCGGGATCGCGCCGCTCGGGAGCGGTATCATCGGTTGCACGCCGTTCTGAATCGGCATCGGCGCCACGCCGTTTTGAATCGGCATCATCGGCGCCGGCTGGTTCTGAATCGGCATCATCGCGCCCGGTTGGGGCATCATCCCACTGGGCTGCGCCCCGGCGGCCGGGAAGCCGCCCAGCCCAGTCACCGAACTCGATCCGAGCGACTGCGGGCGGTTCCCCATCGGGGCGCTTCCCGTTCCGCTCGACACGGGCGAGAACACCGGTGCGCCGAACTCGTTCGCGGGGTCGAGCGTGATGATGGCCGGCGTCGAGTAGAGCGTGTGGCCGTTGTCCGGGTCGTAGCGAGCCGAGATCCGCACCCGCGTGATGTCCGACTTGTACGTCGGCCACGGCAGGAACAGCACGTAGCTCTTCCCGAACGTCTCGTCGCGGGTGACGAGCTTGCGCAGCGTCTCCTTGTCGAACTGCCATCGCTCCGCCTTGGCCGCGGGCTGGCCCGGTGGCCGCGGGGTTTCGTCCAACAGATCGATGGTCAGCGTGCCGTCGGCCAGCACGAACTCCATCTTCGGCTGCGCGCCGAACAGGAACATCTGCCCCGCGAGGCCCGGACTCATTTGCCCGTGGCGCACCGGGTCCGGCAGGTAGGCGATGCGGTTCTTCCAGCCGACCGCCATCTCCGCCGCGACCACCTTCCGCTCCAGTTTGGCGGTCAACTTCGAGAACGACGGCCCGACCCCGGTGGCCGCCGGCGCGGCGCCCACCGGCCCTTCGGCCGGTGCGGTCGCGGACGCCGGAATCACCGGCCCGGCGGGATTGTCGCCGGACACCGGGCGGGCCATCGCCTGCGGCGGCGGGAGCACACCCGGTTGCGTCACGTCGGGCTTCTTCGACTCACTCTTCTTGTCGGCGGTCAGGCACCCGCTGCCGAGGGCCAGCAGCGCGACCGCGAGCGCACTCAGCGGCGATCGAACACCCATGACAAGCCCTCCTTGGCTTTGGTAATCGGCTTCTTACCGGCCGGCGGGGCGTCCTTACCCACGGCCGGTTGCGGCTGTTGAACGGGCTGCCCCATCGGGGCCACCATGGCGTACCCGCCGCGGCTCGCGGTGCCGGGTGGCCCCCCGGGAACCACCGGCATACCCGGCAGCGGTTGACCCGCCATCGGGTACACCGGGTACGTCGCGACGGGCTGGCCCGGTTGCGCCGGGGTACCGGCCGGAGGCTGCATCTGGTAGCCGATCGGCGCCGTTGGGCGCGCCGGGATCGGTTGAGTCGCCGCCGGCGCGAAGCCCGGTTGCACAAACCCGGGTTGCGTGACCGCAGGCTGCGCGAAGCCCGGCTGCGTGGCGCTGATTGGCATCACGCCCGCGGCGGGCTGATTCGGCCATAGTTGCGGGGCCGCGGCACCCGGCGCGCCCGGCAACGGCTGGAGCGTGTTCGGCACGCCCGGCAACGGTTGCAGCGTGTTCGGCTGCGGCTGGCCCGGCTGAGGTTGTCCGACCATCGGGTACATCGGTTGCGTCGGCATCATCGGCAACACGGCCGCGCCACTCTGGGGCATCACGTTGTTCGGAACCGGCTGCCCCGGTTGAGCGTAGCCCTGCGGCAGCGACCCCAGCATCGGCTGGTACGTTCCCGGCTGGAGCGTACCCTGCGGCGCGGTTCCCGGTTGATAAGCCGGGGCGCCGTTGAGCGGGATCGGCTCGTTGAAATTGCCGAAGTACGCGGGACCGGGCACGAAGTTCGGCTGCCCCTGCGGGCTGCCCACCGGCACCGGGCGGGCGCCCCGCGACGCCGGACCCATCACCTCGCCCCCATGCTTGTGCGCGTCCAGCACTTCGGGCAGGCACCACTTCAACTTGCCCGACTCTTCCGCCAGCACGCGAGCCTGGTCGTACTCGCTGCGCACGATGTGCGGCGTCATGATGATCAGGATCTCGCGCCGCCCGACGACATGCGTGCGGTATCGGAACAGCGCCCCCAAGTAAGGGATGTCCTTCGCGTAGGGGATGCCGACCTCGTTGCGGGTCTCCAGTTTAGTGATGAGGCCGCCGAGCACGATCGTCTCGCCGTCGGACGCGAGTACCGTCGTCTGCACCAACTGCTGGTTGATCACGGACGCCTGGACCCCGCCCACGGCCACGGTCCCCGGTTGCACACTGGACACCGACGGCTCGACCCGCATCAACACCTTGCCGTCCGGGTTCACCCGCGGCGTCACCCGCAGCGTGATACCGACGTCCCGGTACTCGATGGACTGCTGAGCGAGGCCGTTGGTGATCACCTGCTGGCCCGGGGTCGGGAAGCTTTGGCCGACGCTCATGTACCCGGTCTGGTTGTCGGCCACCTGGATCTGCGGCCGGCTCAGCACGTCCACGCGGCCCTGCGCCTTGAGTGCCCTAACCAGCAAGCTGAACGTGTCGCTGGACGCGGAGAACAGGAACCCGCCGACGCCCTGGTTGGGCGACGACCGACCGACGCCCAGGTTTCCCAACCCCTGGAACCCGACGATGCTCTCGCCGACCGTCGCGGTCGGTAGCGCCGCGGTCGTGTTGAAGTTGAGCGTCGAGCCGCGGCCGAAGAGCACCGGACTTTGCAGCCCGATTTCCACGCCGGCTTCTTCCGTGTTGTTCAACTGCACTTCGGCGATCGTCACCTGGATCACCACCTGCGGCGGCTGCGAGTCGATCTTCTCGATGATCCGACGGATCTCGCCGTAGTACTCCGGTGTCGCGCTGATGAGCACCGTGTTGCTCACCGGCTCCGCGATCACCACCACCGAGCGCTGGAGCGTCTGGTAGGCACTGGTGAACGCGGCCCCAGTGTAGACCGCGAGCGCCTGCGTGAAGAACGTCTGCACGGCCTGCGCCACGTCCGCCGCGGCGGCGTTCCGCAGTTTCACCACCTCGTGATATCGCGCCGACGTTTCGGACCCTTCCAGCCGCGCGATGATGGCGCGAATGGTGTCGAGGTCGTTGAGCGAGCCTGCCGCGATGATGCTGTTGGTCCGGTCGTCCACGGACAGCCGCAGGTCGATCAGCGACGCCCCATCCGAGGGGTTCGGGGTCAGCGTCAGGATCGGCCGCGCCTGGGGCGTCTGGTTCTGCCCCGGCGCCTGGATGCCCTGAGCGGCCTGCCGCCCCTGGCCGGTGAACAACTGCGCGATCAGGTTCGCGGTGAGCGTCGCGTCCGCGCCCTTCGAGAGCCTGAACACGTTCACATACGACCGCGCCGCCGCGACCGTGTCGAGGTTCTCGATGAGTTTCTCGATTACCTGCATCGTCTCTTTGGGTGCAGCAACGATCAGTGCGTTGATGCGCGCGTTCGAGACGATGTGGACGTCCGAGAGGAACCCGGTTTCGTAGGTCTTGCCGTCGCGTGCCGAGTAGAACTTGATCGCGGTCGTCTTGGTGTGGATGCCGCCTTGACCGCCGGTCCCGAGGGTCGGGATCAGCGCGTTGATCTGCGCGACCTGCACCCCCTGCCCGAGCTGGCCCTGCTGGCCGCCCGGCTGCTGTTGCCCCGGTTGCTGTACCGGTTGCTGTACCGCCGCGCCGCCCGCCCCGGCAGTGAGACCGAACGCCGCCGCCCCGCCGGCCTGCGGCGCGAGCGGGCCGGTGAACGTCTGCTGCGGCAGCGGGTTGAGCACGTTCGCTGTCAGCGCCTGGCTCAGCACCTGACCGAGTTCGTCCGACAGCGCGTTCTTCAGGTGGAAGACTCGCATGTCGTTGATGGCTTTGGACGTGGACACGTCCATCAGCGTTATCAGGTCTTCGGCGTCCTTGAGGTCGCCGGGGCTACCCTGGATGAACACCGTGTTGCTGGCAATGTCGAACGTGACGCGGAACTGGTTCTTGGTCTGCGGCTCGCCCGGGTAACGCGAGTTCCAGAAGTTCTGAATCTGCGTCGCGACGATCTGCGCCGACTGGTTCTTCAGTTGGAACGCCTTGAACGGCGCGTTGTTCGGCTGATCGAGCAGGCGCTTCAGTTCCTTCTTCACGTCCTCGAACCGGCCCTCCGGTGCGACAAGCATGATGGCGTTGAATCGCGGCAACGCGAGCGCGGCAACGTTCTGCGCGCCAGCGGCGCCGGCCTGTTGTCCGCCGCCTGGCTGACCACCCTGGAACCCGCCACCGGCGCCCGCGCCCGTGCGGGTCGCGGGGAGGTAGCCGCCGTTCTGACCGAGTTGCACCTTAGTGAACAGCGCGTTGAGCGTGTCCGCGATGTAGTTACAGTCGCCGTGTTCGAGGTAGATCACCTCGATCTTGGGCTGCGTGTTCGTCGCCTGCCGCGACAGGATGTCGAGCAGTTCGAGAACGATCAGGAGGTCGGCGTTGTCGCCCGCGCGGAGGACGAGCGTGTCGAGTCCTTGGATGGGAATCGCGGTGACCGTGCCGCGCGGGGCGGGACCGGTGTAGGTTCCCGGACCGCCCGCGCCCGCGTTGCCCATCGCGCCGTAGCCCGGGGGCACTGGGGGCAGTGTCATCGGCAGTGGGCCACCGGGGGTGAGATCACCCGGCTGCCACGCGCCGATCTGAACGATGCTGCTGAGTGGTTTCGGGGGCGCCGGTCGGTTGTACCCGAAGTCCGGCGCGTCGGTCTGCGGATCGTAGAGAGCGGAGACTACGGAAGGGGCTTCCTTGCCCCGGTAGTCAAAATTTAAGGAGCCCCCCATTCCGCCGAGGCTGGCAGTGCGCCCGCCGCGCCCGCCTCCCCCCCCGCCGCCGGGTCTAGCTCCCCCGCCAGCACCGCCCCCGCCGCGGGTGCCTCCGCCTCCGCCGATTCCGGCGCCACCACCACCGAACCCGCCGAGGCCACCGCCGAATCCGCCGAGGCCACCCTGGCCACCACCGAATCCGCCCTGACCACCACCCTGGCCTCCGCCCTGACCACCACCCTGGCCTCCGCCGAAGCCACCCTGGCCACCACCGAAGCCGCCCTGTCCGCCGGTGCGGCCCTGGGTCCGCGTGTCGCGGCCCTGCATGGCGTTGATCGCCTGCTGCACCACGTTCGGGTCGATGCCCTTCAGCGACACCAGTTTCACCACTTCCGTGGTGTTAACGGTGGCGTTGTCGAGTTGCGTGACCAACTCCTTGACATCGTCGTACAGCGTCTCGGCCGCCAGGATGACCAGGCTGTTGCTCCGATCATCGACGGTGATCGAGAGCGCCGGCGGGCGTGCTGGCTGCTGGCCGCCACCACCGCCGCCGGTGAGCGCCGCGAGTGGGTTGAGGGCCGCCCCACCGCCGACCGCCCCGCCGCCAGTGCTGCTCATCGCGCTGCGGTACACTTCTTTGATCGTCGCGGCCATCGTGGACGCTTCGGCGTTCTTGATCGGCAGGATGAACGTCTTCAGCACCGCGGCCGAGTCGTTGACGCCGCCGTCGATGGCGCCCGCGAGCAACTTCTCGATCATCACTACGTCGAGCGGGCTGGCCTTCACCACGATCACGGAGTTGCTGCTCTTCTCCGCGACAACGCGGATGCGCCCGGGGGCCGGTGCCGCCGCCGCGCCGCCACCGCCGAGGCCGAGCAGCGCCAGCGGGTTGAACCCGCCGCCACCGCCGCCACCGCCACCGCGCTGACCACCGCCGCCTTGTTGCTGTTGCGGCCCGTTGAAGATTTCGTTCAGTTCGCGGGCCGCGTCTTCCGCGGACACGTACTTGAGACGAATCACCTTGAACAAGTTCTCGTCAACCTTCGCGCCGTCCGTGATAAGGTAGCGGGCAAGTCCCGCGAGCACATCGAGCGCCTTGGTGTCGTCGCTCTGGACGATGAGTTTGCCGCCCGCCACCGTGATGATGATCGGCTTGTCGTCGGCCGGTTTGGTCGGGTCCACGAGCTGCGCGGCGACGAGGAAGTCGCGACCGGGCAGCGCGTCGCGGGTGAGCGGTCCGGGCTTCACCGGTGCCGGCAGCGTCGGCGGCATCACCGGCGGCTGCGACGGCAGACCGCCCACCGGCGGCTTGATGGCCGGTTGCCTCGGGTTGAGCGGGTCGTTGATGATGGTTCGCTTGCCCATACCCTCCATCGCGCGGCCGAGGATCTCCGCGACGGCCGCGGAGTTCGCGTTCCCGCCGAGGTTGATTGTGCGCGAGGTCGCGTTCGAACCAGTGTTCGCGCTGCCGTCGATACCGGTTTCGCCGAGCAACTTGAGTGTGTTCTTCGCTTCGGCGATCTGCGCCGTGGTGCCCTTGATGAGCAGTCCCGGGGTCGGCCCGGTTTTTTGTGGCTCGATGCTCGGGCCGCCCGCGAGCGTGGTCGGGAAAATCTTGACCAACTGGGCTGCGGCTTCACCCGGGTCGAGAATGTTCAGCGTGAGGAACACCGTTTCCTGACCCGAGCCGCCCGGCTGATCCAGACCGAGGTACTTGACCACGTCGACGTGGTCGGCCGGCGAACCGGACACCAGCACCTGATTCTGGGCCGGCAGTGCGATGGCCTGCAACCACGGGAACTTGCCCTGCACGTTCTTGGCGAGTTCGGCCGCGGCGCCCGCCGGCACCGTGTACGACTTCATCACCGGGTCGGCCGCGACCAACTTCGGCTGTCCGACGAAGAGCGGCTTGTCCTGATCCTCGATGATCTTCTTGGCCAGCCCGATCTTGTCCTGCGGTGCGGTGACGAGGATCGCGTTGCGGCGCGCGTCCACCGCGATCTGCACGGTCTTGACGCGACCGCCTCCGGTCGTCGTCGGCGGGTTGCGGCGCGGGTCGTTACGCGGGTCGCCCCCGCCCCCCCACTGGTCGCGGCCACCGCCACCCCAGCCGCCACCGCCGAACCGCGGATCACTATAGCGTGGGTCGTAGGCCGGTTGCGTGCCGGTCACATCGACCTTCACCTCGCTGCTGGACATCAGCTTGGCGAGCGTCTCGGCGATCTCCTGGGGCCGCCGGTACTCGCACACGTGGTTCAGCGAGTCCGAGCCGATGTCCTTGTTCGTCACGTCGTCGATTGTCTGCCGGATACGGAGGATGTTGCCAACCGTGTCCTGAATCAGCAGCGCGTTCGGCGACTTCAGCGGCAGCATTGTGCCGAACGGGGTGAGGAGCTTCTTCAGTTCCTCGGCCGCGTCTTCCACGACCATGCCCGTGACCGGCAGCACGACCTGCACGATCTCGGTGCGCCCGCGATCGGCCAGTTCGCTCGGCGCGACGCGCGGCAGCAGCGTCGGGTCGATCTTCTCGTCCGACGGCTGGATGAAGAACGTCATGTGCCGGCGGATCAGGATGAACTTCTGCTGCATCATCGCTTCGTTGATGAGGTCGGTAACCTCGCCAACGGTGAACTTCCGGTCCTTGCCCGGCTTGATCGCGACGGTGCCGGTCGGCTTGACGGTGGTGATGAGCGTCAGCCCGGTTTCCTTCGCGTACCAGTCCAGGACTTCGTCCCAACCGGCCTTCTCAAAGTGGACGCTGACGGTCTTCACGGGTGTCGCGGGCACGACGGGTGTCACGGGCCCGACCGGCGCGATGGCACCGGGCATCCCGGGAACCGGCATGGTCGTCGGTTGGGCCAGGGCCATGTCGATTGGCCCGGTCAGCCCGGCGGCGGCGGCGAGAACGCCGGGCAGCCATTTGCGGAGCTTGATGAGCTTCCAGAGCGGAATCGCTCGGAGGCGCGAGCCGTGACGCAGACCCATAACTTCCCCCAAAGAACTGCGAAGCCCCCGTCGGACCGGGTTCGTAGGGCCGACCGTTCCCCAACGGGCGACCCACCGGACCGACGAGAGTGTTCACACACGTGATGAGGCTGAATATCGTCGGTTGTTGGGGTCAGCAACGAAAAACTGCCGATTCAAGACGACTTTTAATCTAAACCCAGTTTATCCCGGTCGCCGAGTCAATGCACGGTTAGATTGCTATGAGAGTGCGGATTTAATCTTGGGCGATGGGGGAAGAGTGGGCAGGAACGCGAAAGCCGTGCGACCGCAGTCGCACGGCTTGTCTTGCTATTCCTCTACCTCCCGACCTCTGTCTGCTGGCCTCCGACTTTTGTTCTCTGAGTTCGGAATTCTGATTTCTGTTCTCTGCCTCTCATTTCTCACTTCCCAGAGATCTCGAACATCGGGCCGGTGTCAGCCGATTGCTTCAGAACCTTCTTCGCCTCCGTCTCGGTGAGTTCCTCGATCGTATTGAGCGACTGGCCCACGGTCCAGCGGTACACCTTGCCCGGCGCGAGCACCACGCCGTTGGTCATGTTCCCAGCGATAGCCGCAAGCGGCGCCGCCGGTCCCTGCTTCGGCGGCCCCTTCGGACCGAACCCGGGGAACCCGCCCTTAACTGGCGGAGCCACCTTCGGTGGCGCACTGCCCGGCTTCTGGTCCTGAAGGATCAGCCCCTCGCCGTCCACGCCGACGATCTTGAACGTGCGTTTGGTCGCGGTGCTATCGTCGGAGATGGTGAGAATCCCGTCGGTGTTCGGGTCGCTCTCCTCCTTCTTCTTGTCCTTGATGTAGTAGAACTTGCTGACAGTTACCTTCTTGCCCTCGACCTCAATCTCGTAGCGCTGGCGGTTGGCAGCGTCGCGGATCGCGGCCGACGCGGTGCCGTCGGACCTGAACGTGACCATCGTGAGGATGATCGCACGGGACACGTCGATCCCGGGCGGTGGGGGCGGCGGGTCCGGCTTATCCGGTTCGGGCGGCTTCGGGCCGACGGACACCTTGAACGAGGTCTTATCGATCTTGCCTTCGACCGACGTCGCCATGATGGAGACGGTCGCGGTGCCCGAAGTCGCGGAGGTCTTCGGCAGTTCGATAGCGAGCGTCTTGGGATCGACCTTCAGCGCCCCCGGGGCGAACGGCCCACCCTCGATGAGCGCGATGACCTTCGCACCGACCGAGCCTTCGCCGCTGACCGCGACCTTCACAGTCGATGACTTCTCGTCCTGAATGACCGTCACGTTCTTCGGCTGGTAAACCTTGAACGCCGGCGGTTGCGCGAGCGGACCGTTGAACGGATCGTTCCGCACGATCAGGCTGTAGTCGCGTGGGTGGGTCGCGAGGATCGGGGTGAGCACCTGCGGCGAGACACCGCGCCCGGCCTCCGGGGTGGCTCGCATCGCCTGGAACATCGCGCCGCCACCGATCGCGGCGAACGCGGTCGGCACCGGGAGCAGCGTGCGCCGATTCTCGGCACCGTCCACAATCACGGCCTCGGTGGTGAGCACCACCGTCAGGTCGTTCCGCTTCACAGCGCCCTTCGCGGTCGTGTCCTCGTCCTTCTTGATGCTGAAGTGGGTGATCTGGTGGAGCAACCCGAGTTCGTAGTACCCCTTGAGGAAGTCCTTCACGACCCACATGTCGGCCTTCTTGATCGTGACCTCGTAGGCGATGCGGTTGTAGATCGGCTTGCCCTTCGCGATCTCGGGCACCTGGCGCGCGGTGTTGTCCATCACCTTCTGAGTGATGGTGTAACCACTCGGTGCGCCGGCGGTGTCGAGCAGGCGAGTGAGCGCAACGCGATACTCATTCTTGGCGAGGTTCACGTCGGCCGGAAGGCTGCGGGCGCGGGCCACGGCCAACTTCTTCGCGGCGGCCGCCTGCGCCCGGTCTTCGGTTTCCAACTTGCCGATCTCTTCCCCGAGCGCGGCCTCGGCATTCTTCTTCGCCTGATACGGCTGCCAGACGAACAGATAGCCGCCAACCGCGCCGACGGTCAGCGTCATGATGCCGATCAGGAGGAGGGCCAGCATTTGATCGCGGGAGGTCATCGGTATCGGTCCGTAGTCGCGGTGGTTCGATTGGGGGGGTAACGCCGGGGTCGCAAACGACGGTTACTTCTCGGTCGGTGGCGGAGCCGGTTCCCCGGGCGGAACTGGCGGGGGCGGTTCCGGGACCGGCTCCGGCGCGACGGGTGCCGGGGTGAACACGCCCCAACTCCGCTTCGGCGGGACGAACGTCGGGTGCCGGTCGTACATGTTTGCCGGGCGGCGGCTCACCTGCGTCACCAACCCGTACGCGAGCGTGTGCTTGCTCCCAGGGGTCGCGCCCGACGCCGCCCCGATGACGCTGATGGGCGAGTTCGTGTAGTATTTGTTCGTGGTCGTGTTGTCGTGATCAATGGCGGACGCCAGCGCATCGACCGGCTTGACGGAAGGGGCGGCGAACTTCATTTCAATGCGCGCCTGCGCGTCCTGCTTGCCGTCCTTGCCCACCGGGAGCGGGGTCGCGGTGAAACTCGTGAGACGCACACCGTCGTCAGCCGGCATCCGGTCGGCGAGGTCGTGCAGTTCGTCGAGCCACACCACCTCGCGCTTCGACCACCCCTCAACGGCGTCGGTGCGCTTCACGTCCGCCTTGCCCTTGTCGATCTTCGTCTTCAGTTCGTCTCGCTGCTGGGTCAGGTTGTCCACGCGGTTAGCGGCGGTGGCGCGGAGGAACAAGCCGCCACCCGCGCCGACGGCGAGCAGGAGCGTGGCCGCGAGTGCGGCGAGGACGAGCAACTTCTTGGCCGGGTCGCGAGCGGCGGTCGGCTGACGGGGCGAAGCAAAGTTGATCGGCAGCGTGTCAGTGGCCTTGCCCGCGAGCAGCCCGACAGCGCCGGCGAACCGGCCGCGGAACGCATCGGGCACCTTGGGCAGAACCCCCGCAAGCGGGTCATAAGCGTGGACCGGGACGCCGAGTGAGTCGGACAACCGCCCAGTCCAACCGGGACCGACCTCCGCGACGTACACGGCCCGAATCGGGTGACTGGGGTGCTGTTGGGCGTACACCGTCAGGTTGCGGCGCAACTGGGCGACGAGCATCGACTCGTTCGCCATCACCGGGCCGGGCAGAGCGAGCGTGAGAACCACATCGCCGTTGCGGACGACGGTGAACTCGCCGCCCCCGGGGTTTAGCGTGAGGGTCGCGAACGAGTCGGTCTTGTGTTCCGGCGGCGGGACTGTGCCCGCGGCGAACGCCCGGACTAGCCCCGCGGCCACCGCGTAGGGCCGGGGCGTGACGCCCGCGAGCTTCACCCCAGCCGCGACGCACATCGCCTGGATCGCGTGGAACAGATCCTTCCGCAGCATCACGGCCATCGCGCGGCACTCGCCTGTCGCGTCGGTGCCGAGCGGCACGTAGTCGAGCACCACGTCGTCGGGCGATTCGGACATCTCCTTGATGGCCTGGAACTTGATGAGCGCCGGTTCCTCGGTGGGTGGCACCGGTGGGTGCTTCAGTTCTTTGAGGATGACCTTGTCGCGGCCGATCGCGAAGAGCACCGGGGCGGGCGGTCCACCGGCGGCGCGGAGTTTCGCGCGCAGCCCCTCGCCGAACGCGCGGGCTGTGTCGAGCGTAAGCGCCAGTGGCGGTTCCGGGTCGTCGGTGGTCCAGGCAACCGCGTGGGTCACCTTCGCGCCCCCTCGCGCTTCGCCGAAGACGGCGTACACCCCGTTCGTTTCCAGATCGATCGCGATGAAGTTGGCCACAGGTGGTTAGTCCTCGGTCATTGGTCCTTCGTCATTCGTGGTCGTTGGTATTTGTTCGCCTTCGTGGTTCGGCTGTCCCCACGAATGACGAAGGACCAATGACGAATGACTACTGATTCGGTTTCGACGGCTCGAAGCCGCGGGGGTTCTCCAGGTCCGTCAGGTCGCGGACATGGAGGAACCTGGGCGCGCCCTGGTTGGTGTCAATCACGGCCTCCATGCGGGCCACCGCGCCCCCGCCCTCCGAATACCCGATCGACTGCACGCGGTACACCATCGTGCTCCCGGTGAGGTACTTCTCCATCCTCTTGAACACGTCCGGCGGGATGCCAGCGGTGGTAATCACCCACGCACCCGAGACGGTCGCGGGGTCGGTCGGGGACTGGTCCGCGCGGGCGCCGATGATCGCGTCGGCGTACGCCTCGGTCATGTTCGGGACCGCGAGGAGCACCTCGCGCGGGGCGGTGTTCACGTTAATCCGCGGCACCAACTCGACGGCCTGCTTCACGGTGGTCTTGTCCATCAGGGTGGCGAGCAGCGCGGCGCGGGTGTCCGGGTTGAGCAACGGCGAGTACGCTACGACTTCCGGTTCGTCGTTCGTCGCGGCCTTGATTGTGATGCGTGTGTACACGAGATCCATCAGCGAGCGAATCCGCTTGCCGCCGGTGAACGTGGTCGCCGCCCTCGCGGCCACCGCGGCCTTGAGTTCGTCCGGCGACGCGGGCCGCACCGGCTTCTGTGCCGGCTGCATGGTGAAAGTGATCGCGATAGCGCCGCCGTTTCCGGTGGTCATCGTACCCGAGACGGGGGTTCCGGGGAGGTTGCCGTTCGCGTCCGTCTTAGTCACGTTGAGCAACTTGGCCGCGAGGATGTAGGTGACCAGGTCGTCGTTGCCGAGCGAGTTGATGAGTTGTTGGGCCAGGTTCGTGAGGTTGTCGCCGTTGAGGTAGGTCCGCACGGTGCCAGCCATGTCCACGTTCAGTTCGCGGCCGTACACGGTGAGGTAGTCGGACCAGCCGCGATCGGTGCTGATTTCGCCCTCGTCGAATACGCCGTTGCGGTTCCGGTCGCCACCGTAGAGCATCTCCGGCGAGACGCCCCGCACCAGCAGCAGTTCGTCGAGCGAGTTGAGGGGTCCGTTCTTCGCCTTGTACGGGTTCGGGAGCGACGAGTATTCCGACGACTCGGCGCCCGCGACCCGCGGCACGTCGTCCGCGTCCACCCAGTCCACGATCGCGTCCGCGAGGTCTTCAACCATGTTGGGAAGTTTCATCAGCGCGGCGTAGAGCAACTCGCCGGTGGGGTCGAGCGCGATCATGCTGTTGATGTTGAGTTTGCCGCCCTCGTCGATGACGCCGAACCGCGGCTCGTACCCGCCGGTGCTGGTGAGAGCGACGGCGCGGATGTCGAAGTACGACTTCTTGCGGGCGGTCGCGCCGGCCGCGGGCACTTCGACGCGTTCGAAGATGTCGGGGTTGTCGAACGGGTCGCCGTCGAGGTCGCCGAAGAACGTCTCGCGGTCCGAGAGTACCGCGGCGGCGTAGTGCAACCCGGAGACGGCCGCGAGTTTGGCCTGCGCGTTGTCGCTGGCGCGGGCGCTGGACCGTGACTCGGCCGACATCGATTCGGTGAACCGGTACGCGACCAGTGACAAAACGACAACGACGACGAGTACGGCGAAAATGACGTACCCGCCTCGGCGAGGTGCCGCGTTCCGCGAGTGTAACTTCATCGCCCGCCTCCGGTCTTGGGCGTACTCGTACTCGGCGTGCTGGTGCTCGGGGTCGGCCCACTGGGGGGCGTCGTGCTCGGGGTACTCGTGCTGGGCGTCGTTGTACTCGGCGTCGTGGTGCTGGGGGTGGTTTCGGTCGCGCCGTCGATCGGAGCCTCAACGAACGTCGGGGTGTAGGTGCCGGGCGCCGAGCGGACCGGGATCACCTGCGTCATCCGCTTCTCGGCAAACTGGCCCTTTCCGACCGGGATCCGCAACGTGACCGTAACGCGGATAGCGCGTGGCGGGCCGAGCGGGGTCACGCCGTCCGGACCGGGTACCGTGCCGTCCCATTCCGTGAGCCAACTCGACCCGTCCGAATACTCGAACGACAAATCGGAAACTTCCTCGGCGATCAGAATCGCGTCGGGCGATTCGAGGTCCGGTTCGATCGAGTTGCGGACTCCGTCGGCGGTAACCCACGGGCGCTCCAGTCGGTACAGTCCACCGCTCGGCCCGAGCCAGTAGATGATCTGTCGCTGATCACTGCGGATCTGTTCGCCGGGGTTACCGAACCGCCCGAACGCCTCCGGGGTGCGACCGGCGTAAACCACGACCTTCGTTAATTCCCCGACCACTCCGCCCTGGAAAGCGTAGTCCGCGGCGACGGCGGTTGCATTATCGGTTGCGCCAGGGGTCGCCGTCTCGGTCATTCCGTCGATGCCGGTGGTCGTCGCGGGCGCGGCGGTAGTACCCGTTGCCGGAGCGGCAGAAGCGGCAGGATCGATTGCCGGGGTTGTGGTAGCTGGCGAGGTTGTCGTGGGCGCCACGGTGCCGCCAGACGCGGCCGAGTTCCCGCCGGACTTGGGCGGGAGCGGCCCGAGCGTGCCGCTCAGGTCCACCGTCATCTTGTTGAAGACGCCGCGTGACAGCGTTTCGACCTCGCCGGCGTCGCGGGTCACTTGCGTCTGCTGCAGCGTGACAAACATCGACAAGTAGAGCGCGGCGAGAATCAGCGCGGCGATCAGCGTCGCGAGGAGGATTTCGAGCAGCGTGAAACCGGCCCGTTGGGCACGGCGAGAGCGGAGCATCACGGCGTCGTTCCTCCCATTCCGGTTGTGGCGGG
>CAMDQN010000035.1 GCA_945905925.1 Singulisphaera sp. GP187
CGAACGACGCGCCCGTCCGCTGCATGGCATCCGGTTTGGGGGGCAACGCCGCGTGCGTGCTGCTCTCGTTGGCGTTCGGCGACGGGATCGGCGGTAGTTCGCTGAACGAACCCACATCGTCGGGCAACTGGAACTCGAACGACGAATCGTCCGACGCGCCGGCGTCCAGGGGTTGTTTCGCGTTGGGGTCGGTCGGCTTGGGTTGGTCGGGGGTCGGTTGCTTCGGGTCGTTCGAGTTCGACATGGAGGCTGCTCCGTGCGGGCGAGAAGCCACGGTTCCGGCTGGTGAATGGCGGAAGCGGGCCGCGAGCGCGTATCGTGAGATGTTAACCGTTGTTCGTCTTGACCGCGCCGGTGCGGGCGGATTTTTCGCCGCTTTTCCGGTGCAGTTGGCCGAACCGTCGGAACCCGTGACGGTTGCCCGCTTACCCGTACCCGCCATTGTAACCGATTTTTACCGAGATGTGAAAATCGTTCCGACCGTTGAAATGGTCGCGGACGTCACGCCGCGGTTTGCGCGGCTGATTCTTCCCTCACGCGTCGTTTCTTGCGAAAGGGATTGCCGGGTCGGTCGGCGAAGAAGCGAGTCAGGCGGTCGTCTTCGCTCAACACCGTCGCGCGCAGTTGGAGGATCGATTTGGCCCCGAGCATACGGACCATATTAACTCGAAACGCGCGCTGGCGGGCGCATAAACAGTTTGATAGGCTTACATCACCGCCCTCTCGGAGCCTCCTCTCATGCGATTTTGCCTCTTGGCCGCGCTCGTGCTGTGTGTGGCATACGCGTCGCAACCAGTTTGGTCCGCCGACGAGAAACCCAAAACCGGGTTCGTCGATAAGACGTTTAAGAACGCGGACGGCACCATGTCGCCCTACGTCGTGTTCGTCCCGAAGGACTACGACGGCACGAAAGAATACCCGACCATGCTGTTCCTGCACGGCTCCGGCGAGACCAAGGGCGGCACGAAGAAGCCGGTCGAAGTCGGCATCGGACCGGCGATCAAGAAGCGCGCGGATTTCCCGTTCATCGTCGTGATTCCGCAGTCGGAAAAACGCACCTGGGGCGCCGCCTCCGACGACGGCAAGCGCGCACTCTCGATGCTCGACGCAGTGCAGAAGGAGTACAAGACCGACGCGAAGCGCCAGTACCTCACGGGTCTGTCGATGGGTGGGTACGGCACCTGGAGCATCGCGGCAGCGCACCCGGACCGCTGGGCCGCGATCGTCCCCGTCTGCGGCGGCGGCAACGTGAAAGATGCCGAGAAGATCAAGGACATCCCGTGCTGGTGCTTCCACGGCGACGCCGACACCGCGGTGAAGGTCGATCGGTCCCGCGAGATGATCGAGGCGCTCAAGAAGGCCGGCGGCAAGCCCAAGTACGACGAGTACCCCGGCGTGCCGCACAACTCATGGGACAAGGCCTACGGCACCGACGAACTCTACAAGTGGTTGCTCGAACAGAAGAAGAAGTGACTTAACTCTCCACTCGTTGCCATGAGTGGATGTGGCGATTTTACCCTCTAATGGAGAACCCTCCCATGCCGAAGAACTCAGTGAACCGCCGGGCGTTCATCGCGGGGACCGCCGCAGTCGGCGCCGCCATGAACCTCCCCGCCGCGAGCTACGCCAAGATCAAAGCCGCCAACGAGAAACTGAAGATCGGCTTCCTCGGCACCGGCGGGCGCTGTCAGCAGCACATCGACATCATCGTCGACCTGCGCGACGAAGGTAAGCCGATCGACCCGTTCGCGGTGTGCGACGTGTGGGACGGCGACGAAACCCTCGGCAAGCGCAACAACGACAAGAAGAACCGCACCGGTCGCGGGCTGTACCCAAGCGCCAAGACGTGCGGCATCCCGATGGACGCGGGCAAGAGCCGCATCTCGAAGAACTACGAAGACATCATCGGCAACAAGGACGTGGACGTAATTTGCATCGCCACGCCCGACCACTGGCACGCGAAGATGGCGATCGATGCCATGGCTGCCGGCAAAGATGTGTACATGGAAAAGCCGATGACCAAGACGATCGAGGAAGCGATCATGGTCGTCGATGCCGCGCAGAAGTTCGGTCGCACGGTCACGGTCGGCGTGCAGTCGATGGCCGACCCGACATGGCAAGCCGCCCTCGATTACATCAAGGCCGGTAAGCTCGGGCACGTGCTGCAAGGCACGACGAGTTACTACCGCAACAGCTCGGTCGGGCAGTGGCGCTACTACCCGATCAAGAAGGACATGACCCCGAAAACCATCGACTGGCGCAAGTTCCTCGGGTGCGACGCCGAACTCGCCGGGAAGAAGCTCGGGCCGACCCCGGAAGAAATGCCGTTCGACCGCGCCATCTGGGGGCAGTGGCGCTGCTACTGGCCGTTCGGCGGCGGCATGTTCACCGACCTCTTCGTTCACCAGACGACGCACTTGATTGCCGCGATGGGCGTCCGGTTCCCGGCCCGCGTGGTCGGCGCCGGTGGTCTGTACATGGAGTACGACGGTCGCGACGTGCCAGATACGGCCACGGTGGTCGCGGACTACGAGGAAGGTTGCCAGGTCATCATCTCCGCGACGATGTGCAACGACGTGCAACTCGGCGAGCGGATTCGCGGGCACCTCGGCACGATCAACTTCACCGGCGGCGGCGACTACATGAAGGGCTTCGAGGTGAACGGGCAGTTCTTCTCGGGCGGCCCGTCGAAGCCGAAGGGCGCGGAGGCCGACAAGCCGATTCACACCTTCGAGAACCCGAAGTCCGGCAACGCGACCCGCGCGCTGTGGGAGAACTTCATCGCACACGTGAGCATGACCGACAAGGTGAAGCGCCGCGACACGCTGAGCACACCGGAACTGGGTGCGGCAGCGTTCGCGACCGTGAACATGGGCGTGCAGAGCTACCGCTTCGGCAAGGCGCTGTTCTGGGACAAGGAGAAGCGCGTCACGAAGGAAGCGGACTCGTCCTGGGCGACGCAGTGGGAGAAGCGGAGCAAGGGTCGCGGCAAGCCGAACGAGATCGCGGGCTTCAACCCGCCCGCGGGCTACACCGGTAGCTCGCTGGTGCCGCCGGACTACCAGAAGCTCGAAGGCCCGTGGGTCGGCGGCAAAGACCCGGCGGGTGAGTAGTTAAAGGCAACCCCTCCCCAACCCCGCCCCTAAAGAGGGAGGGGCTTCAGACATCGGCGCATCGCGAACGTCGGCGGCGCGCGAAGGTTCTGCTCCCCCTCCCTTAGGGGAGGGGGTTGGGGGGAGAGGTTCTTCGCGTCTTCCGTGTCGGGTGTGTTTAGCTCGTCGCTCTGCGACAGGCTGATGTTGCGTCAGCCGAGCTTTTACCATGCCATGCGTCGCGGGGAAGGCTGTTCCAGCACCGCTATCGCCGGGCGCCCCCCGGCGCGCCGGCAGGTCTGGAACAACCCCGCCGTTCGTGGTTCCTGCCGGCGCGCCGGGGGGCGCCCGGCGGCGGTGCCGTGAGCCTTCCGCGCAAAAGGTTAAGTAGTAGACCGTCCGACACGGTTGTATTTGTTCTTGTCGAGCGGGGGCGTAAGGCCCCTGTTTGCTTTGCAACTCGCTCGCCTAAAACACTTTCATGATCCCCTTCGCGGACACGCACGTTCACCTGCTCGCGGGTCTCGATGACGGTCCGCCCACATCAGACGTTGCGCTCGCGATGTGCCGGATGCTCGTCACCGAAGGTGCGCGCCACGCGACAGCACTCGCGCACCAGAACCACAGCTACCCTGCGAACACCGCCGATCACTTGCGATCAGCCGCCGCGGCGCTTGCGGCCACGCTCAGCGAGAAGAAGATTCCGCTGTCGGTGTACCCGACCGGCGAGATCATGCTTTCCGCAAACACACTCGCCGAGTGGCGAAGTGGCACGCTCCTGTCGGTTGGCGATCACAAGCAATGGTTGCTCGTGGAAATGCCGCATAGCGGGTTGATTAACGTGCTGCCCCTCGTTGAGGCGCTCAAGCCAGAAGGCGTGGGCTGCATCATCGCGCACGCGGAACGCTATCCCGAATTGCTCGACGATCTCGCGCTGACGCAAAAGTGGATCGAAGCCGGGTGCCTGATTCAAGTGACGGCCCGCGCGCTCGCGGAACCGTGGGAGCCTGGCTTCGAGTTGGCACTGAAGCGGTGGGCCAAGGGCGGATTCATTCACCTGATGGGTTCCGACGGCCACGGCATCGACCGGCGGCGCCCGGTGCTCGCGGGCGGGTTCGGTCGGTTGGCGAAGTGGGTCGGGCGCTCACACGCGGAGCAGATCGCTGGCGTCTGGGGCGCGGCGGTTCTGCAGGGGAAGTCGGTGAACGTGCCGCCTCCGCGACCCGCTGGCCGCAATTGGTTCACGCGGCTATTTGGCAGTTGAGCGATTCCGTAACCTGGAACGGTTTTCCAGGTCGCACGGTTGACGCGCGACGTTACTTCGGTCAACAATAGCCCACGCGAGTCGGCCCCACCCGCATCGCTACCACTGCTTCGGCTTTGGGAACGACCCACCGACCGCCGAGAAGTTCCTTCCCGCGCCTGCCCGCCGCGCCCTGTTCTCTTCCATCAGGGGAGTTGCACCACGATGCTCAGCACCCGCGCCCGCGGTATCGCCGCGTTCCTGTTTCTCGCACTCTCGTGTACCATCACGAGTGCGCAACCCACGCCCGACCAACAGGCGGAAACGCTCCTGAACGCGGGGCGGAAAGCGTACAACGAAGGGAACCCGCAGTTCGCCACGGACCGGTTCACCGAACTGCTCACCAAGTTCGGCGGTTACAAGGACGCGAACTCCGCCCGCTACGGGTTAGGGCTCTCGCTCCTCGACCTCCCCGACCGCAACTACCAGAAGGCGCTCGACGCGTTCCTCCCGCCGGCCGCCGACGGAAAGTTCGCTGACCAGGGCATCGCGCTCTACCACGCGGGCGTGTGCCAGCGCGGGTTGGGGCAGAAGGAGTTGGCCGAAGGCGTTGCGAAGCCCAATGAAATGCCACAGCGCACGCAGGCCGCGAACGCGAAGTTCGACGCCGCCGCGAAGTTGTTCGTCCAGGCTCGCGACGTGTTCGACAAGAAGACGCCCGCCGACGCGGAATGGTCAGCACGCGCCCGCTGCGACACCGCCGAGATGGAATTGCGCATCGGCAAGGTGAAGGAAGCTCGCGCCACCGTCGAACCGTTCGTGAAAGACGCGGCGCTCGCGAAGAGCAAGTTCCGCCCGCTCGCGCTCTACTACCACGGCACCGCGAGCTTCCTCCTGAGTGACATTCCCAGTGCGGCCAAGTCGCTCGGGCACCTCACGCCATTCGATCAGCCTTACGGCCCGCACGCGCGATACCTGATGGGTCGCGTGCATTCGTCGCAGTCCGAGAACGCGGAAGCCGTTGCCGCGTTCGATGTGGTCCTCGCTGACTACGCGAAGCAGAAGGCCGCGGCCGTCGAATCGCTGAAGCAACCCGCAAAGTTCGTGAACGACCCGTGGGAGAAGACGCGGCTCGAATCGCTGGTGAAGAACCCCGCACCGGATTACGTCGCGGGGAGCGCGTTCTACGCCGCGTGCCTCAACTACGAAGCCGGGAAGTTCGGTGAGGCGCTCGGCAAGTTCGAGACATTCACGAAGGACTACGCGACGTCGCCGCTCAAAGATGACGCGATGCTTCGCCTCGGCTTCTGCCAGGTGCAGTTGAAGCAAAATGACGTGGCCGTGAAAACGCTGCAACCGTTGACGAGCCACGCGAGGCTCGCGGACCAGTCGATGTTCTGGATGGGCAAGGCGCAAGCCGGTCTCGCCGCAGCGGTCGTCCCGACGAACCCCAACCTGCGGACGCAGTTGTTCAACGTCGCGATCAACACGCTGCGCACCGCAGCCGACAAAGCGAACCAGGGAGACGCGGAAGCGAAAGCCCGGCGCCCTGGCTACCTGCTCGAACTCGCGGACACGCAACTCGTGGCCAACCTCGCGAAGGATGCCGCCGCGACCTACGAAACCGTCTGGAACGAAAAGTTGCTCCCCACGCGAGGAGAAGAAACGCTCCAACGACTCATCGCGGCGTACCACCTCGCGGGTGACTTCGCCAAGTCCGAAGAACGCATTGCGACCTTCAAGCAGCAGTTCCCGAACAGCCCGTTGACGTCGCTCGTGCTGTTCCGCGGCGCGGAGAGTGCCTACGCGAAAGCCGAAGCACTCGCGAAGGCCAACAAGTTGGCCGAGGCGAAGGTCGCGTTCGCCGACGCCGGGACGAAGTACGCGGAGGTGGCGACGAAGTTCCCCGAGTTTGATCGCGTACACCGCGCGAAGTACGGTGTCGCTCTCTGCTTCCTCGCGAGCGACAACTACGAAAAGGCTGCGAAGGCGCTCGAAGGCATTCCTGCCGCGGAGCGCAACGGCGAGTTGTCGGCGGTTTCCTACGTTCTCGCGGACTGCCTCATCCGCACCGCGCCCGCGAAAGCGGAAGACGCGCTTCAGGACAACATGCTCCGCGAGAAACTGGCCGGTGCGGTGACGCTGTTGGATGCGTTTATCGCGGCGAACCCGAAGGCCGAACAAACTCCCGACGCGATCCTCAAACTTGGCTACTGCCAGAAGCGGCTCGGCATTCAGCTCGCACCGGGCAACGAGCGCAACGACGCGCTGAACAAGGCTCGCGCCGCGTTCGAGCGGTTGCCGAAGGAGTTCGCACAATCTCCGCTGGTCGGGAACGCGGCGCTGGAGCGAGCGAAGGTATTGGTGCTTCAGGGCGACAAGGGCAACGCGATCAACGCCCTTCGCGGTTTCAACGCGGAACCGCTTCAGAAGTCGCCGGTTGCTGCGCTCGGCGTGATCTACCTCGCAACGCTCCTACGCGAACAGAACCAGCACGCGGAAGCGGTGAAGGTGCTCGCGGAGGCGCGACCCAAGTTCGAGCCGGCACTGAACGCGGCCGGCGGTGCAAAGACTGAGTGGGTCGCGCTGTTGCGGTTCCATCACGGGGTAGCGCTGTTCGAGAGCAACAAGCCGGTCGAAGCTCGCACCGCGTTCGAGCAGTCGGCCCAAGTGACGCCGAACGCGCCAATCGCGGTGGAGGCAATGCTCAAAGCGACACAGTGCCAAGCGGAAGAAGCGAAGGTGAAGATCGCGGCGCTCGAGAAACAGAAGTTGCCGAACCTGAAGGTGGATCAGATCGCGGCGATTGACAACCAAATCAGGGCCGTCAAGAACGAACTCGCAAACGCCGGACGGCTCTTCGAGCAGCGCGCCGAACAGTACCGCCAATTGCACCCGCAGAGCGACGCGCGGGCGCGCATGCTCTACGACGCGGCGTGGGCGTTCCGCAATTCCGGCAACGATCCTGCGGCCGTGTACGCGAAGTTACTCGAACAGTTCCCCGACCTCTCGCTCGCGGTCGAAGCACGATTGGAGTTGGCCGAACTCGTCTCCGAGAAGAAGCCCGATGACGCGATCAAGCTCTTGAAGGAAGCGATCGACAAGGAGCCGACTGACAAGGTCACGTCGGCGGAGACGATCGACCGTATCCGCGTCCGGTTGGGCGCGGCGTACTTCGACAAGAAGGATTACGCCGCGGCACAAGGTCAGTTCGACGCGGTGGGCAACAACGACAAGTCCGCGCACCGAGCGCACGGGCTGTACCGCTCCGCGGAATGTTTCCTCGCGCTCGGCAAACCCGACGACGCGCAAAAGAAGCTCGTCATCTTCCGCGACAACGCCGCGTTCCATAATGTCGCGGGCGTGAGCGACCGCGCGCTGCTACGATTGGGTCACGCGCTGACGCAACTCAAGCAGTGGGACGCGTCACGACAAGCATTTGAAACTGTGATCGCGCGTTACGGCAACAACAACGCGTGGGCGATTGATGCTCGCTACGGCATCGGCTGGGCGTTCCAGAACCAGGGCCGTTACGACGAGGCGGTGAACGCTTACGCGCTCGTGACGCAGGCGACCACCGACGACCGCGCCGGGCGTTCGCACCTGCAAATCGGGCTGTGCCGCGCTGCGGGTAGCAAGTGGGTGGACGCGGGCAAGGCGTTCAGCACGGTGTACTTCGGTTACGACTTGCCCGACCTGAAGTTCCCCGCGCTGCTCGAACACGCCCGCACGCTGATCGAGGAGAAGAAGCCAGACGACGCGATCAAGCTGCTGGAGCGTGTTCTGAAGGACGCTCCGAAGGACGGCGAGTGGGCGAAAGCCGCGCAAGAGCGGTTAGACAAGATCAAGAAGAAGTAGTGCGAGTATGGGTGTGAGTGTGAGTGGAAGACAGAAACAGAAGGCGGGTTGGCCGCAAGCCGAAGGCGAGCGCGTCACCTCAGCGATTCGCGCTCGCCTTCGGCTAACGAAGCATCTGACATCGAACGATGGAGGGTTCTGCGATGTGTGACCGTTCGCTTCTTCGCCGCATGTGGTTCGCGGTCGCGCTTGGCGCGATCGTTGTGTCGTGGTCCGCGAAGCCGCAAGAGGCCAAGGCATACGTCGAGGTGCCCATCTCGCTCGGCGACATCCTCCGACA
This sequence comes from Singulisphaera sp. GP187, assembly GCA_945905925.1. GTDB lineage: Bacteria > Planctomycetota > Planctomycetia > Gemmatales > Gemmataceae > Gemmata. The sequence continues at coordinate 8,474 of CAMDQN010000035.1, forward strand.
GTCCACCAACGTCTGCACCATGCAGGTGAAGTCGGTGGACCGCGAGAAGAACCTCATCATCTTCACGAAGATTCAGGACGTGAAGGGCAAGCACCCACAAGCCGAGATCAAACACAACATCGGTAAGGGCGGGCTGCGCCCAGGCGAGTGGGAAGAGATCATGAAGTGGGCCGAGGTCGGCAAGATGGCCGTCTTCTTCCACAACGGCGGTGCCAGCGAAACGTACTTCGGCAACTCGTGGTATCAGGCCTACCCGCAAGGCGAGTGGTGGGGCATGTCGCACGGCGAACCGTTCCTGCTCCGCAGCTACGCGGGCAAGGTCGAGAAACTCGCGGGCGTCATCTCCGATATGCAGGACAACAAAGAAGTGATCGTGCCGTGCATGGTGGACGGCGACAAGGAAGCCATTCACAAGAAGACCGCACGCATCCAGCGACTGAAGGCGAGTCTGAAGATCATCGACTACAACCCGAAACGCGACTTCGTCGGCTGGGGCGGCGAAGACATCCGCCGGCTTCAAGGCATGCCCGGGTTCGACAAGTACGCGGCTCTCTCGAAGCTCGACGCCGAAGCGCAGTCCGTCACCACGGTGGACTTCGACAACGACGGCAAACCGGACATCTGTCTCTGCGGTGCAAGCAAAGTGTCGCTTCTCCAGAACGGCGGCGACAGCTTCATCGAAACCGCGCTGCCCGGCTTGACCGGTGGCGCGCGCTCCGCGGTGTGGGCCGACCACAACTCCGACGGTCTGCCCGACCTGCTGCTCGCCACCCCGAACGGCCCGCGACTCTTCACCAATCTCGGGAAGGGTCAGTTCCGCGACGACACGAAGCGCCTCCCGAAAGAGGCCGCGTACAACCTGACCGGGGCCGCGTGGGGCGACTTCAACGGTGACGGCAAGCCCGACATCGTGCTCGCGAACGGCTTCCACGGGCTGCGCGTGTACACGAACAGCCGCCCGGAAGCGCCGAAGGTAATCCTCCCGAAGTTCGGCGAGTGGCACGCGATCGGCCTGTTCCGCGCGGCGCAACCGGCCGACAACTTCAAGACCGCGTTCGCGGTGGAGACCGAGAAGTTCACGCCCGCGAAGGAGTACAAGGGCAAGCGCGACATGCCGACCAAGTGGGCCAAGAAAGACGTGAAACCCGGCGAACCGACCACGCTCGCGGAACTCGGCGGAACCTCTGCGGCCTACGTCCACGGCGAACTTGAGATGAGTGCTGCGGCCGAGGTGCCCTTCGCCATCGGCACTGGCGGCAACACGCTCACGGTGTGGCTCAACGGCGAAAAGGTGTTCAGCGAAATCACGGGCAAGACCGACCCGTTCGCGCTGTCGCTCAAGCTCAAACAGGGCAAGAACGAATTGATGGTAAAGATGTGTAACGTGGAGCAACCGCAGACGTTCTCGATCGCGACCGGCAATGCCGACGGGGCCGCGGGTGTGTGGTTCGAGGACGTGAGCGTTGCAGCCGGGTTCGGCCCTGAGGGGTTGGCGTCCGACACGAAGGGCGACACGCTCGCGGTCGCGGACTTCAACGGCGACGGCAAACCGGACATCCTCTTCGGCGCCGGCACCGGCATGCTGTTCACCAACACAAACGGCAAGTTCGTTCTGAAGGCCGACGCGGGCATCAGCTACAAACCCGGCAAGGTCGGCCCCGCGATCTGCGACTTCGACGGCGACGGTCACCTTGACCTGTTCATCCCGCAGGCGGACGGGAAGTGCAAACTACTTCGCAACGACGGCACCGGGAAGTTTAGCGACTCTACGGCCGCTAGCGGCTTCGCGAGTGGCATCCCGAACGCGGTGTCCGCGGCGTGGGGCGACTTCGACACCGACGGCAAGCCGGACCTTCTTGTGTGCTGCCTCAAGGGCGCGAACCGCTACTTCAAGAACGACGGCGGTGGCAAGTTCACCGAGAAGACGAGCGACCTCGGCCTCACGCAGAAGGTATTCAACTCGCAGGCCGCGGCGCTCGTCGATCTGAACGGCGACGGCCAACTCGACCTCGTCATCGCGAACGAGGGTCAGGAGTCGAGCGTGCTGTTCGGCGCGTTCACGCCGGGCAGCGCGAAGACGCCGGTCACAGTCGCGCTGAACGGCAGTAGCACGCTCAACGGCGGCAAGGTGGTGGTGAAGGACGCGAAAGGCGAGCGGGTCGCGTGCAGCGCGGTCAGCGGAGGCGACGGGCGTGGCGGGCAAAGCGGTCTGGCGCCGCGGTTCGCGCTGGCGCCGGGCGCATATAAGTTCGAGATGACCGGCACCGACGGGAAGACGACCACGAAGGACGTGACCGTCACCACCACGCCGATGCAGGTGAAGTTAAACTGAGAAGAGTGTTCACCGCAGAGAACGCGGAGGACGCAGAGAAAGAATTGAGTTCAAGAAGGAGCCTCGATGAATCTTCGATCTCTCTGGTTTTCTCTCTGCGCCCTCTGCGTTCTCTGCGGTGAATCCTCTGTGTCCTATTCCGCCGAACCTGGCGCGTGGGCGACCTACAGAGGCAACCCCGAGCGCACTGGCAACACCGACAACGTCGCCGGCCCCGATAAGCCCGCGATCCTGTGGAGCGTCAAATCGACTGATCACTTCATCACATCGCCGGTGCTGGTGAAGGACGCGATCTACGTCGCGGGGATCGGCGCGTTCAACCGGCCGTCAGCGTCGCTGTTTCCGCTCGCAGGCAAGAACCCGCCGGCTGCGTTGTGGGTGAAGTCGGCGCCGTACCTGAAGCTCGCGTCGGTCAGCTCGCCGGCCGTCGCAGGGGACTACCTCCTCTTCGGCGACGGCATTCACCAGGACTCCGGCGGCGTGCTACACTGCGTCAGCATTTCCACGAGCAAACCGCTGTGGCAACTCGTCCTGCCTGGCGACCTGATTCACCTGGAGGGCGGGCCGGTCGTCGCAGGCGGGAAAGTGTTCATCGGCGGCGGTGCGGCCGGCGTGCTGTGCGTCGAACTGGACAAGGCCACGCTCGACGGCAAAGACTACGACCTCGCAACCGTCGCCAAGATGCAAGAAGCGAAGTGGCTCGAACTATCGAAGAAGTACGAAGAGCTAAAAGCGAAGAAAGACGACTTCGCGATTCCGCCAGACGACAGTCAGTTGCTCAAGTTCGCGCCCAAGAAGGTGTGGCAGAAAGGCGAAAAGAAGTGGCACGTCGATGCGCCCGTGAACATCGCGGGTGACAAGCTCCTCGTGCCCACCGCGTTCCTCGACAAGGAGAAGGTCGGTGAGCGCGCCCTCTACGCGCTGAACGCCGCGACCGGCGAAGAGTCCTGGAAGGCGAACCTGAAGTTCAACCCGTGGGGTGGAGCGACGGTCGCGGGCGATCTGGTTATCGTGCCCGAAAGTTCCGTGGGCTACTACTACAAGGAACTGAAGGGCGCGAAAGGCGCCGTCACCGCTCTTGATTTGAAGACCGGTGCGGAGAAGTGGCGCAAAGAGATCCCGACCGGAGGCGTGCTCGGGTGCGTCGCCGTCAGCGACGGCCTCGCGGTTGCCACCGCAACCGACGGCAAGGTTCGCGCGTACAAGGTGGCCGATGGCGAGCGCGCCTGGCTCTACGATGCGAAGGTGCCGTTCTTCGCGCCACCCGCGGTCGCTGGAGGCGTGGTCTACGTCGCGGACTTGGGCGGCACCGTTCACGCGATCGATCTGAAGACCGGCAACGCGAAGTGGACGTTCTCCCTCGCGAAGGAAACCGGCGCACCGGGCATGGTGTACGGCGGTGTCACCGTTCACGGCGGCAAACTCGTCGTCGCGACGTGCAACCTCGACGGCCCGTTCGCCAACAAGGAAACGGTACTGGTGTGCCTCGGGACGAAGTAGTGGGTGTGGTTGCGAGTGAAAAACCAAGTGATTAGCCGCAAGCCGAAGGCGAGCGTGCCAGGAGATCAATCAACATGAAACGTCTCGTCGTCCTCGTTGGCATCGCTGTCCTCTTTGTTCTCGTGGGGCGTTCGGCGGCTCAGGAGAAGAAGCCCGCGGGCGTCACCGTCGATCTGGCGAAAAAACTCGTCATCGTGGACGCGAAGGTCGCGCCGCGGAAGCTCGAACACCTCAAGGGCGAGCAGTATCCGATCGAGTTGATTGCGTCGTGGGGGCATCCCAAAGGCAAGAAGGCACACGAGACGGTGCTGACCATCGAGGTCGATCCGTCGGAGGTTCACAAGGGTTTGGAGCAACTCGGGCTGAAGCCGGGCAAGCCCGCGAAAGGCTCCGCGCCGAAAGAGGGCGACCCGGACCCGAAGGCCGAAGGGACAGCGGTGAACGTCTTCATCGAAGTGCCCGACGGCGCCGGCGGCACCAAGCGACTCACGCTCGACAAGGTGCTCATGGACCCCAAGACGAAGAAGGCGCCACCCAAGATGACGTTCGCGTTCACCGGCTCGGTGCTGACTGCGCCCGACCCGAACAAGCCGGGCGACAAGAAGTACGGCGCCGACCTCACCGGCACGCTTATCGTGCTGTTCCCGGTCAGCGACGAGACGGTGCTGCAAACCGGGTGGACGATGAAGGAAGAGAAGTTTCTCAAGCTCGACGTGCGCCCGGACGTGTTACCCAAAGAGGGCACACCGGTGAAACTCGTGATCGAAGTGCCCGCGAAGTAGTGAGCGTGGGTGAAGGCAGTAAATCTGCTCTTCAGCCCTGGAAGGGCGGCTGTTCGTAGCCAGCGGGCGTAAGCCCCTGGCCTTCTTCGGGATTCCGAGGCTTACCATGATTCGCGCAACGTTCCTCTCCGCTGTTGCTCTGGCTGGCTGTTCGCAAGAGCCGGTCGCCGACCCGCAACCGGCCGCGGAACTGCCCGCGGTGGTGATCTCGCCGCAACCGGTCGCGAAGGTGGTGCCGCAACCGCCCGCGCCGACACAACCGCCCGCACCCACGGCGTTCGCGTTCGCACCGGACCTGACCGGGCAGGCGCTGCCGCGAGTCGTCGCGCCGGCGGTCCCGGTGAAGTTGCCCGGCGAGCGGTTCGGCGGCGAACCAAAGCCGCGCGCGGTTCCCCCGAAGATCCTCGAGCCCGAATCGCCCGTGCGGGCGAGTTATGCGCTGCCGCCGGTTCTGCCTGCGCGGCCTGCCGCAACCAAACCTGCCGTACCCCCGGAGAAGGTACCACTGAGTCTCGGCGCTGGGGCCGGCGACGTTCCCGCGAAACCCGTTCTCCCGGTCGCCGCCGTGGTCACCGAACGGGCGCGCGACGTGAACCTGCTGCCCGCACCGCCGAGCCTCGGGCGTCAGGCGAGTGATCGCGTGCCGTTCGACGATCCGACGAGCGAACCGGGTAACGCGATCGTCATCTCGGGGGATGTAAAGGTTCCGCTCACAACGAGCGGGTTCCTGAAGGTGACGGTGCCGGACCCGTTCGAGTTGGGCGCGCAGGTGAAGTCGAGCGTGCCGCCCGCCGCCGAACCGGGTGCCGCCCCAGTCACAGTCAACCCGCAGCGCGTGAAGTGACGTTTGCGATGGTCCACACAAAAGCCGTGCGACCGCAGTCGCACGGCTTGTTTTTTGTCTTCTGCCTTGTGACTTCTGTCACCTACTTGATGTCCACCTTCCGCATCGTCAGTTTGTCTTTCTTCGCGTTGAGGACGACGAGCATCTTCGCCTCGGGGATGAGGAACAGGTGCTGATCGAGCGGGACGGTTCTGCCGAAGAACCACTCCACCAACCCCTCCATCTCGGGCAGCACGCCGAGGGAGATGGCCTTCTCCTTCTCGGGGTTCAGGTGGTTCTTGTGAACGGAAATGGTGACGGCCTGTTTGTTTCCATCCTTCGTTTCGCCGAGACGAAGGAAATGGGTGCCGGAGACGGCCGGCACGTACCACACGCTGTTTCCGGGTCCACCGGCGCGGCTCCCGACGATCTGCCCGTTATCGCGGACGATCATTCCGTAGCCGAACACATACTTGCCGTCGGCTGACGGGTAGGAGGCACACACATCGGAGCTGGTTGTCTTCCACTTGCGTGCCCATTCGGTCACGAGCAATGTCTTGCTGCCGTTGCTGAACCCGCCGCGAAGGAACAGTTTGCCGTTGGCTGACGCCCGCACCGGCGTGGTCATGTCGCCGCCAATGTTTCCTTGCGACCCCTCGACCACGGTGGCCCCGTTAAGCCCGATGTCCATCAGCGCGGCGTTCCCGTGGACATCGCACGCAAGCATCGGGCCGTTGGTCGCAGACCCCATTGCGATGGAGGCGACGCCGAAGGTCAAGCGTGGGCCGCTGGTGTCGTACCGGCGCTGGAGGCTCGGCAGGTCGTACACGCTCAGGATGTTGTTCGGCCCGAGGACGACCAACTGGTTCTGTCCGGCGGCGAGCAGGTGATTACCGCCATTCAGCGGGTCCCCGCCGATGAACGTCTTGCCTTGGCTCGCGTCGAAGCAAATCAACTGGTTCTTGGTCGGGATGTGCATGACGATGTACCGACCGTTCCCGCCGACCGATACGGCCGCCGCGGGAGCGGGCAGGATGATCACCTGCGAGGTACTCAGGTCGAGCGACGGCGGGGTGATCGCCTGTAGAGAACCGGAGACCGGTTTCAGATCGAACTCGTTCCTCGGTTTCGGCGGAATGATCGGTCCAGGGCCTGGCCCCGGACCAGGTCCTGGCCCCGGCCGCGGGTTGGGGGTGTTCTTGCCCTGGTTGTTTGGTTGGTTGTTTGGTTGGTTGGTTGGTTGGTTGTTCGGCTGGCTGTTGTTTGGGCGGTTGTTGTTCGCGACGACCTCTGTCGAGGTGTCGACGAAGAAGAACAGGAACCATGCGGTCAGCCCCAACCCACCGAGAACGAACAGCAGCCCGAACCCGCCGCTGAGGAGCACGATCGCCGCCGACCCACCCTTGCGCTTCGGTTCGTCGTCGTCGTCGTCCTTCTTTTTCTTCGGGGGGGCAGGTCCCGCGCCGCTGGCCAGCGCGCCGGGCTTGACGAAGAGGTCGTAGTGCGGTTGCCCGGCTTCCGGCGGCGCGGCCGGCTTCGCGAACTCGACCGTCATTTCAGTGTCGCACTTTGGGCACGCGACCGTGAACGCGTTGCGAGCCTCGGTCACGGGAAACGAGGCCCTACATTTTGGGCAAGCGGCGTCTTGCGGCATGGGAATACCTTGAGGGGTGGTGATATTGTTCCGAATCCTGGTCAGAAATGCAAGCGCGGGCGCGCAAGGTTGTTACTCCCGCGAAGCCGCGAGCGGCGCCACCCGCCTGCCGCTTGCGGCTTCGTGGGGAGCGCATAAGCTAACGCCTTACCCCCCTCTTTGGAGCTTTTCTCGTGGTCAAGATCAAAGTGAAGAACCCGGTCGTCGAGATGGACGGCGACGAGATGACCCGCATCATCTGGCAGAAGATCCGCGAGAAACTCATCCTCCCGTACCTCGACATCGACCTGAAGTATTACGACCTCGGCATCGAGCACCGCGACGCGACCGACGACCGAGTGACGTTTGATTCCGCGGAAGCGACGAAGAAGTATGGCGTCGCGGTGAAGTGCGCGACCATCACGCCGGACGAAGCACGCGTCGCGGAGTTCAACTTGAAGCGGATGTACCCGTCGCCCAACGGCACCATCCGAAACATCCTCAACGGCACCATCTTCCGCGAGCCGATCATCTGCAAGAACGTGCCGCGACTCGTGCCGCACTGGGACAAGCCGGTGGTGGTTGCGCGTCACGGGTTCGGCGACCAGTACAAGGCGAGCGAGATTCTGTTCCCGGGAGCGGGAACGGTGAAACTCACCTACACGCCGACCGACGGCGGCCCGGTGATCGAGAAGGAAGTCTTCAAGGCACCCGGTGGCGGCGTCACGCTCGCGATGTACAACCTCGACGACAGCATCAAGGGGTTCGCACGCGCGTGCTTCAACTACGGCCTCGGCCGCGACTACTCCGTGTACCTCTCGACGAAGAACACGATTCTGAAGGTGTACGACGGCCGGTTCAAGAACCTGTTCCAGGAGGTCTTCGACACCGAGTTTGCGGCGAAGTACGCTGCCGCGAAGCTCACCTACGAGCACCGCCTGATCGACGACATGGTGGCCGCGAACATGAAGTGGACCGGCGGCTATCTGTGGGCGTGCAAGAACTACGACGGCGACGTGCAGAGTGACACCGTCGCGCAGGGTTACGGCTCGCTCGGTCTGATGACCAGCGTGCTGACGACACCGGACGGCAAGACGGTGGAGGCTGAAGCCGCACACGGCACGGTAACGCGCCACTTCCGCGAGCACCAGAAAGGCAAGCCGACGAGCACGAACCCGATCGCGAGCATTTACGCGTGGACGCGCGGCTTGATCTATCGCGGCAAGATGGACAATACGCCGGATTTGGTAAGCTTCGCGGAACTGGTGGAGAAGGTGTGTGTCGATACGGTCGAGAGCGGCAAGATGACGAAAGACCTGGCGATTCTGATCAGCGACAAGACGCCGTACTTGACGACGGAGCAGTACCTCGACGCCGTGGACGCCGAGTTGAAGAAGCGAATGGGGTAATCGCTCACGAAGCCGCAAGCGGCGCCATTGGCCGCTTGCGGCTTCGTGAGACGCTCACGCTGTCACTTGTCGCGAGAGAAGTATTCGGTCTTCGCGTGCACGCTAAGGATGGTATCGCCGACCTCGAAGAAGGTGCCATCCTTCGAGAACGCGAGGGCCATGCACTTCCCGGCCAGCACATCAGCCGATTGGGCCTTCGCTTTCACCTCGTCCGGTAGCAAGCCGGTCGCGCTGACGTAGAAGACCAGTGAACTGAGATTCTCCGAGAACAGCGTGTCCGAACACACACCAAACTTCTTGGGCGTTCCACGAACGCCTTGCGCGCTGGCTGGTTGCCCGATCAGGTTAAACAGCGTGAACTTGCTCTTCGTGTAGACTCGTGCCAGACGGGATGCCGATTAGTGCACGGACGTTCTGTATGAGGCAGACGGTTGGTAGCGGAAGGTCTCCGGCGCGAGCCAAGTGCCGGGTTCGCGTGTCCGTCGTAAAATGGGCGATTCGGAGTTGTGTGGTTCGCGTTCGTGCTCGGTGCCAGGGGTTTCAACCCCTTGGTCTCCTGTGAGGTTGCGCCATGCCGTTTGAGAAGGTCGAATCGTCGGTCGATTTCCCGTCGCTGGAGCGCATGATCCTGAAGTTCTGGAACGACAACGGCATTTTCGAGAAGCGAAAGGCGCTGAACGTCGGCCGCGCCAAAAAGTGGAGTTTCCTCGACGGCCCAATCACCGCGAACAACCCGATGGGCGTTCACCACGCCTGGGGACGCACATATAAGGACGTATACAACCGCTACTTCGCGATGACCGGCCACGAACTCCGCTACCAAAACGGGTTCGACTGTCAGGGGTTGTGGGTCGAGGTCGAAGTCGAGAAGTCGCTCGATCTGAAGAGCAAGCGCGACATCGAGAACCTCGTTCCGGGCGACCCCGAGGCGAGCATCGCTCGGTTCGTGCAAGTGTGCAAGGACCGTGTGAACACGTTCGCGCGAGTCCAAACAGATCAGAGCATCCGTTTAGGTTACTGGATGAACTGGGACCGCACCGACGCGGACTGGGCGAAGAAGCCGGACGACCGCAAGTCATACTTCACGATGAGTGAGGAGAACAACTATACGATCTGGTCGTTCCTCAAGAAGTGTCACTGCAAGGGACTTATCAATCGCGGCTACGACGTGATGCCGTGGTGTGGGCGCTGCGGCGTTGGCATCTCCGAACAGGAGATGAAAGAAGGCTACAAGTTAGTCGAACATCGCGCCTGCTTCGTGAAACTGCCGATCAAGGGCCGTGAGAAAGAGAATTTGTTGGTGTGGACCACCACACCGTGGACGCTCACGAGCAACGTCGGCGCCGCGATCAATCCCGACCTCACATACCTGCAAGTGAAGGTGAAGGGCGAAATCTATTACGTCGCGAAGGGCGCGTTCAAATTGAACCGCATGGAAGGGAGTGGTGGCGAAGTCGATGACGACGAGACCGAAGGCGCAGGCAAGAAGACGCGTCCCTGGCTGAAGGAGGTGCCCAACCTCGTCACAATCGAACAGCACTTCAAGGTGAAGGCCGGCAAAGGCGAGACATATGAAGTTGTCGGCGAGGTAAAGGGAAGTGACATGCTCGGATGGGAGTACGTCGGCCCGTTCGACGACCTCGCGGCTCAGAATCACGAGTACGGCTTCCCGGAAGAAGTCGCCAAGATCACGAAGCAAAGCGGCAAGTGGCCCGCGAAGACTGCGGCGCAGTCGCACAAGGTCATCTCCGGCGGCAAGGACGTGACCGACACCGAAGGTACGGGTATTGTTCACACCGCGCCCGGTTGCGGGTCGATTGACTATCAGTGGGGCAAGGAGAACGGCCTGCCACCGGTCGCGCCGATCGGTGATGACGGCGTGTTCGTGGATGGTTTCGGCGCTCTCACCGGCAAGAACGCCGTTGATCCAACGACCGCCGACGCGGTGTTCGAGCAACTCAAGGCGAAGGACAGGTTGTTCGCGAAAGAGGGCTACGTTCACCGTTACCCGCACTGCTGGCGGTGTAAGACGGAACTTCTATACCGGCTCGTTGATGAATGGTTCATCAACATGGGACCGAAACACACGGAAGAAGGACTTCGTGGCGACATCATGAAAGTGGTGAAGCAGGTCAACTTCTTGCCCGAAAGCATCAACGGCCAAGCACGCGAATATGACTGGCTCTGGAACATGGGCGACTGGATGATCTCCAAGAAACGCTATTGGGGTCTCGCGCTGCCGATCTGGGTGAACGAGAACGACCCCAACGATTTCGAGGTGATCGGCAGTTACGAAGAGTTGAAATCGCGAGCGGTTGAAGGTTGGGCCGAGTTCGAGGGTCATACGCCGCACCGCCCGTGGGTTGATCGCGTGAAGATCAAGAGCACGAAGACCGGAAACCTGATGTCGCGCGTACCGGACGTGGGCAACCCGTGGCTTGACGCGGGCATCGTGGGGTTCTCCACGCTGAAATATAACACCGACCGCGCATACTGGAATGAGTGGTATCCCGCGGACTTCATCACAGAAAGTTTCCCGGGGCAATTCCGCAACTGGTTCTACGCGCTGTTGGCGATGTCGACGATGATGAGCGACGGTCAGCCGCCGTTCAAGACGCTGCTCGGTCACGGTTTGGTGAAGGATCAGTACGGCAACGCGATGAGCAAGAGTAGCGGGAACTCGATCGAGTTTGTTTCCGCGGCAGACGAAGGTGGGACGATCACGGACCCGAAGGGGAGGCCGCTGCCGTTCAACGCGATCGGCGCGGACGTGATGCGCTGGCTCTACGCGAGGCAGAACCCTGCGGCGAACTTGAACTTCGGCCCAGAACCGGCGAACGACGTGCGCTCGCGCGTGTTTTTCAAGTTGTGGAACACCTACGCGATGTTCTGCAACTACGCCATCGGTGACAGCTTCGATCCGGCCGCGCCACAAGTGCCGGTCAAGGAGCGCCAGGACATCGACCGCTGGCTACTCTCGAACCTTCAGACGCTCATCAACGACTCGATCGCCGCGTATGCCGCATACGACGTGATGACGTTCGCGATCAAAGCGGAAGAGTTCATCGAGGGCGATCTATCGAACTGGTATGTGCGGCGTAACAAGGACCGGTTGCATAGCAAGAACACCGATCTCGATGGCGCCGGTCGCAAGGACAAGAACGCCGCGTATCAAACGCTCTACGCGACGCTCACGACGCTGTGCAAGTTGATGGCCCCGTGTGTTCCATTCATCACAGAAGTGATGTGGAAGAACCTTGTCGTAAATCAACAGGGGGCTGACGCCCCCCGCTCGCCCGAATCCGTACATCTGTGCGACTTCCCACAATCTGATGATTCGCTCATTGATAAGGAATTGTCCGAAGACATGAAGACCGTGCAGCGGGTGATTTCGCTCGGCCTCGCGGCGCGACAGTTGGCGAAACTCAACGTGCGGCAACCGCTCGCGGAACTGATGGTGTCGCCCGGTTCGGAAGCGGACACGCGCGCTGTCGAACGGTTCCGCGATCTTATCATCGACGAGTTGAACGTGAAGTCGGTTCGGTTGCATGACGCGACCACTGGCCCGCTGCTCATCGGTGCCGCGCGGCTCAACAAGAAGGTCGCGGGCAGCAAACTCGGCGCGAAACTCAGGGAGGCCGAAGACGCACTCGTGAAACTGGACCCGGCCGACATCGCGGCACGACTGGAGCGCGGGCCGTTTGAAGTTGTTGGTGTGCCGTTGACCGCTGTCGACTTCAACATCGAGTACGCGGGGCAATCGGGCTGGTGCGGGGTCGCTGATCGCGGCACACAGGTCGCAATCAGCACGACCATCACCGAATCGCTAAAGCTCGAAGGGCTGGCGCGCGACGTGATTCGTCAGGTACAGAACGCCCGCAAGGACGCGAAACTCGACCTGCTCGACAAGATCGAACTGTACCTCGCGGCTGAGACGCCGGAACTGACGAAGGCCATCACCGCGCACCGCGACAACATCGCGACCGCGGTGCAGGCAACACGGTGGAGCGAGACGCTGCTGACCGGTGACGGCGTTCACACTGCGACCGTGAAGATCGATGCTCAACCGCTCACGATCAGGCTTCGGAAAGTGTAAATGGCGAACCCGGAGCGTCAGCGACGGGGTGGATCTCAGCGCATCATTTAGCGCTAAAGTCCACCCCGTCGCTGACACTCCGGGTTCGCCTAGTTTATTTTGTCCCGGCAGTCGTTACACCCGTTGGTGTGAGTGTCGCCGTTGAGGTTTCGCCCGCGCGCACCACGACCGATTCGGTCACGCGCTCGGTCCGGCCGTTACGGACCACCTCCGCGGTCAACTCGTAGCGGTAGCTCTGCCCCGGTTCCAATGCCGGCGTGCGGAACACTCGCACCGCCCCAGTCCCAGTCGCGACGGTGCCGTTGAAAAGCAACTTCGCGTCGGCGGGCAGCGTTACCGACACGCGGCCTTCCGTCTTCTCTTTCTTCCCGTCGTCTTTCTTCCCGTCGTCTTTCTTCCCGTCGTCCTTCTTCCCGTCGTCCTTCTTTTCATTGTCGGTCGGCTGGTTGGGATCCTTGTACCACGCGCCCAAGTACGGTTGCGCCACTTCGCGCGGGTAGTTGAAGTGGCCGGCCGGGCCGTGATGAGAGTAGGTCGCGTACCCGCCGCCAGCCATCCAGTTCGCGTACGGCCCCTGGCTGGAGTTGTAGTACGCGTACCACGGGTAGTACCACGCGTGGTTGTACGTGTTCGTGTACCATCCCGACGGCGTGACCGACGGCCACGTGACCGAGGTCGCGGACGGACCCCAGTGTTGATCCTGGGCGCTCGCGGTGCCCGTCGCTCCCGCGAACCCGCTGACCGCAAGCGCGGTTACCAGCAACAGCCTTCGCATGACACTACTCCTGTTGTGAATCCTTGTTGGAATCCCGCCCCACCAACAGGATTTTGCGCTACACCCACCCGCGAACAATCGCACTTGCCCGGTTCCCCGGATTTCCGCGCGCCGGATATAGGGGTTAACACACGGGCGCCGATTGCGGTTAGCGTTGGGAGCGATAGAACACCCGTTCCCGCGGCTTTTCGACAGGACGAACCTCCATGACCACGACCGCCGCCCGGCTCGCCGACATTCGCGACAAGGTGAATTCGGACACGCGCCTCACGTTCGACGACGGGTTGTTCCTCGACCGGAATGTTGACCTGTTCTCTCTTGGGGAACTCGCGAACTTCGTGCGAGAGAAAAAGAACGGGAACGTCACCTATTACAACGTGAACCAGCACCTGAATCCAACCAATGTGTGCGTGTACCGGTGCGCGTTCTGTTCGTTCCGCGCCGATCTGAAGTCGGCCAACGGCTACGTGATGACCGACGCACAGATTCTTCAGCGTGCGCGAGAAGCGAGTGAACAGGGTGCAACCGAGCTTCACATCGTCGGCGGGCTGCACCACCTGTTGCCCTACGACTGGTATCTGAACATCATCGCGAGCATTCACACCGCGTTTCCGGACCTGCACCTGAAGGCGTGGACCGCAGTGGAATGGGACTGGTTCGAGCGCATCACGAAGCGGCCCACGCGCGAGTTGCTCGCCGAGATGAAGGCTGCGGGCTTGGGTTCGCTGCCGGGCGGCGGTGCGGAGATCTTCCACCCCGATGTGCGCTCGAAACTGTGCGACTACAAGGCCGACGCGAACCAGTGGCTGCGGGTGCATCGCGAGTGGCACGAACTCGGCGGCAAGTCGAACGCGACGATGCTCTACGGCCACATCGAGCAACCGGAACACCGCATCGACCACATGGTTCGGCTGCGCGAACTTCAGGACATCACGGGCGGGTTCCAGACGTTCATCCCACTGGCGTTCCACCCGACGAACAACCCGCTGGGCGCGAACATCCCGAAGCCGAGCGGCTTAACGGACCTGAAAGTAATGGCGGTGTCGCGTTTGATGCTGGACAACTTCCCGCACATCAAGGCGTACTGGCAGATGCTGACCGCGAAGGTCGCGCAGGTAGCTCAGAGTTACGGTGCCGACGACATCGACGGGACGGTGGTTCACGAGACGATCTACCACGCGGCCGGGAGCGACTCGCCGCAAGAACTAACGGTGCGCGATCTGCGCCGGCTGATCGAGGAAGCGGGCCGCGTCCCAGTGGAACGCGACACGCTGTACAACGAGGTCGTCCGCGACAAACCGGCAGAGAAGAAGTGGGCAACGGGAAGGAAACTCGTGCCGCTAAACTGAAACCGCTTCACGCGGCGACGCGCAGCGGGGCCGCGTGAAGCGGAACAGTCTCGATGCCAAACAGCGGCAAGCCGAGTTCGCGCCGGTCAGTTCCTCGACTCTCGGGCTTCACCGGGTCGCACACCACCGCCAAAAGCAGCGGGCAACGCTCCGCCGAGCCGTCCACCCACAGCCGGATGCGGTCTTGTTCGATCGATACGGCGCTCGCCGGCAAACGCCGTCCATCGATGTAAAACGAGGGTGCTCGCTCGGTCGCAGGCCAGCCCACGCCTCTGGTCTGCAAGATCAATTGACACGCGCACTCGGGTCGCGGGAGGCGCACTACGGCGCACCGCCCTGTCCAGCGCATCGGCTCGCCTTGCCAGTGTTCGAGCAGGTGGAACCCCAACACGTCGCGTTCGAGGAGGTCGTCGATACGGTACGAGACCGGGACGGGAACGCGAGCCTCGACGGGAATGCGGTCCGCTTCGGTCGCGAGAAACCGCTTGCGGGCGAGCCGCGCCGCGGACGCCCAAAACCGCAGGTACAACCGCTTGGACCGCGCCGACCGCGAACCGCACAACCAACAGCCAGCGAGTGACAGAACCATCGCGGCGAGATCGGCCGCGCGCCCTGGACGCCCTTCGCGCACACCTAACTTGAAGGCGTGCCAGCCGTGCCGAAGAAGTTGCCCGCCCCCGCGCTGTCGCTCCGACCACAGGGCGGTGAACGCGGCCCACGTCAGTTCGCGGTCCGACCACGGGGAATCGCCATCGGCCAGGTATGTGTGTTCGATCCGCGGTCCGCGCGGGTGGTCGCGATGATAGCGGATCTCGCCCGCCACCGCGTCCCGGTGGAACTCGTTCGCCACACGAACGCTCGCAGCGAACTTGTGCCGCACCGTCGGTGCCTCCGCAAAACCCGGTCGGTAGCCACACCGCCACAGTTCTGCCGCAAGCACCATCTCGGCGAAGGTGCCGTACCGCGGGTTCAATCCGCCGATTTTCAGGTACACCGAGCGGCGGAGGGCAAAGCCGTGGATGTTGACCTTGCGCCAGTCCTCTGGACGACGATACTGTTGGAACCCTTCTTCAAAACACTTGGCGTCCAGTCGGCTCAACGCGCCACTGCACATCGGCAGGGCGTTGCAACAAGCCGCATCCAGGCTCGATGATTGCAAGAACTGATCCATCTTGTCCAGGAAGTCCGGTTCGGCCGGACTGTGCGACTCGGTCAAAATGACGAACTCCCCGCGAGCCGCACGCACGCCCCGATCGAACAGTTCCGTGCGCGCCGCGCCGCAGTAACAGAGAAGGCGATCGTTACCGCTCAGCAACGGTGGGATTTGTGCTTCTGTCTCGGGCTCGCTTCCGTTGGCCATGACCAACAGTTCGAAACGGTCGCGTGCGAAGTCGCGCTGCTCAGTCCACGAGCGTACGCTCTGGCCAGCAATGCCGCGCGAATCGGGCAGGTACATCACGACGGAGAACCGGGGGGCGCGCATCGAGTCGATCCTTTGCGACAGCGAGTGGCAGGGATACACTCCGAATCGGCTGTGGTGGTGGGAAACTGTGCGGATGTTGGCGGACCTGCGCGCATTGGCAACAGTGGGGACCGGAATGCCGGCTTCGCCACGGCAACTGGCACCGAACGAACGCGTTGCCCCGTGAGTTCAACGGACCGGCTCGAAGAGGTAGCCGTCGGAAGTGTGCGTGAGCCGGAAGCACGGCCCCAGCGGGGCGCCGAAAAGCGACAGCGTCGGGCGAATTTCCACCGTCGGTTGCACCGACCGGTCCTCGCCCAACGCCAAGCGGACCGTCACCGCGGCGCGACCCAGTGCCGACACATCATCGAAGGTTCCTCGCGGGAGAAGTGGGATCGTTTCGAGCAGTTCGCGGTCCAGCGGGGCGTTGGTGCTTGCGAGTTCCACCCAACCGGTGTGGGTGTCGCGTCGGAGTTCCCCCCGAATCGTCCACACGCCCCATTTCGGGTCGCTCACGGTGCCGGAAACAACGATCAGGTCGCCGGTCGGGGCGAGTTTCACGTTCACGCCACTCAGCGCAAAGTTCGGTCGCCCAGCCTGATGCAAGGACAAACTCGCGCCGTCGATACTCACCGCCGGGAACGGTTCGCGCCCGCTCGGTAGCACCGGCAGCGGCGTGAGTACACTTCCGTCCGGCGCGAGCCTGAGCGTGAGCGCCGCGCCCTTGAGATGAAGGGTGGTCGGCGCCACGCGCCCGGTCACGAAGTCCGCGGCGCTCAGGTCCGTCGATGCCGACGGCACGTTCAGCACCTCGGCCTTCGGGTCGCCAGGATCCATCACGCGGAAACGAAACGAAGAACCGTCGGCGCCGACATCGACCTCGGACACTTCGACCGGCATTCCGATCGCCGTACCGAGCCGGTCGGACACCATCGCTTTGCCACGCGTCGACGAGAGAAACCGGTTGACGCCGAAACGCGCCGCGCCCGTTAGCACAAGTGCCGCACATCCAATCAAAACGACAAGCCGTCCGGCGCGGCGGAACGAGAAGACCATGCTGCGAATCTCCGCGAGAAGTGCCTTCGCGGGCGCCGACCGTAGTGTTTCGGACGCGGCGAGTCCGCGCCCAAGGGCGATTGGTTCTGGTGAACGACATGCCGACGCCCGGTGCGCGGCTAAACGCGACAGGCCGCACAACTGCGACGCCGACGTGCCAGCCTGCGCAACTGATGCAGCCCCACTCGAAGAGTCTCAAGTCGTAAAGTCACAGACCCAGATGGCGGAGGTCTTTGACTTGGGACTTTACGACTTGAGACTGCTCAGGAAATGAGAGCGTCGATGGCCTTGCCCTTCGAGAGCGTAAACGGCCGTCCGCCCTGATCGTGTTCTTCCTTCGAACTGTCGATGCCGAGGCAGTGGTAGATGGTCGCAGTGAAGTCGGCCGGGGTGACCGGGTTGCTCACGGGGCGACCGGCGATCTTGTCGCTCGCGCCGTACACCTGCCCGCCCTTGATGCCGCCGCCCGCGAACAACACGCTGTAACACTCCGGCCAGTGCTCGCGGCCCGCGTTACTCTTCGTGATCTTTGGCGACCGCCCGAACTCCGCTGCCACCACCACAAGCGTTTCGTCCAGTTTCCCGGCCGCGTCGAGGTCGGTCATCAAGGCGTGGAACGCCTTGTCGAACGGCGGAACCAGATCGTCCTTGTGAGCGGTGAAGTTGTTCCAGTGCGTGTCCCACGCGAACCCGTTGATGCCCTGCGTCCGCTGCCAGTTACATTGTACCAGCCGCACACCGGCATCTAAGAGTCGCTTCCCGAGCATCACCGACTGACCAAAAAGGTTGCGGCCGTAACGTTCTCGCTCTTTCGCCGGTGCGCCCGCGAGATCGACGGCTTTTCGCACCGCGTCCGACGAGATGACTTCCACCGCCTTCGCTTGTGAGTCCTTGATGGTGCCGCTCGCGGCCAGACCGTTGAGCGACTTCGTTTCGAGGTTCAGTTGATCGACTAACGAGAGCCGGCGCTTCAACGCGTCGGGCGATTCGTTCGCGACGAGTGGGATGTGATCCAACTTGAAGTCGTCGTCGTTTGGGTTGCCGCCGGTGTAGAGTGGGTCGTACTTCGAGCCGAGCGCGCCGGCGAACTGCCCGGAACGGCGCCCGCCGGCCACGTCCATGCGGTGCGGGACGATGGCCCACGCCGGGAGTGGGCTTTTGCCCGGCGCGATCTTCGCCACGCACGCGCCCATGTGGGGCATGTCCTGGCGGTTCATGTTGTTCACTTCGGGCACGCCGCCCGGGTACTGATAACCAGTAAACATCCAGTACGACCCGCGACCGTGGTCGTTGTGCTCGTGCCACATGGTGCGCACAAGCGCCGACTTGTGCATCCACTTCGCGGCGTTGGGGAGCAATTCGGAGAACCGCACGCCGGGCAGAGTGGTTTGAATTGTGGTGAACGGCCCGCGAATATCGTCTGGCGCGTCCGGCTTCGGGTCGAACGTGTCGAGTTGTGCCGGGCCGCCGCTCAGGTACAGGATGATGCAGTTCTTCGCTTGACCGAAGCTCTTGGGCTTTGCGCCGGCCGCACGTGCCGAGTTTGTCGGAAGCATGGGAAGCGTCAACCCGCCGAGCGCGACCCCGCCGACGCGAAGCAGTTCGCGGCGGTCCAGTGACGACGAACCCCACAGATTCAGCATGATTTGTATCCTGCGAGCGGGGGGCGTAAGCCCCCTGATACTTTGGCGTGCGCAGTGGCAGCGAAAACCGGCGTGCAATCGATCTCCGCCAAGTGTACCATACAACAAGTCGATCCCGCCAGCGGTTTTCCGGCCAGTTTACATCGCCCGGGTCGAACGCTAAACCGGCTACTTGTTACCGTCACGTTTCCCAAAGTTGCGCCATGCGATACACCCTCGTCGTCCTCGCCGCTCTCAGTTTTCCACTTGCTGCGAGCGCGCAAGGGTTCGTCGAGAGCGTGTCGCCGCCGGTGGTAGAACGCGGGAAAACCACGCGCGTCACCTTCGCCGGGAAGGGCCTCGGCCTTGGCCTCGACGTGTGGCACGCGCTCCCGAAGGGGGCACTGAGTGCGAAGCCGGTGTCGAGCGAACCGGGGAAACTCGTGTTCGACATTACTCTGAACGCAGATGCACCTGTGGGTGTGTGTGGGCTGCGAATCGCGACCCGCGACGGGCTCACGAACACAGTGCTGTTTCACGTCGAAGACCTCCCCGTCAAGGCAATCGCCGCAGGTGACAAGCCGGTGTCACTCGCACTGCCGACGTGCGTGTGTGGCACGTTCCGCGAAAGCACCCTCGACCGCTACACAATCACCGTGAGCGCGAACGAGCGAGTGAGCTTTGAATGCGTGTCGAACCGACTCGGCAAGGACGCGGACCCGCTACTCAGCATTCGCGACGACACTGGCAAGTTCGTCCTCGAACGCGACAACAATCCCGGACTGTACTTCGACTTCCGCTTCTCGCACACGTTCGAGAAGGCCGGGACGTACACACTCGAACTGCGCGACGCGCGATTGAAGGCGAGTGAGCATCACCACTACATCCTTCGCGTGGGCAAGTTTCCGGCGGATCGCGTCGCGGTGCCTTCGGCCGTGGCGGTCCCGGATCGACTCGCGAGTACATTCTTCCATCAGGTCAAGCGTCCAGGTGACGCCGGTTCCGCGTGGCTCCCGGTCGCGACCGCCGAAGGGCCGGTGACGGTTGCGTGCGACTTCGACGCGGCGCGTGACACTGCACTGTCACAGGCAACGAGTGGCCCGGTTCACGTTGCCTATCTCATGTCGCCGCTTCGAGGGAACCCGTTCCTCGCGCTCGACCGATCGATTGTGGTCGGCAACATCCAGGCGACACCCGCGGTCGTGCCGGGCGTGTTGTGCGGCGTGCTGAAGCAACCCGGTCGCAGGCAGGTGTTCGCGGTGCAACTGGAGAAGGGACAACGCATCTTTGTGCGCGCCGAAGCGAAGACGCTGAACTCGCCCGCGGACTTGGAACTGACGATTGTTGATCGCACCGGACGCGAGCAGCGCCGCGGCCAGGACAAGCCCGACGGCACCGAAACGTCGCTCGACTTCACCGCAACTGTGCCCGGCACTTACGGCATCGTGGTGCGCGACACCTTGCGCGACGGCAGCGACGCGCACGCGTACCGCATCACGGTGCGGGCCGAACCGTTCCCGCCCTCGATCACGGCGGAAGTGGAAGGGTTGACCGTGCCGCAAGGGAACTACCAGATCGTGCCGCTGGCCGTCGCGCGCAACGGCAGCGTCGGGCCGATCAAACTCTCGCTTCTGGGCGCGCCGAGCGGCTTGAAACTCACGCCGGACACGATCAGTGAAACCGAGAACACGATCGTGTGTCATCTCGAAGCCGACGGCACAACCTCGGTCGGGATTCACACGGTACAGATTGTTGGTGAGTGTGCCGGCGAGAAGTTCCTCGTTCACACGCGGCCCTTGATCGACAAGCGGTATCAGAACGTAGATCTCATCCCGATTGCGCTGCGCGAGGATCAGACACGCGTGCCGCCGGCGCTGACGGACCGCTTCGCGGTGCAGATCACGCCGCCAAGCCCGTTCGCATTTGAACTGCCCGAGAAGACGGTCTCGCTGCCGCGATACCAGACCGCTCCGATTCCGGTGGTGACGACGCGCGTCGCCGGGTTCGACGGCCCGATCTCGTTCTCCGCGACCGGCGGACAACTCGCCGGCAAGAACGAGGGCCGCACCCGCGTGTACGCCGAGTTCCCGGACCTAACCGCGAAGCAACTCGGCGGGAACGGCGAGGTCGTGTCGAAGATTCTCTCCAACATCAGCAAGGCACGCATCGAAGTGACCGCCACGGGCACGCATCAGGGGCGCCGCGTCACGCTGACCCGCACCTTCGAGTTGGATCTGGGCTATGCGTACAAGTTGACGACCGACACGCCGAAGGTGGCGTTGTTGCCTGGCGAGTCCGCGAAGGTGAAACTCACGGTGACCCGCGTGAAGACGTTCGACGGTCCGGTCACGCTCCACCTGAACAACATGCCGGGACTCGACGCACCGGACGCGGTGACGATTCCGAAGGGGCAAACGTCGGTCGAGTTTGAAGTGAAGGCGATGGCCGACGCGCAGGCGCGCAAGCAGAACTGGCAGTTCACCGCGACCGCCGACGTGGGCGGGTTCGAGGAGGAGCAGCGCGCGTCGCCGGTCGAGATCGAGATCAAGAAGGTGGAAGTGCCGAAGAAGAAGTAGAAGAACCTAACCCCAACCCCCTTCCCTCAGAACGAAGGGGGAGACGACAGACGACAGTTCTTAGCCCCTCCCTTCATAGGGAAGGGGTTGGGGAGGGGTCGCTGAAGAGGTATCAATGCTTCGCGCCGTTGCTCTTCTGGTTGTTGCGATTGCGCCCTCGGTGGTTCGCGCCGACGAACCGGTGCCCACCTCGTTCCGCACGGACGTGATCGCGGCTTTGTCGCGCGTCGGGTGCAACTCCGGCGCGTGCCACGGGTCGCCACAGGGGAAAAACGGCTTCCGGCTGTCGCTCCGCGGGCAAGACCCGGATCTCGACATCGCCACGCTCACGAAGGAACTGAGCGGGCGCCGCGTGAACCGCCAAGCACCGGAAGATAGCCTCGTATTGCTGAAGGCAAGTGGCCGCGTGTCGCACGGCGGCGGGCAACTGTTCGGACGCGACCACGCCGCTTACACGACAATTGCGAAGTGGATTCAGGAAGGCGCGAAGGACGACAAACCTTCGCCATTAGCGAAGATCGTTGTGACGCCGGACGCGAAGCGCCTCGATCCCGCGAACCCGGCGCAGCAACTCACCGCGACCGCGCACTTCAAGGACGGCACTTCGCGCGATGTCACCGCGCTCACGGTGTTCACCACGAACGACACCGCCGCGAAGGTCACACCCGAGGGCCGCGTCACATTCGTGCGCACTGGCGAAGCGTCGGTGCTGGCGCGTTATCTCACGGGCATCACGAGCGTGCGGCTCTCGTTCGTGCAGCCCGACGCGAAGTTCGCGTTCCGCGCCCCGGTTGCGAACAACTTCATCGACACTGCGGTGTTCGCCAAGCAGAAGGATATGCAACTGCTCCCGGCTGCGGTGTGCAGCGACGACGTGTTCCTGCGCCGTGTGTTCCTCGACGCCATCGGCACTTTGCCCACACCGGAAGAAGCCGCAAAGTTCCTCGACTCGCAGGAGAAAGACAAGCGCGCGAAGCTAATCGACGCGCTGTTGGATCGCGAAGAGTTCGGGTACTTCTGGGCGTTGAAGTGGGCCGACGTGCTTCGCGGCAGCCCGGTCACGATCAGCGAGCGCGGCGTTCACAGTTTCCACCGCTATCTCGTGCGAAGCGTCGCGGACGACAAGCCGCTCACAACACTCGCGCGCGAACTGCTCACCGGTAGCGGCAACACGCTCCACAAACCGGCCGCGAACTTCTACCGCGTCGCGCGCACGCCGGAAGAAGCTGCCGAAGCCGCGGCTCAGCTCTTCCTGGGCGTGCGTGTACAGTGCGCCCGGTGCCACAGCCACCCGTTCGAGAACATCACGCAAACCGACTACTACGGCCTCGCGGCGTTCTTCGCGCGTGTGCAACTCAAAGGCGCGCAGTTCGGCCTCGATGACGAGATTGTGTACACGCAAGCGAATCGCGAGTTGAACAACCCGATCACGCGAAAGCCACAACCGCCGCAAGCCTTCGGCTGGGTTGCGCCAGCCACCGGGCCGGACGGCGACCGGCGCGATCATCTCGCCGACTGGCTCACCGACTCGAAGAACAAGTTCTTCGCGCCCTCGGTGGCGAACCGCGTTTGGTTCCACCTGCTCGGGAAGGGAATCGTCGATCCGGTGGACGACTTCCGCGACACCAACCCGCCATCGAACCCGGAACTGCTGAGCGCGCTCGCGGCCGAGTTCGTGAAGGGTGGATACAAGTTGAAACCGCTCGTGCGCGTGATCCTGAATTCGCATACCTATCAACTCGCGAGCGAAGCCCCGGAGCAGTCGGCGTTCGCGGCCGACCCCGAACGCTACTTCGTGAAGGCGTCGGTACGCATGTTGACCGCGGAACAGATTCTCGACGCGGTCAGCGGCGCGACCGGGGTGCCAGAGAAGTTCAAGGGCTACCCAGCGGGCACGCGTGCGATCGCGCTTCCCGACGGCACCCTGAACCACCCGTTCCTGACGGCGTTCGCAAAACCGGTGCGCGACGTGATTTGCGAGTGCGCCCGTGAGGACGACCCGGCACTACCGCAGGTGCTTCACATGTTGAACAACGCCGGCGTGCTGGGGAAGGTGAAGAGTGCCGATGGCCGCGTCACGAGTTGGGTGAAGGCTGGCAAGGACGACGCGTGGATCGTGGAACGCGTCTACCTCGCAACGCTGAGCCGACGCCCAACGGCGCGCGAGAAGGAGCTTGTCGCGGCGCACCTTGCCTCCGCAAAGGACCGCGCGACCGGGCTTCAGGATGTGCAGCACGCACTCCTGAACCTCAACGAGTTCTTGTTGCGGCACTGATCGCGACGATCAAAACACACGAACCCCGCACGCAAAAGCGTGCGGGGTTCGTGTGTTTCGGCAAGTCGGAAGCAGCCCCGCTCGCGCGGGGCATTCGACTTCACTCCGCGTCGCCGGAGAAGAAATCGCCGGAGTCGGAGCCGGTATCTTCCGATGTCGGCGGGAAGTAGAGCGTGGCAATCGCGACGGCATGTGGTTCGCTGAAATCGGCGCGGGCCGCCGGGCGCCAATCGCGGTTCGTGTAGCTCATGACCTCGTCCGACCGCACCGCATACTCGCGGCGAGCGGCTTCCGGCGATAGCCACGACATCGAGCTGTCGCCGCTCGTGGTGTCGTCGATGATGGTGAGCGGCGAAGAGATTTCACGAACCGGTTCACTCGATGCGACCACGATCGGCGCCGCGTCGAATTCGAACGCATCGATCCCAATCACTTCGCCCGCGAACGCGAATTCATCACTGGCGAATGTCGGTTCGTCGAGGAAGCCGAGCGCCCGCGCGCTCCCGCTCCCAATCGCACTGCCGATGGTTCCGTTCACGACCATCGACCATGCAGTCAAACTCCCGGTGTCACGGCTCGCCACGTCGCTCACCTTCAGTGTCCACACGCCCTGGGTACTCCGCCCGTCGAACGCGGAGAGCAGGTTTCCGGTCGTATTCTCGATCTTGAACGAGCCGCTAAACGGGGCCGCGCCGTTCGCGATTCCGACCGTCGCCTCGTCGTCGAAGACGGTGTTGGTGAGGTTATTGGCGCTCCCGCCGCGCCGGTTGAACAGCGTCACCGTTTTGCCGGCCACGCCGTTCACCGTGGGCGAAGTCAGCGTGATAACCAGATCGCCGTCGTAGGTGTGTGTGAGAGCGACCTTCACGTTCAGGTCGGCGATCTGCACGTTTTCGGAAACGTTAATGGTCGAGGTCGTCGTCTGAAGATCCCTGATTGCCAGCGGCAGCCCGGTCGCGGAGAACGTGCGGTTCACGTTCAGTACCAGACTCCCGGTCGCGGTGAACCGGTCGGCCGTCGTCTCGCCCGCGATCCCGTTGCCGTTCTGGTCCATTGACTTGCCGGCCGTGCTCTGAATGTTCGGCCCGAATACCAGCGAGTAGGTACCCGCGACGGTCCGCGCGCCGAACCCGATGTCGAACTGCGTGCCCGCCGTACCAACCGGCGTGACGGTGTAGTTCGCGGCGATCGCGCCGCTCGGTCCGGTAAAGCTCACGATGTCCGCAGAGGTGAAGGAACTCGCGGTGATGGCCTTGTCGAAGGTGACCCGCACCTTGTCGAGTTGCGTCGCGGTGGTGCCGCTGTAGACTGCGGTGACCACCTTCGGACCGGACACCACGGGTGGGCTTGTGGTCGCGAACATGTTCGCGACGTTGAGCCGACCACCGGTCGCGACCTTCCCGCTCAACCCGGCGACCGGGTCCACGGACGACTTCAGCTTGTTGATCACCTCGGTGTAGGTGAGACTCGGGTTCGCGTTCCAGTAGAGTGCGATCGCGCCGGCGACGTGTGGGGCCGCCATCGAGGTGCCGCTGAAACTGCTGTACGTATTGCCCGGCGTGGTGCTGAGGATGCTCACGCCCGGAGCCGCGAGCGTTACGGAACTGGCGCCGAAGTTCGAGAAACTCGCGAGCGCGTCGGTGCTGCCCGTGGCCGCGACCGTGACCACATTGTTGAAGCTCTGGATGTAGCTCGCGGGGTAGCTCGCGGTCGTATCGATGTTCTGGCCGTCGTTGCCGGCCGCGGCGACGAAGATGTGACCCGCCGTTCGCGCTCGTCCGATGGCCGCAGCCATCGTGGTGCTGTACCCGCCGCCGCCCCAACTGTTGTTCGACACCTTCGCGCCGTGCGTCACCGCGTAATCGAGGGACAAAACCGCGTTGCTGATCGCGCCGCTGCCGTCGGCGCCGAGGAACTTCAGCGCCATGATCTTGGCGGACCAGTTCACGCCGGCCACGCCGATGCCGTTGTTGCCAACCGCGCCGATGGTGCCGGCAACGTGCGTGCCGTGGTTGTTGTCGTCGAATGGGTTGCCGTCGCCGTTGGCGAAGTCGGCCCCGAAGATGTCGTCGATAAGACCGTTGCCGTCGTTGTCGAGGCCGTCGGCGGTCTCGCCGGGGTTCCGCCACATGTTTGCAGCGAGGTCGGGGTGGTTGTAATCGACGCCGCTGTCGATGACCGCGACGACGAAGTTCCCGCCGGTGGTCGTGTTCCACGCGGTAGGCGCGCCGATCTTGGTCATGCCGTACAGCGAGGGGTACGACGGGTCGTTGGGCGTTCGTTGGAGCCGCACGACTTCGTCCGGGGCGGCGCTCTCGACACCGGAGAACGAGTTGTAGAACGTCACTGCGGAGCCAAGATCGGTGCCAGCCGTCAGCGTCACGCTGTAGATGCCGAAACCGAGCGATTTCACGCCGGCCGCGAACGGTGTCGCCGCCAGTGCCGTGGCGTCGGACGCGGTGTTGGTTACGGCGTCCATGACCACGTTCACGCGGTCACCCACGACGGCCCCGGTCGCTACGAGTTCCGGCAGCGCGACACTCGCGAGGTCGTCGAGTTTGGCGGGCGTGGTGCGGTCTTCGAGCACCTCCACGGCGAGGTGCGCGCGGCCAAGCCGCGATCGGTCAGGGAATCCCATGCTCGACCCTTTCAAAAATGAGACGTGTTGAGTCGGAACGAGCGGGCGACGGTTGCACGTCGAAGGGGCGCCCTGATCATTCGCCATTCTTACCTGATTGATTCGTTCGTGCCAAGCACACGGATGCAAAGTTTTGGAAAAGGCCCGTCGCGGTGTCGGGAAACGCGACGATCGGAGGAGGCGAGTGGAGATGTTTTTATTTTTATTCTTGTGTGAGTGCCGCGACCAACCGACCCAAGCGCGCACGGTGGGGCGCCGTGTAGCGAGATGAAGCGAGTTATTGTCGTGGAGGTTTGGTCACTTCACGAACGGGTTGGTCCGCCGTTCGGTTCCCGCACGTTTCCAACGGTTCACGCCTTTGGCGCGAGGTTCGGGTTGAAGAACACCATCTTCCACGGGCGCACGGTCCACTTGAGGAACACGCTGGCCGCGTGGAACGGGTCCGCCTTCATCAGCGTCTCGACCGCTTCCGGCGTTTCGGCTTCGTAGATGATGAGCGCACCGTAACCGTCTTCGGTCGGACCGCTCGCAAAGAGCTGGTTCTTCTCGACGAGGCTTGTCAGGTATGCGCGGTGCGCTGGACGATGGGCTTCGACCAACGCTCGGTCCTGGCTGTACTCGATGATGGCTGCGTATTTCACCAGTTCTCCTCCGTATCGGGAATCGCCTTGGTTGTCGCGCCAACTCGCTCATTTGGGAAGTAGGCACGGCTCAGCGCCAGATGTGCGCTGAACAGCGCCCCGGTAAAGGCGATGTCACCGAGCAGTGTGCCGCGAAAGAACGGAATCGCGCCGACGTAGCAATCAACCAACCCCTGGAGCGAATACCCGTAGGGCAGCGCCTGTTCGAGCCAGCTCACGAAGTTACTCACAAAGAAGAACCCCAGGCTCGCACCCAGCGCCGTGACCGCGACGCGACCGGTCGATGTGGAGCGCCGCAGCGCGGCCCAGCCGATGATCACGTAGACCGTGAAGTACACCCACGAGAGCGGGTACGGCTCCCACCAACTTGTGGTGAAGTAGAGGCACAAGTCTTTCAGTGCGATCGCGACCGCAGTGAACACGACCCCTTGCCAGAACCCCAGGCGTGCCGCGGAGAACAGCGCGAGCGCCCCGATCACGGACAGGTTCCACACGCGGTATTCCGGTGCCAGTTTGGAGAACAGGAGCGTGAGCGACGCGGTCAGGGCCAATCCCGCGAACGCGAGACCGAGCGTCATCGGCTTGAAGTTCGGCGAAGCGGGTTGTGGGTTCGGCGCGTCCATGTAGCGTTCTCCGATTGCGATTGTCGGCTTCAATGTAGGTACGGCGCGGTTCAGCCGCAAGTCGGGTACAATGGCTCCACAACATGAGCCACCCCCAATTCGTGAGGGTTCAACTAATGAAGTCCGATGATGACGACTTCCGTATCGGCGTGCCGGGTATGGGCCGCGCCGCGCTCGCACCGACGATTACCCCACCACTCGGGGGGCATCAGCCCCCCGCTCGCCAAGACGACGCGCCGCCGGAACTGCGCCCAGGTGAAACCGAACTCGGCCGCCCACCACAAGTGCCTTCCGACCTCGCCCCGCTCAGTGCGGACGAGTTCGCCAGCCTGAGGTTGCTCGACGACGAGCAGGCCGCACGCGACATCGCGGAAGCGGAACTGCTGCTCACCTCCGACCCGACCGGGCTTGGCTGGCTCGGCTGGTTTGGGTCGCCGCTCGCGTTCGCGTTCCTGCTCGGCATGACCGGTGTCATCGGCATCTTCCTGTTCAACCAAACCGCGGCGCTTCTCCAGGCACTTGCGGCTCAGCCGGAGTGGGCGCAGTACGTCGGCTACACGGGCCTCGCGATCTTCGGCGCGTGCGTGCTGTATTCGTTCATCCGATTCATGTACATCTACGTGCGGCTCCGCGAGAACCGGCAACTGCGGGTGAAGGGCATCAAGGAACTCTCGAACCGGACGCGGCTCCGCTGGCTCGCCGCCGCGAAATCGAACGAAGCCCGAATGCAGATCGAAACCTACCTGAAAACGTACCCGATCGACACGGCAAAGGACCGCAAAGCGCTGGTGACACTCGGCCTCACGGACGAAGCCATCTCGCGGCTGAAAACCGTTCGTGTGGAACTGCTCGATCACGACAAGTTTGCCTCAACCGAGCAATGGTTCTCGCGCTTCCGCGACGCGTTCCAGAGCATCATCGACGAAGCCGCGGACCGGCGCACGAAGTACTGGGCGAGCCGCATCTGGGTCGTGACCGCAGTGGCCCCGAACGCGGTGATCGACTCCGGTGCGGCGCTGTTCTACACGTTCTCGATGCTCAGCGATTTGTGCCAGTTGTACAACCTGCGTGCCGGCCGCACGGGCACCGCCGTGCTGATGGGCCGCACGTTCTTCAACGCGTATCTGGCGGGTCAGGGGACCGAGTGGGAGAAGCTCGCGGAGGACCAGTACGACCAGTTGTTCAACGAAGCGATGAACGCGGTCGGCGTGGGCGTGAGCGCGAACGTGGTGGGTAAGATCGTGGGCAAGGTCGGCGCGAAGGTGACGACCGGTTACCTGAACCGCGTGCTGCTGATCCGCCTCGGCCGCTACGCGAGCCGCCTGCTGCGTCCCGTGACGAAAGATTAGGCGAACCCCGCCCTTGCGGCCAGGGTTCGCCGTTACAGTTTGTCGATCTTCGCGGCGACGATGAAGTCGTTCGCGGAGAGACCGCCGATCGCGTGCGTGGTCAGCTCGATCGCGACATTCTTGTAACCGGTCAGGTGCAGGTCCGGGTGGTGCTCTTCTTCCTCGGCGAGAACGCCGACTTTCTGGAGGAACGCCATCGCGGTCACGAAGTCTTTGAACTTGTACTTCCGGCGGATCAGCTTGCCGTCATCCGTGAGCTTCCACTCCGGCACCGCGGCCAGGTGCTCGGTGATTTGCCCCTTCGTGAACGGCGGCGTGTCGCCTTCGCACGCGGTACACTTCTTGGCGGTCAACTCGGCGGTGGATACGCTCATCTGTGATCCCTCCCAATGTCGGGCGCGTCTTCTATTTTATCCGCTGTGGCGAACTGCACCGCCCTTTCCCTCGGAGTAGCTCCATGATTCGTACACTCGCGGCCCTCGGGTTGCTGCTTGCGGTTCCTTTCGCCGCGACCGCCGCGCCGGGCATTTCCATCACCGGCGGCAAGACGGACCAGACGAACGTCGTCATCCGGTTCCCGATCCCGAAGGACGACAAGGTCACCGCCAACGCACTCGAACTTTCGAGCGGCGGGATGGTTCCCGTTCAGGTCGTCGCCGCGGCGCAGACCGACGACCAGGCCGTGAAGCAGTACCTCGTGTTCGTACTGCCGAAACTGAAAGCCGGTGAGACGATCACGGGCAAACTGAACACGGTGGCTTACTTCGTCGCGCCGCCGGCGTTCAAGTTCGAGGAGAAGTCCGGGGCGCCGACCGAACTCGTGTTCGCGGGGACGGGCAAGTCGCGGAAGGTACTGCAATACTTCAACGTGCCGCGCGACGAGAAGGATCACTACTACACGTTCAAGCCGTTCCACAACGTCTACGACCCGACGGGCACGGTGATGCTCACCAACACGAGCGCGAAGAACGTGAAGGACGGTGGCCAGTTCCCGCACCACCGCGGGCTGTTCTTCGGCTTTAACAAGGTCACCTACGGCGACAACCAACAGGCCGACATCTGGCACGGCACGAACAACGTGTTCTCGCAACACGACAAGATGCTCAGCACCGAAGCGGGCGAGGTCGCGGGCCGGCACCGCTCCGCGATCTCGTGGCACGGGAAGGACGCCACCGCGTTCGCCAACGAAGAACGGGAGCTAACCGTCTACGCGACCACTGGCGGCACGCTCATCGACTGGAGCACGGTCGTTACGACCAAGCTCGACAAGGTGCGGCTCGACGGCGACCCGCAGCACGCCGGATTCCATTTCCGCGCGAACATGGAAGTGTCGAAGACCAACAAGGAAACGTATTACCTGCGCCCCGACGGGAAGGGGAAACCGGGCGAGACGCGGAACTGGGCGGCGGGCGCGAAGGACGCGAAGACGATCAACCTGCCGTGGAACGCGTGCAGTTTCGTGGTCGGCGGGAAGCGGTACACGTTGGTTCGGATCAACCACCCGGAGAACCCGAAGGAAACTCGCGGCAGCGAGCGCGACTACGGCCGCTTCGGGGACTACTTCGAGTACGACCTGACGCCGAAGACGCCGCTGAAACTGAAGTACCGCGTGTGGGCGCAGGAAGGCGAAATGACGGTGGAGCAGTGCGCCGCGCTGGCGGAATCGTTCGTCACGCCGCTCGCGACGAAGGCCACCAAGTAGGCGAACCCCGGCCGCAAGGCCGGGGGTGGCCGGTTGGCGGCGCGATCACCCCCGGCCTTGCGGCCGGGGTTCGCCAAGACCCATCGCGTGCAGTTCTGTCGCTCGTTGTTCGATCAAGTCGCACATCGCGATCTTCTCGCGCCACTCGCTCGGAATGCCTTCAACGCCGTAGTACGCGCCCGCGATCTGACCGTACACGGCTCCGGTTGTGTCCGCGTCTTCGCCGAGGTTCACCACCTTGAGCGCCCCCGCGCGGAAGTTGTCCGTACCGTGGAACGCCCAGAGCGCCGCTTCGAGCGTGTGGATCACGTACCCGCTACCGCGAATCTGCGGCGGTTCCTTCACCGCGAACGAACCACGCGCGATCGCGGCGACTTTTTCCGTGAGCGGGTTTTCGAGGAAGCACTTCGTCGGTGGCTCGTAATCGTTGTTCAGCAACTCGCGCTTCGGCATTCCGTGAATCGCCGCGAGGAGCAACCCCGCGAAGTATCTGCACGCGTCAACGCACTCGTCCGCGGCGTGCGTGGTGCGCGAGCTTTCGCCCGCGAGGAAGATGGCTTTCGCAGAGTCGTGCGCGAACGCGAGCGGGGCCGGTGCGAGCCGCATGAGCGACCCGTTCCCGGCGGCGTTCGGGCTGGTGTCGCCGCAGAACGGCATCGGTTCGCGCTTAAAGCGCGCCAGCGCGCCACGCGTGGCGTTCCCGATGTCGAAGCAGTATCCCTTCACGCTCAGGTGCCCGTCGAGCCACCAGCGGCAGTACGTTTCGAGCTGGTGAAGCGGGTCGAAATCCTTCTTGGTGACGAGGCTTTCCGCGAGGCACAGCGCCATTGAGGTGTCATCGGTCCACCCGCCCGGTTTCATGTTGAACGGTCCACCACCGACCATGTCGGTGAGCGGCACGAACGAGCCTGGGCGCTCGAACTCCAGCGTGGTGCCGAGCGCGTCGCCCGCGGCAAGACCGAGGAGTGCGCCGCGATAGCGGTCAAGTGTCGTCATGGGAGTAGGTCCGATACGGTAATGGTGCTGTTCGGCGCGGCGAGCGGCGAAACGGTGTCAGCCGGGTCGAGCGTATCGTGCGTCCGATACGCGGTCGCACCGAGGTTATTCGGCAGCGGAACCGGGTCGCGGTACACATGCAGGCACCGCGCGTTCAGATCCAGTACCCAACACTCCTGAATGCTCGCGGTCGCGTAGAGTTCAGCTTTCGTGGTCATGTCGTGAGTGAGCGTTGTGTCACTCACCTCGACGATTAACAGCGCGGTGGTGGGGTGGTCGGTGCAATCCTCCATCCGGCCGGGCACCACCCACGCGTCCGGTTCCGGCGCGGAGTCGCTGAACGGCAGTGGGCTTTGCTCACTCACCCACCCAACCCCAAGGAACACGGCGCGCAGTTGGTCCGCGGTCTTGCGACACCCGGCGACATGCGACCAGTTCTGCTTCGGCATTTCGACGACCTCTCCGAAGATCAGTTGGACCCGACGGTCCCCGAAGTAACCGAGTTCGGCCATCTGGAAGTATTGCTCACGGGTCCACTTCCACGGGCGCGGGCCAGCGCTTACCGGTGGCGGGGTCATCGTCGCGGGAGCGGGCGGGTTCATGATCGCGGACATACTTCACCTCCGACACTCACAGTAACACCGCCCTTCGCGAGACGCCAGAGCGGTAGAATTCGCGCCACGCGGTTCCATCCTGCCACCATCGCGGGTAGTCTGTTGAGAGTTCCCGCGATCATCACTCACCCACATCCGAGGTGATTTCATGTCATCCTTTCGCGCGCGGCTGGTCGCGTGTGCCGTGCTGACCGGCACGCTGTTTGGTTTGCTCAACCCCAGCGCACTCGCGCAAGAAAAGAAATCGCCGAAGGCCGAGAAGAAGACCTACGACTTCAAGGAAGCAAACAAGGAGATGGAGTACGCGCTGTTCGTGCCATCGACTTACGACAAGGAGAAGAAGTCACCGCTGATCATCGCGCTGCACGGGTTGGGCGGGAACCCGCAACAGTTCATCAAGACGCGCGGCTTGATGGAACAAGCCGAGAAACGCGGGTACATCGTCGCGGCCCCGATGGGGTACAACGAGCGCGGCTGGTACGGCGCGCCCGGCCTTGGTTTGAAAGGCGGGAAGACCGACCCGGAGAACCTGCGC
Organism: Singulisphaera sp. GP187; assembly: GCA_945905925.1. Classification (GTDB taxonomy): domain Bacteria; phylum Planctomycetota; class Planctomycetia; order Gemmatales; family Gemmataceae; genus Gemmata. The sequence continues at coordinate 41,262 of CAMDQN010000035.1, forward strand.
GAACTCAGCGAGAAGGACGTGATGAACGTTCTCGCGCTCGTGAAGAAGAACCACAGCGTCGATCCCGATCGCGTGTACTTGATGGGGCACTCGATGGGCGGCGGCGGGACGTTCCACATCGGGCTGAAGCACGCCGACGAGTGGGCCGCGCTCGGTCCGATCGCGCCCGCGATCTTCGGCCACAAGCCCGCGGAGTTGGAGAAGATCAAGGGATTGCCCGTCATTATGGTGCAGGGCGCGAAAGACCCGCTCGTGCGCCCCGAAACGGTGCGCCCGTGGGCCGACCAGATGAAGAAACTGGAGATGACCTACGAGTACATCGAGGTTCCCGACGGCGATCACGGCAGCGTCGTCGCACAGAATGTGCCCAAGATCTTCGACTTCTTCGACAAGCATCAGCGCAAGCAGAAGAAGGTTCCCGAGGAGAAGCAGGAGAAGTAAGCGATTCGCTCGACCCACACCTTCAAGCCGCTCGCGGCTTCGCGAGACAGGTGTCTTGCGAAGCCGCGAGCGGCTTCCCCCTTCACTTAAATGGTGCCATCATGCGCCTCGTCGCCTGTCTCCTCTCGCTCGTCGTACTCACCTCATCTGTGCGCGCAGCGGACAAAATTCCGGTGCTGATCGACACCGACATCGGGTCCGATGTGGATGACGCGTTCGCGCTGGCGCTCGCGGTCGCGTCGCCGGAACTCGACATCGTCGGCGTGACCACGGCTGGCGCCTCCGCGGACGATCGCGCGTGGCTCACGTGTAGGTTCCTCACGCAAGTCGGCTTGAAGAACATCCCGGTCGCGATCGGCGGCGCACCGGTGGAGAAGTTCGATCTCGACTGGCAGATTCAGTACCGTCGGCACCCGGCCGCGATCTTCAACCGCACGCTCAAGCCGGTCAAGGAGCCGGCACACGAGCTGATGGCGAAGCTCGCGAAACAACACGACGGCAAACTCGTCGTCGTATGCCTCGGGCCGCTCACCAACGTGGCGAAGTTCCTGAAGGAATCCCCGGACGCCGCGAAGAAGGTGTCGCGGTTCGTCGTGATGGGTGGGTCGGTCGCAGTCGGATACGACGGCGCTCCGAAGGCGGAACCGGAGTGGAACATCAAGACCGATGTGCCCGCCGCGAAAGCGGTGTTCACCTCCGGGCTGCCGCTCACGGTGATTCCGCTCGATGCGACCGCGACCGTGAAGGTCGAGAAGGCCGCCCGCACAAAGCTATTCTCCGCGCGCACGATGCTCACCTATCAAGTGCAAAACCTCTACGAACTCTGGGACAAGGAAACGCCGGTTCTGTTCGACCCGGTCGCGGTCGCGGCCGTGTTCAGCGAGAAGTTCCTCACCTTCAAGGAACTGCGGCTCGAAGTCAGTGACACCGGGATGACACTCGCGAAGGATGGCAAGTCGAACGTGCGTGTCGCCACCGCAATCAAGCCCGACGAGTTCGTGACGTGGTACGTGGATCGCGTGCGCACCGTCGGAACCGAAACGCTCCCGGAGAAGCCGAAACACGCATCGAAACTGATCGAGCCGGGAATGTTTCCGACGCGGGTACACGTCGCGGAGGATTACGACACGGACATCGAGAAACGCTGGTGGATGTGCGGCAAGGGCGAAGTGAAAGACGTGCGACCCAGTGGCATTCGCGCGCAGCGTGCCGTGCTGACGCAAGACTTCGACGACCGCCAGGGCAACATGAAGACGATGGATCGCGCGGTGATCTTCAACCCGGTGCCCGGCCCGCCGATGGGACCGAACACGCGACTCCGCTTCCGCTACAAGTTAACCGGCACCGACACGATTCGCGTACAACTCTACAGCCTCACCAACGGCTACCACCGCTATCTCTCCGTCGGCGGCTTGGAGCAAGGGAAGTGGTCCGAGGGCTGCGTGGACATGACCCACATGCGCCGGCCCGACGGCACCGGCGGCGTGCTCGCGGCCGACGAACGCATCGACGACATCCAGTTCTACATCGACCCGCGTGCCGAACTACTCATCGACGACGTGATCCTCTACGACGCGGCGGCGAAGGACGAGAAGCGGCCGTTCCCGAAGCGGGTCGTGTTCACCGCGTGGTTCGACACCGGCAAACAGGGCAAAGAGTGGCCAGGTGACTTCGAGATCGTGAACCACGAGAAGCCGCTCACGTGGAAGACCGCGAAGTCGGTAAAGCGTGAGAAGGGCGACCCGTGGCTCCGCATCGACATGCGCGGCGCGCGACCGCTCGACGCGACGACGGAACTCACCTTCAAGTACAAACTCACCGGCGCCGGCGCAATCAAGGCGCAACTCGGTTCGCAGGGGAAACCGATTGAAGGGACGCAAACGACCCTGCTCCTCACCCGCGACAAATGGAACGAGACGACCGTGCGTTTCAAACTCACAGGCAAGGAAACTGCGAACGAGATCACGTTCCAGTTGCCCGAAGGCGCGGAACTGCTCGTCGATGATGTGCTGCTCTACACGCCGGGATAGGGGGGTGCATGCGGCTTCGCGAGCCTCGCGAAGCCGCATGCGGCGGAAGAAGGTGTGCAAATCTCCGTTTTTCACGCCCTTTACACTTGCACCCCCCGCGCGCGCCGTGTCACACTGAACATCAGCCATTCATGTGTTCCCGTTCGTTTTGGATTCCGATGCCAGTCTGTTATTGTTCCCCATCATCTTCTGGCCCGATGTCCACAATACAACCCTGTAACCACCCCGCGCACTGACCCGATCCACGCAAGGAACGTTCACCATGGCCAAAGGCAGAGGCGACTTCGCGGACATTCTTCTCAAGAAGAAAATGATTAGCCCGGACCAACTCGCCGAGGCCCAGAGCATCGCCAGCGCGACCGGCATCAAACTGCAAGACGCGATCATCAAGCAGCAGTACCTCTCCGCCAACGAGGTGATGTCGGCTCTCGCCGAACACTTCGGGATGAAGTTCGTGGACCTCAAAGAGGTTCAGATCCCGAAGGCGGTCATCGAACTGGTGCCGGAATCGGTCGCCCGCGAAAATCTCGTGCTGCCGCTACAACTCGAAGGCAACACGATCGAACTGATCACCGCCGACCCGACAAACTATGACACGGTTCAGAAACTCCAGTTCATTCTGAACAAGGAGATCCGGCCGGTTCTCGCCACACAGGAACAAATTCAAGAGGCGATCAACGCGAACTACGGTCAGTCGGAAACCGAGTCCGTGGACTCGATGCTCGTCGAGTTCACCGACACGGCCATCGAGTTCACGCAGACCGAATCCAGTCTCCAGTTGGCGAACGCGGACGACTCCGACGCACCGGTGGTGCGGTTGGTTAACTTGATCATTTCCGAAGCCGTGAACCTGCGTGCTTCGGACATTCACATCGAACCGTTCACGGACCGCGTCCGAGTGCGCTACCGGATCGACGGCGTGCTCATCGAGCGTGACTCGGCCCCGCGCCGACTCCTCTCGCCACTGCTCTCACGTTTGAAGATCATGGGTCAGATCGACATCAGCGAGAAGCGCCGCCCCCAGGACGGGCGCATCAAGATGACGGTCCAGGGCAAACACTTCGACCTGCGCGTGAGTATGCTCCCGACGGTTCACGGTCAGTCCGCGGTCATGCGTATCCTGGACCGCGGCAACATTCAGGTCAGCATCAAAGACCTCGGGTTCGCGGACGACGATTACAAAAGTTTCCAACAGATCATCAAGCGCCCTAACGGCATCTTCCTGGTGACCGGTCCTACCGGTTCTGGGAAGACAACCACCCTGTACTCCGCGCTGAACGAACTCAACCGCCCAGACCGCAAAATCATCACTGCGGAAGACCCGGTCGAGTACTACCTCCCCGGCATCAACCAAGTCGAGGTGAAGCACGGGATCGGGCTGGATTTCGCCCGGATTATTCGTGCCATGCTTCGTCAAGCGCCTAACATTATTTTGGTGGGCGAAATCCGCGACAAGGAGACGGCGGAAATCGCGGTTCAGGCGTCTCTCACCGGACACTTGGTTTTTAGCACGCTTCACACGAACGACGCTCCAAGTGCGATTACCCGCCTCGGAGACATCGGAGTCCAGCCGTTCCTCATCGCGAGTTCGGTCATCGCGATCATGGCACAGCGCCTCGTGCGCGTGAACTGCCTCAAGTGCAAAGAGCCGTACCAGCCCCAAGCGGGCGAGCTGAAGGCCGCGGGTATCACCCACGAGCAAGCGTCGCGGGCGACGTTCATGAAGGGGCGCGGCTGCAACCACTGCCGCCAAAATGGCTATCGCGGGCGGCACGGCCTCTTTGAAATGATGAAAATGAGTTCCACGATTCGCGAACTCACGTTCGCGCAGGCGCCGGCCCAGGAAATCCGCCGGAAGGCCCGGAGTACGGGGATGCGGAGCCTGCTCGATGACGGCCTCCTGAAAGCACTTAAGGGCAGTACGACGCTCGAAGAGGTATTGAGCACCTGCCACGCCGAGGTGTTGGTCGCGAAGGAGTAGAGATCGGAGGACAGAAGGCAGAGAACAGAGGATTGGGCATCGGAAACGTCCATGCTTCGTGTCGATTCTGCTCTCTGTTTTCTGCTCTGGTCGTCGTATCCTCCGTACTGCGGGGGAGTTCCGGTTCCGATTTTTGGTCGCGCCGCCGAACCACGCGATAATGCGACACCGGGACACGCGCGTTGTCCCGGTGGCTTTTCGCGGTTTCCCGTTTCTCGCACGGGTTGGTTCGTGTCGGCACCGTCGCCAAGTTGAGGGGTTCCCGTGGCTAAAGTCTCGATGGAGAAGTTGCTCGCTACTGTCATTCAGTTGAAGGCGAGCGACTTGCACATTAGCGTCGGTCAACCGCCGGTCGTGCGCCACCAGGGGCGTATGAAGAAACTCGACCTCGGCGGGCTGATTCTGGAGCAGGACGACACGACCTCGTTGATGAAGTCCATCACGCCCGACCGGTGCCAACAGGAACTCCAGTCGAAGGGCGGGGCCGACTTCGCCATCGAGTACGTGGACGGCTACCGGTTCCGCGTCGCGGTGTTCAAGCAGAAAGGCACCATCGGCATGGTGCTGCGGCGCATCCCGAGCCAGTTCCTCACGTTCGAGCAGCTCAAGACGCCGGAAGCGATCCGCTCGCTGATCATCCGCCCGCGCGGATTGTTCCTCGTCACCGGGCCGACCGGCTCAGGCAAAACGACCTCGCTCGCGTCGATGATTAATTTCATCAACGACAACTATGACCGGCACATCATCACGCTGGAAGACCCGATCGAGTACTTCCACAAGCACAAAAAGAGCACCGTCAACCAGCGCGAAATCGGCATCGACGTGCCGGACTTCAAGGAAGGCATCCGTCGAGCTTTGCGTATGGACCCCGACGTGATCCTCGTCGGTGAAATGCGCGACCTCGAAACGATCCGCGCCGCGCTCGAAGCGGCTGAAACCGGGCACTTGGTGTTCGGTACGCTGCACACGTCCGGTGCCGCTTCGACCGTGGACCGCGTCGTCACGGTGTTCCCCGAAAACGAGCAGGATCAGATCCGCACGCAGTTGGCCGGTTCGCTCATTGGCGTGCTGTCGCAGGCTCTTTTGCCGAAGAAGCCAGAGGGTTTGATCGCGGCTTACGAGATGATGGTCGTCACGCCCGCCATCAAGAACCTGATTCGCGAGAACAAGACGTACCGCATCGATTCGTCGGTGCAAACCGGGCGCAAACACGGCATGTTCTTGCTTGACGACGCGCTGTTCCGGCTGTGGCGCGACGACCTCTGCGAGAAGGAAGAGGTGCTTCTGAAATCGAGCAAGCCGAACGACCTGGCCGCGAAGATCGCGCACGCCGAACGCGGTCTCGATGACGACGAAGAGGGCGGAGACGAGGACGAAGACGAGGACGAAGACGAAGACGAAGACGAAGACGAGAAGTGACTGTGGCGAGCGGGGGCGTCAGCCCCTGATGCTTGGCCCACCAACGACATTCTCATCGCAATCCGGGGGCTGACGCCCCGCTCGCCACGAACCTTCGACTTCACACGAAACGGAACTCTGATGTCCACGCCGACCCCGCCGAACAACCCAAACCTGCCGCCGAAAAAGCCGGGCGACGCGACCAACAAGCCCACAACCGGGAGCGGGCAGCCCACCAAGCCCACGGTCCCAGGGCAGAAGCCCACAACGCCCGCGTCGGGACAGCCCACCAAGCCCGGTGTTCCGGCGCCGAAGCCGGCCGCGGCGAAACCCGCGCAACCGGCACCGGTGAAGAAGCCAACCCCAACCAAGAGCCGCTTTTCGCACATCGACGCCAACACGCTCCAGCTCGCCAAGAAACTCGAAGACCTCGGTTTCCTCGATGGCGCGCAGATCGAAACCCTCTATGAGGACATGCGCGCCAGCGACTCGCAACTCGGCGAGATCGCCATCCAACGTGGGCTACTCAACGAGGAACAACTGCTCCAGGCGACGGCCGAAATTCACGGCATGCGCGTCGCCAACCTCGAAGATCTGAAGCCGACACCGGCCGCGATCAAACTCGTGATGAAGAACATCGCGGAGATGTACAAACTGGTGCCGATCACCTTTGAGAACGACACGCTGACGGTCGCGATGTCCGATCCCAACAACATGCAGGCGATGGACGACCTGCGTAACCTGTTGGGCATCAAACTGGTGAACCCGATCCTCGGGCCGCCCAAGCAGGTCGCGCAACTGCTCGCGCGGGCCTACTCGAACGAGAAGGAAGAGACGATCACCTCGGTGTATGCCCAGATCGAGGCGGACCAGAGCATCGGCGCCAGTTCGATGGGCCGCGAGACGTCCATCGACATCACCGCGAAAGAGGAAATGGAGTCCGCGCCCGTGCGGAAGCTCATCAACATGGTTCTGTTGATGGCGATCCGCGACCACGCCTCGGACGTCCACTTCGAGCCGTTTGAAGACGAATACAAGATGCGGTATCGGTGCGATGGTGTGCTCTACGAGATGGTGCCGCCACCGCGCCACCTCGCGACCGCGATCGCTTCGCGTATCAAGGTCATGGCGAACCTCGACATCGCCGAACGCCGGATGCCGCAGGACGGACGCATCGAACTTAATGTCGGTGGGAACCCGGTCGATATGCGCGTCAGCGTTCTCCCGACTCTGTTCGGTGAGAGCGTCGTAATTCGAGTTCTGGACCGGACCAACGTCGGTCTGTCGCTCGACCGCATCGGGATGCCGCCGGACCTGCTCGGTCAGTTCCGCGCGATCATCAAGAAGCCCAACGGCATCGTTCTGGTCACCGGGCCAACCGGGTCCGGGAAGACTACCACGCTGTACTCCGCGCTCTCCGAACTCAACGAAATCGATACCAAGATCATCACCACGGAAGACCCGGTCGAGTACGAAATCGACGGCATCACGCAGTGCCCGATCAACCACGAAATCGACGTGACCTTCGCGAGCGCGCTCCGCTCCATTCTCCGTCAAGACCCAGACATTATTCTTGTGGGTGAGATTCGCGACCTTGAAACCGCGGGCATCGCGATTCAGGCGTCGCTGACGGGGCACTTGGTATTCAGCACGCTGCACACCAACGACGCTCCATCGTCCGTGACGCGGCTCCGCGACATGGGTGTGGAACCGTTCCTCATCACGGCTACCGTCGAAGCGATTCAAGCACAGCGGCTCGTGCGCCGCGTGTGTGCGGCGTGCAAGACGCCCTACGAGCCGACCCGCGAGCAACTCATGGAGTTGAACCTCACCCCTGAGCAGGTGAAGGACCGGCCGTTTTACTACGGTGAGGGGTGCGACAAGTGTAACAACCTGGGCTTCAAGGGTCGCACCGGGTTGTACGAACTGCTGATCATGAACGACGACATCCGGGATTTGGTGAGTCGCGGGGCGAGCACCGACGCCTTGCGGAATTACTCGCGCAAGTTGGGGATGCCGAGCCTCCGCGACTCCGGTCTGCGGGCCTTGTTCGGCGGCACGACCACGCTCGACGAGGTGGTCCGCGAGACCGTTCAGGACGACGAAGGGTAATGAAGAACCTACCCCCAACCCCCTTCCCTTCAGGGAGGGGAGTTGGGGGGTAGGTTCTTCACACGCGGAGGCTCGCACCTCCGGTTCGTTCGCTCGGAGTTGGAATAGACTGTCGCCACAGACGTTAGCCTCACAGGGGCGGCGACACTCGGACCGCGCCTGACGCACACCACTCGGTGAGGAATACATGCCGACCTACAAGTACGAGGCACTGGACACATCCGGGGCCGAGGTGAAGGACTCTGTTGAGGCTTCCAACGAGGAAGAGGCCCAACAGAAAGTCAAAGCGATGGGCTACTTCGTCACCAAACTGACCGCGATGGCGGGCGGAAAAGGGACGAAGGGTAAGAAAGCCAAGAAGACCGGGAAGAGTCGCAAGACGTTCGTCATCGGCGGCGTCAAGGCGAAGCAGTTGGTGACCTTCACCCGCCAGTTATCCACGCTCCAGGACGCCGGGCTGCCGGTGTTGCGGTCGCTCCGCATCCTGGAACGCCAGATGGTCCCGAGCGCTCTCAAGAACGCGCTGATCGATGTGGTCGAGGACGTCGAATCCGGGCAATCGCTTTCGGAGGCGCTCGGCCGGCACCCGAAAGCGTTCAGCAAGCTCTACGTGAACATGATTCGGGCCGGTGAAGCCGGCGGTGCGCTGGAAATCATTCTCCAGCGCCTCGCCGACTTCCTCGAAAAGGCCGCCAGCCTGAAGGCCAAGATCATCGGGGCGATGATCTACCCGTCCGTCGTGATCTTCGTCGCGGTGTCCATCCTGACGTTCATCATGGTGGCGATCATCCCGAAGTTTAAGAAGATCTTCGACGAGTTCGGGATGACCCTGCCGTGGGCCACCCTCACGCTCATCAAGGTCTCCGTCTGGATGAGCGAGTTCTGGTGGACGATACCCCTGTTCCCGACCGCCCTGTACTTCCTGCTAAAACTCATCAGACTGTCGCGGGCCGGGAACTTCGCGCTCGACAGAGCCGTGCTCTGGATCCCCGTCGTCGGGCAACTCGTGGAAAAAACTATTGTTGCGCGGACGATGCGCACCCTCGGCACGCTGATCGCCTCCGGCGTGCCAATCCTCGAAGCCATCAGCATCGTGAAGGAAACCGCTAATAACGCGGTGTTCGAGCGCATGTTCCAGCGGGTGTTCGAGTCGATCCGCGAGGGCGATACCATCGCGGACCCGCTCAAGGAGGCCCGTTTGGTAGATAACATGGTCGTGAATATGGTGGAGGTGGGCGAGGAGACCGGCGACCTCGACACCATGCTCTACAAGATCGCCGACTTCTACGACGAGTGGGTCGATAACCTCGTCAAGTCGCTGATCTCGCTCCTCGAACCCATCATGATCGTGTTCCTGGGTTTCACGATCGGTGCGATTGTCATCTCGCTGTTCCTGCCGCTCATCAAGCTGCTGGAAGGGCTTAGCAAGTAAAAGGCGGAAGGCGGAGGGCGGAAGGCGGAAGCAGAAATCTGGGGTTCGATCCGGTTTTTGACTCCGCCTTCCGCCTTCCGCCCTCCGCCCTCACCAAAGGGGGCCGACAATGCTGCGGCGGACCGGATACCGGCGCGACGGGTTCACGCTGATCGAATTGCTCGTGGTGATCTCCATCATCGC
>CAMDQN010000036.1 GCA_945905925.1 Singulisphaera sp. GP187
TGCGCCTTGTTGATGTCCCACGCGCCCGCGAGCCGCGTGTGCGCCGGCTCGAACAGCATGTTCCCGTGCGCGCCCGATACTTCGATGTAGCGGCGGTGCAGGTCGTCGTAGAAGTTCACGTCCTTCGCCTTCCCGCGCGGACTACCGACAACCACAACTTGGCCGGCGTCGCACGCGAGACTCATCGCGGTCGGGATCGCGTCGGGCACGCCGGTCGCGTCGCCGACGATCTCCGCGCCCTTCGTGCCGAGGTACGCGTGAAGCTGCTGCTTGATGTCGCCGGCGCCGGGGTCGATGACGTGGTCCGCACCAGCCGCGAGCGCCGCGTCGCGACGCATCTTCACCGCGTCGATGCCCACCACCGGACCCGCACCGGCCGCGAGTAGACACCGCAGCGAGAACTGCCCGATGATGCCCAGCCCCAGCACCGCGGCGCTGCGGCCCACCGTCAAGCCGGCGCGGACGCTCACGCCCATGCCGTAGCGCGAGATGCACGCGATCGAAGCCTTGTCGAAACCGAGGTTGTCGGGGATCTTCCACACGCGACAGCGCTCGTGGCCCACCGTGAGCAGTTCCGCGCTCGCGTGGTTACCGGGGTAGCTCACGCGGTCGCCTTCTTGGAAGCCACCGGGGAAGTCCTTGCCGACTTTCAGCACGCGACCCGCGGCCGAATAGCCGCTGCGGAACGGAAACTTCCAGTCCGGTAGTGCGGGGTCTTTGAGCCACTGGTGCGTGCCCGTGTACACCGCCAACTCGGTGCCGGCGCTAATCGCGCTGTACTCCGCCGCGATGAGAATCTGGTTCGGTGCGGGGTCCGCAAGTTCGACCTCTCGCACGGTTGTTTTGAACGGCTCGGTGATGACGGCTTGCCTGGCTTTGACCATTGCGGAACCTCGGAGTGGGTGATGTGACGAATTGTAGAAGCGAAGAACCCCTCCCCCCAGCCCCCTCCCCTAAGAAGGGAGGGGGAGCAAGGCGAACGCGATTGCGCTGACGCAAGCGCGTTGCGATGGTTTTGCTCCCCTTCCCTTCAGGGAGGGGGTTGGGGGGTAGGTGGTTTTCGCGCAAGCGGGCGGCCCGAAATCGTTCGGCTACCGATACAATCGTCCGTGGGCGCGCGGATCGCGTCCCGTCGCTTCGCGACAATGGAGGTGCATCATGACGCGGTTCGGATTCGCATTCGCTCTTGTTCTTAGCGCAACGACACTCGCTGCCGCACAGCCCGGTGGAAAGGCACCGCCGGTCGTGCAATTCAAGCAGTTCGGCGCCACGCCCGAACAGTTCTGGCAGTCAAGTGTGCTCCGGTGGACCGGACAACTGGCACTCGACCTTGAAGCGATCAAGAAGGAGGTCGGGATCGCGAAGCTCGCGCCGATCGTGCGCGCCGGGATCAACACGGAAGCCGAAAACGCCCTCCTTCAGACGCTCGAACTCGACCAACTCGTTCGCAAGGGCGCGACGAAGGACAAGATTTTCGCAGCGTTCGCGGACGTGGAGAAGTCGCTCGCGGGACTCACGATTGCGATCAATCAAAACGCAACCGCGAAGCAGGCGACGGCGGCCTCGCTCGCCCGTGCGGACACCGCGTACCACCAACTCGCGGCGGCCGTTGGCACCGGCGACAACAATGCGGACCGACTCGCACGCCGGCACCTGCGTTTGGCGGAATCGACCGGCGATGCCGCGGAAGAACTCCGCACCACCTCGGCCGACGCATTCCAGGGAACCGAAAAGGCGCTCGATCGCGTACTCGGGTTGTACGCCCGCGAAGCGCGCTCGCTCGCCCGCCGGTTGCGCGACAACGCCGACGCGAAACTCGTCGCACAAGATTACGCGTCGATGGCCGAGTACTGGGCGGAAGCGGCCACGCTGTTCGGCCGCGTGCGCAACTTGCCCCCCGCAGTCCAGGTGCAGGCCACCCGCGTGGACGACCTGAACCGACGACTCGGCGCGGCGCTGGGTTTCGCAAGCGCGAACCCCGCGCCGGCGCTGCCAGTGAGCAAGCGGTTTTCGTTCGCGGTCGGCGCGGACGCCGGCGCGCAATCGCGAGTGACCGTGTTCGCCGACGAAAAAGGCACGGTCGCGTACAACTTCTTCGCCTACGACAAAGCGTTTACCGGCGGCGTTCGCGTGGACATGGCCGACCTCAACGGCGACCGCGTCCCGGATTTGATCGTCGCGCCAGGGTCGTCGAAAACCCCGGTCACGCTCCCAGTCCGGGTCTACGACGGCCGCGACCTGAACCTGCTCGTCGAGTTCGTTCCGTTTGCAACCTGGAAGGGCGGCTTACACGCGGTCGGCACGGACCTCACGAAGGACGGCCGCTCGGTCATCGCGGTGACCGCCGAGGGCACGCAACACGTCAAAGTCTTCGATCTCGCGCAGGGTAAAGAGATCGACAGCTTCTTCGCGCACGACCAAAAGGTGACCGGCGGCGTGCGTCTCGCGTGGGGCGACGCGAACGGCGACGGCACGCCGGACCTGTTCACCACGAACGGCCCCGGTACCGCGGTCACCACGGTGAAGGTGTTCAATGGGAAGAACCGCGAAGTGCTCGCGGAGTTCCCCGCGGTGGACAACAAGTACCGTGGCGGCGCGTTCATCGCGGCCGGCGACCTGACCGGCAACGGACTCGCGAACGCGGTGATCGGCCTCGACGCGGGCGCACCGCCGTTGGTTCGGGTGTTCGACTTGAAGGGGAAAGCGCTGGTCGAATGGCTGGCCTACGACGACAAGTTCAAGGGCGGCGTGCGGGTCGCGTTGAGCGCGCGGAGCCACGTCGTCACGGCCCCGGGATTCGGGCTGAAGAACAGCCCGGTGCGCATCTTCAACACCGGCAACGTGAAGGTGCCCGTTGGCGAGATCGTGCCGTTCCTCGGCTTCGACGGCGGACTGAACGTGGGTGGGCGCTGAGTACTTGGCGAGCCGGGAGCGTAAGCGACCGGAGGCTTCGCGAATCAAATCGCGAAGCCTCCGGTCGCTTACGCTCCCGGCTCGCCGTAAAATGGCTTCCCACACACTGGAGCCAAACTCATGCCGCGATTCCTCCTTGCCCTTTCACTCACACTCACACTCACACTCGCACTTCACGCAGCAGATTGGCCCACGTTCCTCGGGCCGACGCGCGATGGCGTTTCCACCGAGAAAGGCATCATCACCGCATGGCCCAAGACCGGGCTGAAGAAAGTGTGGGAATGCGAGTTGGGAATCGGCTTCGCGCCGCCGATTACTGCCGACGGGAAGCTGTTCCACGCTGATCGTTTTGGCGACAACATCCGACTCACAGCACGCGAGGCCGCCACCGGCAAGGCACTCTGGAAGTACGAATATCCCACCGAGTACAAGGACTTCTACGGCTACGAACCCGGCCCGCGAGCGTGCCCCGTTGTCGATGGCGACCGCGTCTATCTGTACGGTCCCGATGGCATGCTGTGCTGTGTGGCCGTCGCGACCGGCAAAGAGGTGTGGAAGTTCGATACACGTGCGAAATACTTCTTCCATCAGAACTTCTTCGGGGCCGGGAGCGTGCCGGTGATCGACGGCGACTTGCTCATCTTGCCGGTCGGCGGCAGCGAGAAAGGCCCGCGCCCGGTAGACCTCCGCGACGCCAAACCCAACGGCACCGCGCTGGTCGCGTTCGACAAGAAGACCGGGGCTGTGAAGTACGCGACCGGCGACGAACTCTCCAGTTACTCAAGCCCGATCATCACGACCATCGACGGCAAGAAGACCGGGCTGTACTTCGCGCGCGGCGGCTTGATGGGCTTCGACCCGCAGACCGGCAAGACGCAGTTCCATTACAAGTGGCGCACGAAGCTCGAAGAGAGCGTGAACGCGAGCAACCCCGTCGTCGTCGGCGACAAGATTCTCCTCACGGAGTGCTACGGCGTCGGCAGCGCGTTCCTCGACCTGAAAGGCGGCAAGGTGAAAGAGCTCTGGACCGACAAGGATAAGGACGCGGGCGATCAGTCGCTGATGTGCCACTGGAACACGCCGATTCACGTCGGCGGATTCGTGTACGGCAGCAGCGGTCGCCACACGGAAGACGGCGACATTCGGTGCGTGGAACTCGCGACCGGCGACGTGAAGTGGCGTCAGAAGCGCACCAAACGCTGCGGTATCACGCTGGTGGATGGCCACCTCATCAGCCTGTCCGAGTACGGCGACCTCGCGCTGATCAAGGTGAACGCGACCAAATACGAGGAGGTGTCGAAGTACGAGGTGCCGGGCCTCGAATACCCGTGTTGGGCGTCACCGGTGGTGAGCAACGGTTTGCTCTATGTGCGCGGCAAGGAGAAGTTGATCGCGCTGGAGTTGATCAAAAAGTAGGGTGGGTCAAGCCGGCTTTGCGGCGAAGGCCCACCATTTCACCTTAACTGTCGTGGTGGGCCTTCGCCGCAAAGCTACACAAGCCGCCCGCGCGTCAGCGCCGCGCGCGTTCGGCCAGCGCCGACCGCACCGGCTCTGGCAGGAATTTCGTCAGGTTACCATCTAACGCCGCGATCTGCCGCAATAGCGTCGAACTCACGTGCGAGAACTCCTCCTTTGCCATCAGGAACAGCGTCTCGATCTGCGGGTCTTGCGCCAGGTTCATCAGCGACATCGTGAACTCGTACTCCATATCGGACAGAGTGCGCAGCCCGCGGAGCATGATCCGTGCGCCGCACTCGCGCACGAACCGAACCGCCAAGCCATCGAACGACAGCACCTCCACGTTGGTCCATTTCTCCTTCTTGGCCAAGTCGCGGATTAGTTGTACGCGTTCATCGGTGCTGAACAGCGTCTTCTTGTCGGGGTTGATGCCGACCCCGACAACGAGCCGGTCGAATAGACGACTGCCGCGCTCGATGATGTCCAGGTGTCCGTAGTGGACCGGGTCGAACGTGCCTGTGTACACCGCCGTCCGCGCACTCAGTTCGCTGTCGGGCATATGTCCTCCATTCACGTCGCGGTAAAGAAGCGGTCGATCTCGTCTTCCGTGTTGTAGGCGTGCGGGCTAACGCGAACTCGCCCAGCGCGGCTGTTCACCGCGACGCCCGCCGCCTTACACCGGCTCAGCACTTCGTTCGGCGGCAGCGTCGGATGCGTCAAAGACACGATCCCGGACTTCTCGCTTTCAGCGCGCGAACTGAACACCGACCAACCGAGTGGCACTGCTCTGTCACAGAGATAATCAGTCAGTTCGATGACGCGGCGCCGGACGTTCTCGGTGCCCACACTCAGCAGCAATTCGAGACTCGCGCCGAACGCGGTGATTCCCGGCATGTTGTACGCGCCGCCTTCCCACCGTCCTGCGTGCGGTTTGAGCGTGAAGTCGATCGTCGAAAACGCCCACGGGTTCACCACACTGAAGGCACCGACGCCGATGGGATGCAACCGCTCGACCCATTCGCGGCGAAGAAAACCGATGCCCGCGCCTTCGGGGCCAAGCAACCACTTGTGCCCGTCGGCCGCGAGCGCGTCGATCGGCGTTCGCTGAACATCAAGCGGGAACACCCCGAGCGATTGAATCGCGTCCACGAAGAAAAAGACACCGCGCTCGCGGCAGAGTTCGCCGAGCGAATCGAGATCGTGCCGAAAGCCACTGGAGAACTCGACTGATGACGCCGTGAACACGCGCGTGCGGTCGTTCATGGCGGCGCGAACGTCGTCGATTCTGATACGGTTCCCGCGACTCGGCACCGTGCGCACTTCGACGCCTCGGTGCGCGAGGTTCATCCAGGGGTACTGGTTGGCCGGGTACTCTTCGGCAGCGAGCACCACGTTGTCGCCCGGTTGCCACGGGAACCCTTCCGCAACGACACTGATCCCATGCGTGGTGTTCGGCACGAAGTACACGTCGTCCGCGTGCGGAGCGTTAATGAGCTTCGCCGAGAGTTGTCGAACGTGAGCGATACGTGCGGCCCACTCGCGGAACGCAGCTACGCCATTCGCGGCGAGACTCTGCGCATAGTCGTGCAGCGCCGCGACCGACGGAGCCGGTAACGGCGCGACCGCGGCGTGATCGAGGAACGCCCACGTCGCGGTGACCGGAAACTGCGAGCGGAACGCTGACCAATCCATGGCAACCCAGGAAGCAGGGGCCGGAAGACAAAAAACGTTTAGCGTTCGACCCAGAGGGGCGATTGTGACCCAGGCGCGCCGCACATACAATCCAAAACTGACACCTGCGTACATCACCCCAGCGCCGCGAGGTCCGACGTGCTGGCCGATCCGGGACGAACACACTACGACCTGCACTTCCGCGTGCTGGGCTTCCCGGTCCGCGTTCACCCGTGGTTCTGGCTCGGCACCGCGCTCATGGGGTCACGGACCCTGGACGCCGGGGTCGAGTTCCTGCTCGCGTGGATCGCGGTCGTACTCGTATCGCTTCTCGTACACGAACTGGGACACGCGCTCGCGTTCCGGCGCTACGGCTCCGACGCGGAGATCCTGCTGTTTGCCTTCTACGGGCTGGCGATCCCGACGCACGAGGTGTTCGGCCGCAGGAAGCGCATCATCATTTCGCTCGCGGGGCCGTTCGCCGGGTTCGTGCTTTGCGGGCTGGTGTACGGCTCGAACGTAGCGCTGGGTTGGGCCGACCCGGGCGCGCCGCATCAGGTGTTCTACCTGTACCGCACGCTCATCTTGGTGAACCTGTTGTGGGGGCTGATGAACCTTTTGCCGGTGTACCCGCTCGATGGCGGACAGGTGAGCCGCGAACTGTGCGGGATGATGTGGAGCAACCGCGGCAAGCGCATTTCGTTGAAGATCTCGTTCGGCTGCGCGGTACTGATGATCGCGTACTCGATATTCTGCGTGCTGGACGACCGGGGTGTGGGCGCCGGCTTCACAGGCCGATTGCCTTGGTGGTTCCCACCGGGCAGCGTGTTCACGGCGATTCTGTTCGGCTTCTTCGCGTACCACAACTACCAGGAACTCGGCCGCACCACCTGGACCGACACACACTGGGACGACCGCCTGCCCTGGGCGCGGTAGCAATTATTGAAGGCGTTTCAGTCGGTCGGCGAGTTCGTCGTCGGCGGCCGCCGACCACGCGAACCCCGTCGGCGGAACGAACCCACCTTCGCCGGTGAGCCGCGCCGCGGGAACCGGGCGCAGCGACACGGTGCCCAGGACCCGACCATTCAACCGCAACTCGAAACTGCTCACGCGCGGTAACTCCGACACGTCGAACAACACCGGTACGAACCCCGACGGACCGTCGGTCACGACCGCGTCCACATCGCGCCGCAGCGCCGAGTCCGGCGCGCCGTTCACCAGCCCAACCAACTCGAACCGGCAGAGTGCCGCGGCGCCTGGCTCACTTCCCACCAGCACGAAACACGGACCAACGCGCGTCACGTCGGTGAGCACCGGCGGGAACTTCGTCGTGCGAACCGCGCCGCCTGCGTCGAGGAGCGCGAACCGCGTTTCTAGAACACGAACGCCGGCGTCGAACCGGTCCGCGGGGATCGCGTGAACGCGCTGCGTCGCGAGCGTGCATTCGCCGGCCACCCACGTCACCCACCACGCGCCAACGTGTCGCGGCATCTCGGGACACACCGCCGCGACCACCACTTCGGACCGCGCCAGTTGCGCTGCGCTGAGCGGCACCTGCACCACGTAATCGCACCCCGTGAGCGCGTCGCGGAAGACGGCGCGCAGCCCGAGTTCGGCAAGCGGCGCGAGCAGCGCGGAGCACCGCAGAACGGTCGCCACGAGCAACCCGTCACAGCGATCGGGGACGAATGACGCGACCGCAACGGTCGCGGCCCCGAACCTTGCCGCGACGGTCGGGTTCGTCAGGCTCAGGCTTGCGAGGAACGTGGAGACGGTGAGGATGTGTACCGGAATCATCGCAAGAACGCGGCCGTTCCACAACAAGTCCGCGCGAACCGTATCCGGCGGCACCGGGAACCGGAACGAGACGCGGAACCGGTCGGCGGCTTCGGCGCGCAGCGCGTCGGCGGGAAACGTGGCGCTGGGGAGCCTGAGCGCAAAGTCGGTCTTTCGCCGCGCCGCGAGCGGCAGCCGGAGTTGGACATCGAGAACGGACGCGTCCGCGGTCCACGGCACTGGTGATTCCCAGCGCGTGACTCCGGCGAGTTCGAATCCGACGGACGCTGCGATCGCGCCCGGCCGCGCCCGGCGGAACAGGTTATCGCGCGCCCAGACGAGCCAGCGCGTCGTCCACCGCGGCATCGAGTTGTTCTCCGGTCGGGATGTGCGCGGCGGTGCCGCACGTGAGGCAAGTGGGGGAACGCGGGACGCGCAACCGGTGCGAGCGGAACGCGCTGTCGAACACGCCGGGCACCGCTTGAAGCGAGAAGAGGATGGATTCGGAAGAAGCAGACCCACCCCCAACCCCTCCCTGCAGGGGTTGGGGGTGGGTCTGCCTTTCTCCCCCTCCCTTTGTAGGGGAGGGGGTTGGGAGGAGAGGTTCCCCCATCGTCACCATCGCATGCAGCCCGGCGATGACGGCGATACTCGCCTTGCTCGCGGGTATCGTTGCTTCGGGCAGCGTCGCGGCGGGGTCGTTGTAGTTTGGTGGCAGTGCCGCGGGTTGCTCGGTCACTTCGCGCTTCAGGTGGCTCGCGACGCACCCGTAGCACGCCCCACCCGGTGCGAACCGGTGGACCCATCCGCCGATGCCGCCACTCAAGACTTCGCCGAGTGTCCACGGCTTACCCGCGGCGCGCATCAGCGCGTCGAACGCGAACTTCGCGAGTTCGTTGTCCGCGGCGCACACGCCGAAATCGCAGTCGGTCGCTAAGCGTGCGAATACGTACTGCTGCGTCGGGTCGGTGATGTCAGCAACGAGAGTTTCGAACGCGATGTCTGGCCGGATCGCGCTAACCCATTCGGCCGCGAGTTCGGCCTTCAACCGACCAACGCACGATGGTGTGAACAGGTGTCGGTAGACATTGTGGGGCGCGTATACGTCCGGTTCTACGAGCGTGACGCAGGTCACACGCGAGTCACGCACGAGGAGGTCGAGCACGGCCATTCCGCCGCTGCCCGCACCGACTTGGAAGAGGTGCATGAGAATGTAAAAGGTAAAAGGTAACAACCGAAGACCGCAGACGTATGTACTTATCTCAACGGCGTGCTTCTTGTTTACCTTTTCCCTTTTCCCTTATTCCTCTTTCATTTCGCTTCCGGCAACGGCCACTCACCGGTTTCGTGCCACAACTCGTAGCACAGCAACCAGCGCCATGCCGCGACCACCGCGAACACGCACGTGAACTGGCTCGCGTCCCACCGGCTCGACGCGCGTGTGGATCCCTGGCGCCACAAACAGATCGTCTGCCCTTCGAGCAGGTGTGGGCAGTGCTTCAGTGGGGTTAGCACGCGTGTCTCGGGCGCCACGATCGGGTAACACGCGAGCAACCGCGTTTCGAGTTGGTAGACGTTATGGCACGGCTTCAGGCAATACGAAAGCGTCAGCCCGCCACCGACCCTTGCTACCATGATGCGGTAGTTCCGGTCACGGCCAGTGTTGTAGCGCTCGATGGCCGGCACTTCGACGGACAACAGCCGCCGCTTGCCGGGTTCGGTGTCGAGTAAGCCCATCGGAGTGTTCAGTGTTCAGTGTTCAGTACGACAGGACACAACGGAGGAAGTTCTCCTGAGCGGAGCACTGAAAACTGAACACTGAAAACTGCCTCAGTAATGTACCGGGACCGACTTCACGGCGGCGATGACCTGTTCGTCGGGCACCTCCTCAGCGGTGCCGGCGAAGCCGGTGTCCTTGGGGTCAATGAGCAGCGCGACACCGCGGTCCGCGTGGCCGCGCAGCGCGGTGAGGAGTTGGCGGCGTTCGACCTCGGCGAGGGGTCGGAAGTCCATGGCACGGTCCTCGAGAACAAACGGGAAAATGGGCGACGGTCGATCAACCGTCGGTCGGGTCGGGCGCATGCGCGCCCGAAAGTGTGCTGTCCGAGTAGACGTGTGGCCATCGTGCCGGGCCACGCGTCGGGTTGTCGGAGCGGCCGTCGTCGGAAAGGCGGCGGTCGGATACCACGCGAAAATGAACGAGTGCGCGGTGGCTTTGAAAAGGCCGGTCCTGACGCTGGGATCGGTCGTCGGTTACACCGACAACACCATCATAACCGCGCCCGCGAGTCGCACAAGAGAACTGTGAAATGAACTCATTTCGAAGGAGTAGGCACACTCTGCGTACCATCACTTCGCACAGAGGAAGCGACGGCATACGGAATGTGCCTACTACTTTGGCAAGCCTTCGTTACTTCTTGACAATGATGTCGAAGTTCGCCTTATCCGTGCCGTCCTTCGGCACTTCAAACTCGACCTTGCTATCCGAATTCCATTCCGCTGGGATCGGATCCCGCCGGGCGCCGCCCTTGGGCGCACCGTCGGGCGAACTTTCTCCCGGTGCCTGGCCGATCACGTCGTTCCCACGGGTCATGATGCGGACGAGGTGCTTGCCCACTATCGCACCGTCCTTCTCGTCGCACTTCAGTACGAACCGGCCGTTCTCGTCCGTATACGCGCTGGACCCGCGCCCGGGATTGGGGTTGTCCGCGGTGCCGACCGGTTGGAAGTTGATCACCGCTTTCGCGTACGGTTTCCCGTCCACGGTGACGACGCCGGACACCGGGGCGTACTTCGGCCCCCCCGAGCAGCCGACCGCGACCGCAAGCAGAGCGCCCGCAGCAATCAATCGCATCCGAAACATGACGATCCTCGGTACGGGGTTAGGGGAGAACGGCGGCTTCACCACCGGCCATGGTCGCCATGTTCTCGAGCAGGTTCGTCGCGACGGAATAACTGATGAACCGCACCGAGCCGTCGCCGAGAACGAAGTTGGCCCCGTTGGTGTGAGAGCTGTTGAACGCCCGCTTGCACATCTGGTCCCCGTACAACCCGGGAGCGGCCGCGCACGTCGCGTAGTCCTTCCCGAACAGCCGGCTCTCGACCCCGATCGACGACTGGTTGTATGACGCGTAGGTGTACGCCCAGAAGGTGCCACGATTGGTCGTGGTGTGTGTCGTGTACTCGCCGACCATCAGGGTGTTCGACAGTCCGTCCGTGGCTCCGCTGAACCGCTCCGCTCCGCCGAGGACGGCGATACCGGCCACGGTGGAAGCCGGCACGCCGTTGTACGAGGCCGAGGTCGCATGTAGTAGCGAGCGGTAGGACCGGTCCATCACGCCGTTCGGCCACAACCCCGGCTCGAACCCGTCCCACGCGCCGTGCCCGACGGCCATGTTCGCCTTCCCGCTGACGGCGCGGTAACTGCCATGCATCCACTGCGCTGTGCTGGGACCGCTGGCGGGTACTTCCAACTGCCCGACCATCCGGTCGGACGCGCACTCGTAGGCTTTCACCCGTTTCTGGCCCACGAGGTTGTTGTTCGTGGACACGTTCAGTTCGTTCTGTCGGTACTGGGCATACAAACTGGCCTGCTCGACATAGGGCAGAAGTTCGATGGCCCAGTTGGTGTACGTCGGCGGGGTGCAACAGACGTCGAAGTACGTTCCGCCCGGCGGCAGCGTCCCGACCGCGTCGTGGTGGTTGTGTAGCCCCAACCCTATCTGCTTCATGTTGTTGGAACACGACATGCGTGCTGCGGCTTCGCGCACCTTCTGCACTGCTGGGAGCAGTAACCCGATCAGAATCGCGATGATCGCGATCACCACTAACAGTTCAATCAGCGTGAACCCGCACCGCTGCCTTTTGATACTGGGGAGAAGCATCGAAACCTCCGAGTAACAATATGAGAATGGAAGCGAACAACCCGAACGGGGTGGATCGCAACAGTCGGATGATGTGAGCGAATGAAAAGAAATGGAGTGGGTGAGTACACCACAGCTTCACCTCACACTCATAAATACCCAAAGATCTGAGCCGCGGCTACACCAAACGAGCGGTTCTCATCAATCATTCGTGCCGTGGAGGAACACCTTGACCACACCGTGCGTTACGCTGCCGCTCGTGTCCGGCGGACACCTCACTGGGACGTACCAACCCGGTTCTGCGTGCCCGGAGTTCGCGGTGCTGTGGGTCCACGGGTTCGGGAGCCACCGCGGCGGCGAGAAGGCCGATGCCGTGCGCGCGGAGTGCGCACGCCGCGGGTGGGCGTTCGCCGCGTTCGACTTCCGCGGTCACGGCGAATCGACCGGCACCATGCCCGAACTCCTCGCGAGCCGGTTGGTCGAAGACCTGACCGCCGCGCGCGACTGGCTCGCCGCGCGCGGGCACAAGCGACTCGGGCTGGTCGCTTCCAGCATGGGCGCGTTTGCAGCGGCGTGGTTCGCGAAATACAACCCGGAGTGCGTCGTCGGCTGCGTGTTTCTCGCACCCGGTTTCGGCTTTCTCGACCGCCGCTGGGATA
The DNA here is from genome assembly GCA_945905925.1 of Singulisphaera sp. GP187. GTDB lineage: Bacteria > Planctomycetota > Planctomycetia > Gemmatales > Gemmataceae > Gemmata. The sequence continues at coordinate 12,341 of CAMDQN010000036.1, forward strand.
CCTTGACCGCAGATGAACAAGAGGAATGGCGGACCACAGGACGGCGGCGATTAACCAACGAGTGGGTCGATGTCGAACTCGGCTTCGGGCTGGTCGAAGAACGCGACCGGTTCCGCCCGTTCAAGCTCGTGGCCGGATGGCGCACGCCGGCACTGCTCTTTCACGGGCTGGCCGATGAGGTGGTTCCCGACAGTGACAGTCTGTTCTTCGCGCGTCGCGTCGATTACCCTTATGTGGAACTACGCCTCTTGAAAAACGGCGACCACCGGCTCACGGCATACAAAGACGCGATCACCAGCGCCGCGGGCGAGTTCTTCGCGCGACTCTTGGGGGAATGATCCGTGCGACCGCTCGTCCTCACGCTCCTGGTCGCGACCTCGGTGCCCGCGCTCGCGGCCGACCCACCGGTAAAGACTGATCGCTCCGGCGACCCGCTCCCGACCGGCGCGCTGATGCGCCTCGGAACGCTCCGCAATCGCGCGCCGATCACCGGCTTCGGGATCGAGAAAGACGGAACCGTTGTCACCGTAGGACCGGGCGCGGACGTGCGCCGCTGGCACGCGGGCGAGGACAAGAGCAGCGAACCGGCGGTGCTGCCGCTGAACGGGCTGAAGCCCGCGCAGAATGACCCGCAGGTGTCGCCGGACGGGAGATACGTCGCGGCCTGTTCCCACGATACGGTGTTCGTGTGGGAGACGCCCACTGACGCGAAGGCCAAGCCGAAACAGGTGGCCGCGTTTGACGTGTCGTGGCCGGGTCACGTCTGCATCTCGCCCGACAGTAGCAAACTCGTCGTCACAGGTGGGTGGGCCCTCCATTTTTCGATCGCGTTCGAGCAACCGCTCCATCTGTGTGATTTGAAAACGGGCAAGATGACCGACTTGGAAGGAAAGGCGACCTCCTTCGGATCGTTGAACTTCTCCGGCGACGGGAAGCGGGTGATGGCGTTCGCGGACGGCAAGTTCGTTCTCTGGGACACGGCCACCGCGAAGAGGGTTGCCGAGTTCAAAATCGACGGGCACTCGTACTCTAAATGCACGCTGAATCACAGCGGCGACCTGATCGTCGCCCAACCGTTCCTGTTGCGCGAGAAGTTCGAGTGGCACTTCTTCGACGCGAAGACCGGCAAGCGGCGCAACGACCTCACCGGCCCGCAGGTGGGCGAGTCGGTGACCTTCGCGCCGGACGGCAAGACGATCCTCGTGGGCGAGCGCACCGGCGTACTGTGGTGGGATCCGGCCGCGGGCAAGTTGCTTCGGCGGTTCGAGGGTGACCCGTCCTGGATGCCGGTTCGGTTCACGCCCGACGGCAAGACGCTCGTCGCGACGAGCCGGCACGCCCTCCTTCTCTGGGACGCCGCGACCGGCAAGCCGCTGTTCGCGGACCAGAACGCCGGGCACGCGCAGAACATCACCGGTTTAGGAATATCACCCGATGGCAAGCGCATCGCCACACGCGGATGGGACGGTCGGCTCTGTCTGTGGGATGCGAACACGGGCGCGGAGTTGTGGCGCGCGCCGGCGGACGAGTGGACGTCCCCGCGGATCGCGTTTTCCCCAGACGGCAAGTTTCTGTACGCCGGCGTTCCGAAGCGGAACGAGGTTCTGAAGTACGACGCCGCGACCGGCAAGGAAGTGTTGAAGTTGGTCGGCGATGCCAAGCAGCCGAAGCAGGGGATCGTGCGGACGATCCGCGTCGCGGCGGACGGGAAAACGGTTTGCGCACTAATCGGCCCGTCCGAGGTGCTCCAGTACGCTCAGTTCGTCAGGTGGGACGCGACCACCGGCGAGCGCCTCAAAACGGCTCACATACATGACCGACCCTGTAACAACTCCGACCTGTCCCCGGACGGGGAGTTCATCGCCCTCGACAGTCACCCGGCGGTGATCTCGCTCGCGGCGCTAACCGTCGACCACATCAGGGAGGCGAAACTTCGGAGCGCCAGAGGGCTTTCGTTCTCCGATGACGGAAAGTGGCTCACGGCGGTCGCGCAACCGCACACCCCGGACGGGGTCGTCAGCCGCCGGGCCGTCGTCTTTTCCACCACGACGTGGAAAGAGGTGTGTTCGGTTGCGGTTGCCGAATCCGGGCGCGTCGCCCTTTCACCCGACGGCAAAACTCTGGCCGTTGCCGCGAACGAGAAGGTCGAGTTCTTCGACACGGCGACCTCGAAAACCATCGGAGAGTACAAGCTCTCCGCGGGGACGTGGCCATCGCACTACCACTGTTACACTCAGGTACTGCGATTCACACCGGACGGCACGAAATTGATTTCCGGGCACCTCGACACGACCACGCTCGTCTGGCTCGTTCCAGAACGGCCGGCGAAGTAACTCTCACCCTCACCCATGGAGACATCCCTTGCGATCGTTCACCCTCGCCCTCGCCGCGCTCGCCGCGCTGCCGGCACTCGGGTACTCCGCGCCTGACGTTCCAGCACCACCACCCGATCTGGTTGACTACGTCACCAAGAAGGACGACACGTTCTCGTGGAAGCTCGCGGACAAGAGGGACACCGACAGCGGCACCGTGTACGAAATCGACCTCATCTCGCAAACGTGGCACGAGATCAAGTGGGACCACAAGCTCCAGGTGTTCGTGCCCAAAGGCGCGAAGCCGCAGGCGACGATGGTGCTGTGGAATCAGGGCGGGAAGCCGAACGTCACTTCCAGCATCCTCGGGTTGGCGCTCGCGGAGAAGATCAAGGCGCCGGTCGCGTTCCTGTACGGCGTGCCCAAACAACCGCTGTTCGGCGGGAAGTCGGAAGACACCCTCATCGCGGAAACATTCGTCAAATACCTCGACACCAAAGACGGCTCGTGGCCGCTGCTGTTCCCAATGGTCAAGAGCGTGGTGAAAGGGATGGACGCGCTGCAAGCGTTCGCGAAGGAGGAGTGGAAGTTCGAGGTGAAGTCGTTCGTGATCACGGGCGCGTCGAAGCGCGGCTGGACATCGTGGTTGACGGCCGCGACCGGCGACAAACGCGTCAAGGCGATCGCGCCGCTGGTGATCGACACGCTCAACATGCCGGTTCAGATGAAGAACCAACTGACCGCGTTCGGGAAACCAAGCGAGATGATCCGCGACTACACCGCGCGGAAACTGGTGCCGATCCCCGACACGACCGATGCGAAGAAGCTGTGGCAGATGATCGATCCGTGGGTGTATCGCGACAAGATCGCGGTGCCGAAGATGATCATCAATGGTGCGAACGATCCCTACTGGCCGCTCGACGCGCTGAATTCGTACTGGGACGATCTGAAGGGTGACAAGTGGGTGCTGTACGTGCCCAACGCCGGTCACGACCTGCGCGAGGCTGGCAAGGACGGCACGAAGGAACTGATCCCGGTGCGAGCGGTGAACACGCTGTCCGCGTTCGCGCGGTCACAAATCTCCGACAAGCCGCTGCCAGGGATGACGTGGGTGTACGACGAGAAGGCGGGCGTGTGCCGCTTGGAGGTGACCACGGCGGCGAAGACGACTGCGATGCGCGTGTGGACGGCTGATTCCGACACGCGCGACTTCCGTAAGGCGCGGTGGGCCGAGGACGTCGGCGCGAAGTTCCCCGCGACCGTTCGCGCACCGGGGAAGGGGTTCAAGGCGTTCTACGCCGAAACCGAGTACGACATGGACGGGTTGAAGTTCACGCTCTGCACGCAACTCCGCATTCTGGAAGCGAAGAAGTAATGGCCTGGGATTTCTTGCGCGAGTTGGAAAAGCGGGGGCCGCGGTCGAGTGACAACGTGGTGTCACTGGCCGCGGCCCGCGCGTATTGTGCGCACGTCGCGAAGTCGCACTACGAGAACTTCACCGTCGTTTCGCTGCTGCTTCCGCGACGGCTGACTCGGCACTTCCACGCGGTGTACGCATACTGCCGCTGGTCCGACGACCTCGCTGACGAAACCGGCGGCGGCCAAGAGGCGCTCGACCTAATCGCGTGGTGGCGCGACGAATTGCTTGCGTGCTACTACGGCACCCCACGGCACCCGGTGATGATCGCGCTGCGCGAGACGATCCGCCGGTTCAACATCACGCCACAACCGTTCCTCGACCTGCTAATTGCATTCGAGCAGGACCAGTGCGTGAAGCGGTACGAGACGTTCGACCAACTCGTCGGTTACTGCCAGAACTCCGCGAACCCGGTTGGGCGGCTCGTACTGTATCTGTTCGAGTGCTACACCGAAGAAGCCGCACCACTTTCGGACGAGGTATGCACCGGGCTGCAACTCGCGAACTTCTGGCAGGACGTGTCGCGCGACCTTGACATCGGTCGCGTGTACCTCCCCGCGGAAGACCGCCAGCGATTCGGGTACACCGACGAAGACCTCGAAGCACGCTGCTGCACGCCAGCGTTCCGCGAACTGATGCGATACGAAGTGGACCGCGCTCGCGGGTACTTCGATCGTGGTGCGAAGTTACTACCACTGTTGACTTGCGAGGCGCGCATCGACGTGGAGTTGTTCATTCGTGGCGGCGAAGCGATCCTCCGCGCTATCGAGCGTGCCAATTACGACGTGTGGACTGCACGCCCCGAAGTGACCAAGTGGGAGAAGGCGAAACTGCTGCTGGGGTCGCTCGCTCGCAGGTCTCTGGGTTAGCCGCAAGCCGCAGGCGAGCGCGGACGTCCGCGCTCGCCTGCGGCTTGCGGCTAACCCAAAAACACTCTGCTACACAACGCGCGATGTCACTTTTTCATGCTCCAACTGCTCGAACAACTCCTGCGCTTCGCCGCGCGTCAAGCCGTCGCGGAGCACCATCGGTAACGTTACCAGCATCGCGCTGGCCTCTTCGGTCGTACACTGGTGCTGTACTCGCACCTGGGTAGTCAGCAACACGGTTGCGATCGCGGGGAACGCATCCACCACCACGCAGCTTGCCGCGACCGGCTTCTGGAACCGCAGCAATCGCTCGAAATCGTGCAACTCGGCCACCACCGTCAGTTTGTCGCCAATCTTCAGCCGGTAGCCGCGAACGTTGTTCAGGTCTTGTCCCGAAAGCGCAACCGGCAGCAGCGCGTAATCGAGAACGAACGCGCGGAGCGACTTGCCGTTGAGGTGGTCGTCGAGGTCGTTCACGATGAGATCAATGACGACGAGCGTGCGCCCGGCTGCGGCCACGAGCGATTGCATGTTGTCGCCGTAGAGCGCCGCGGCGAACGCCGGGGCCGCGAGCGCGGGCGCAGAAATCGCGTTCTTTATGTTCGCAGCTTCGCGCGCAGCTTCCGCGAACTCAGGGTCGTTGAGTCGCACCACCACACGCTGCTTCGTGTTCATCTCGCGCACCAGAAGCGCGATCTCGAGGTTGCCGAGTTCGCTGTCCGTGGCGGCGATCACCGCCTTCGCGGAGTCCGCGCGCACCTGCCGCAACACTTCCGGCACGGTCACATCGCCGACGAATACGGGCACGCCCATCCGCCGCACCGTCTCGATGAACGGCCCATCGGGTGTCTTGTCGATGGCGACGACGCGCTCGCCCATCGCTATCAGTTCCTGTACGAGCCGATAGCCGACGTTCCCCAGACCACACACAACGACGTGGCCGCCATCGGGGACGTGGCGCACCTCTAATGCGCCACCGAGGCGCGCGCGAATGAGGTAATTCGTGAGGATCGCGGTGAACCCCGCGATGAGCGCGGCCCCCGCGAGCTTCAGCACGCTAAGGAATACTTTGACCCACTCCGGCTTGTTCTCACCGTGCAACTCGCCGCCGGTCGCGATGATGCTCACCGTCTGGTACAGTCCATCGCCCCACGCGGTGCCGATGCAGAAGCGGAACACCAGCGTGCTGACGAACAGCGTGACGAACAGCACCAGCGTGATGATCTTCACCGACAGATCGATTTCGAGGAGCGTTCGCCTCGTGGTGCGGAACCATCGGCGCAGCACGCCGGCCCACTGTACGCCGGGGAGCAGGTCGCCGCGGAGTCGCTGCAACAACTTCTGGAGCGCGAGTGGCGGACCACAGACAACGAGCCGGTCGCCCGGTGACAACGCGGTGTCACTCTTGACACTCAAGAGGAACTGCGAACCGCCGCTCGCCGGCACGAACGCGAGCGGGGTGAAGCCGTGCTCGGCCGCGAGGCCCGCGATCCGCTTCCCGATCAGTTCCGAATCGCCCGCGACGACGAGTTCTGAGATTTGCCGCGGGCCGTCGTCGAGCTTGAACGCCCCGAGCGTGTCGCCGCTCACCGCTGTGAGCGCCATCACGGGGGCGATGAGCGCCGACACACTGAGCGCGACGGTGTTCTTCACCGCGACACCGAATCGCGCGATGAGGTTCTGGTTGAACATCCGAACCACGATGCGCGCGGTCGGGTTCAGCTTTCTCGCGAGAAGTGCCGTGGAGATGTTCACGAGATCGTCGGACGTGACGATGACGACGCCGCGAGCGTCCTTGATCCCGGCTTGTTCGAGAAGTTCGTATCGGCGGCAGTCGCCCTTGAACGCGGTGGCGCCCGCGAGTCGCGGGTCGTTCGGTTCGGTTTTGATGTCGATGACCACGACCGGGATACCGGCCGCGCGGAGCGATTCGAGTACGCGCCAGCCGACCCGACCCAGTCCGCAGAGCACCACCGGCCGTTCCATGCGGCAACTCTCTTTCCGTTTCGGTTTGCGACCCACACAGCGGATAATAGTGTGGACAGCACGTCTCACCACCAAGCTATTCGGACAGCACGTATGAATCTGGACGACAAAGTGTGTTACTGCTTCCACGTGTCACGTCGGAAGCTGGTGAACTGGGTGCGTCACAACGCGCCGAAGGTGCCGAGTCAGTTGTCGATGTGCGGCGGTGCGGGCACCGGGTGCGGTTGGTGCATCCCGTTCCTGAAGCAGATCTTCAAGCAGGGGATGCCGCCGGTCGGGTGCGCCGGGTGCGTGGGCGACGCACACCCCGACGACGTGCTCGACGAGTTTACGCCAGAAGAGTACGCGGCACTGCGTGCAGAATATGTGAAGGCCGGCAACGGCACGCCCCCGCCGGGCGCGGAACCGTTACCGGACGCGATAGGATGAGGGGAAGGCTGAGCGTTGGTCCCGAAGGGGCCAGGCGTTCTACTGCGCGGCGCGAGTTTGGCCCCTGCGGGACCAACGCAAAACCGCGTCCGAACGCGCTCGATTATTGCGATCACCAATGCCCAGGCAGTTTCTCGCTTCGCAGCCACGCGGTGTACCACAGATCCAGAGTGAGTTGCGCACCGGCACGCACGCGGGTCAGGATGAACGCCCGGCTCTCGGCGGTCGGCTTGTCGAACGCACCGGCCGCGTCGAACTCGTAACACTTCTCGATGTGCGTGTGCGACTCCGCGATGAACTTATTCACGTGCGCCCACACGTCGTCGATCTTCTTCGCCTCCAGCCCGCGACACACTTCCTCTGGCGTGATCTTGTTTTTCTCCGGGAAGCCGTCGATCTTCGCGTGAATACCTTTCTGCTTCGTGGTGCCGTCCGGCTGAATTTTGCCGTCGTAGTCGCGGGTGGTGTGCAACGGCATCGCGGCGTCGCCGGTGTAGTGCGCGAGCGTGCCGCCATGAACCAGGCACTTCATCGGGATCGAGGTGTTCGCCGGCGCCTTGCGGTAGTCGTAGAACCCGACCGTCAGTTTCTCGTAATACTCCACGATCGCGTACGGCAGCATCCCGATCTTGTTCGGGTCTTTCTTCAGGTCGGTGTAGATCATCTTCAGCGCGTCATAGCGGTGCGTGGCCGGTAGTTTCTTGTCATCGAGGTCTTCGATATCCAAGAAGTGGTTGCCTTCTTCTTCACGACGAAGAAAGTTCATTTCGCGGTTCTTCCAGCGGTCCGGGTCCACCGCGAAGTGCGCGAGGTGCTTGCCGCCGTTACGGTAGAACGCGGGCACGTCGTCCGGGAGGCGCGCCGCGGCGGCCTCTGCGACCGTCTCGTGCCCACCGGCCCACCAACCGGTGGCGAAGCCGCCGAGCAACCCCGCTACGACCACCGTCGCGAACAACAATACCGTCGTGCGCCGCTTCATGTGTGTACTCCGTTGTGAAGAACCCCTCCCCAACCCCTCCCCTGAGAAGGGAGGGGCGAGAGTTTGAAGCCCCTCCCTACTCAGGGGAGGGGTTCGCCGGGGTTTACCTCGTCCGGTTATATCGCCAAGTTTACCGCGTCGGGTGTGATTTCCCGGTGAAGGTACTCAACCGCGTTCCCCACGGCGGTCGATTGTAAAGGATGCCCGATAGGACGTCGGGCGAAACGGCAGTGGAGGCCGGACATGCCTCGTGCGGTGTGGGTAGCGTTGGTGTTGGTGACGACCGGAGCGCCGGTCGTCGCGCAGCCACTCGGCCCGCTCGAACCGATCGGCGGACCGCCCAGTTCTTTCGACTCGACCCCGGTTTCACACAACCGCGGCACACAGCGCCCGCCGCCAATTCTCGGCTCGCCCGTGAGCATTGCGGCCCGTTCGCCCACACCGAACCTCGCACCGGCCGCGTTTTCGGAACCGCCCGCGGAACGCAAACCGCAGCGTGCCACCGCGTTCGGGGCGCCCAGCGCAGCGCCGTCGTTCGGCGGGTCGCTCCCAAGCGAACCCATTGCGCCGGTCCCCACCGCGATCGTCGATTCGGCCATCGCGCGCACCGCGTACAACCCGCCCGCCGTGGACCCGGTCAACGAGTTCCTCACCAAGCGGTCGGAACTAAAAGAAGACAAGTTGCCCGGACCGAAGTCTCCGAAGCGAGAGTCCTCGTCACGCAAGTTCGGCGACGCGTTGGATTGGATCGGCGGCGACCGCAATGGCGAGTGGTTCCGCAGCGACCACCTGTTCGACGGGTTCATCTCGCCCCTGAGCAACCCGTTCCTCGCGGAAGACCCACGGTCACTCACCGAGATCAGGCCGATCTACATCTACCAGAAGGTGCCGACCGCGCAGAAAGACTTCAAGGGCGGGAACATCTCGTTCTTCGGCACGCAGGCGCGGGTTGCGATCACGGACCGCTGGTCGGTGGTGTTCAACAAGATCGGCGGCGTGTCGGTAAACCCCGCTAGCGGGTCGTCGTTCGCCGACGATACCGGGTTCGCGGAACTGTGGCTCGGGCCGAAGTGGACGTTCTACCGCGGTGAGGACAACGGCGCGATTGTGGCCGGGGGCTTGCAGTTCCAACTACCGGTCGGGTCGAACACCACGTTCCAGGACACCGGCACGCTCTCGCTGGTGCCCTACGTGACCTACGGGCAGAACTTCCTCCGCGACTTCCGCTACGGCAGCTTCAACAGCATTCTCAGCACCGGGTACTCGTTCAGCACGGACAACCAGCGGAGCGACTACTACTTCCTGTCGGCGCACGTGGACTTCGACGCGGGGAACGTCCACCGGTTCTACCCGCTCGCGGAGTTGAACTGGATTCTGTACACGTCGAGCGGCAAGGCGCTGCCAATTGGAAGTGAAGGCCGCGACCTGATCAACTTCGGCGGTGCTGCGAAGAGCGGGTTGCTGACGGGTACGGTCGGCGGGCGCGTGAAGATCACCGAGAGCGCCCAGTTGGGTGCGGGTTTCGAGATCCCGCTCGCGGGGCGCAAGGACTTCTTCCGCTACCGGTTCACGATGGACTTCATCCTGCGGTATTGAGCCAATCTGTGCTGGAGTTTTCCCCTCTCCCCTTGCGGGAGAGGGACAGAAGACATCTATCCGCCCTCACTTCTTCGGCGGCTCCTTCTTCGGCAACTCGATCACCACGGCAGAGCCATCCGACAGCGGCGTGAGCGCCGTGTTCGCGGTCACACCACTCGCGGCGGTCGGAACCGCGCCCGGGAGGCCGGCGGTTTGCGTCGCCAACACTTCCCCGCTCGTGCCGTCGATCAACACGACGCGGCCCGCCAGATCGGTGACCACCCACCGGTTCTCACCCGCCGGTTGCGGCGCACCCACGATGGTAATGCTCACGTCCGCGCTGGTCTGCACTGCCCACAGCGGGTCTTCGCGGTCCGGGTTGATCGCCACCGCCGCTCTTCCGTTCACGACATAAGCGACGAGGGTACGGGTCGCATCGGCCGGTTGCGAGGCGAACGCGGAACTCGGCCGACCCACTGGAATCGCGCTCCTGTCGCCGGCCTTCCAGCGGCGCTGGTGCAGCCCGGTTTTGTCGGCTGCGAACAGCCACACGCTCCCACTCACGTCGGCCACCACGAGCCGCGGCGAACCACCCGGTTCGGCCGGCGGCACCACGATTCCCGGCCCAGCGACGGCTTCTCGAAGTTCCCACGATCCGGCCGGATTGAACCGCGTGTTGGCCGCAACCGGCCACTCCCACCGGCTCAACTTCTTCCCGCCGTCGGAGGTGGCGAAGGTCGAATCCGACAGCGGAGTGATGGAACACACAGCGTTCGCGGGCGCGCGTTCGCCGCGCCACTGCGGTCCCGGGACCATCGCCGCGGTGCCCGGCACGAACCGGTGGACGTAGCCGTCCGCGGTCGGGATGAGAAGGCTTCCGCCCACCACGGCCGGTTGGCCCGCAATCGCGCCGGGCGCGTTCACCTCGTCCGGCTCGTCCGCTTTCCCAATCAACTTCCCACCGGCCACGCGACGGACGACGAACTTCGCTCCACCCTCGCGTGCTGTGACCGGCGTCACCGCGAACACCATTTGGCCGTCCGCAGACGCGGTCACGACCGTCGGTCCGGTCGCGTTGGTCGGTGCCGATGCGATCACCCACCCGGCCGGCGCCGCGAGCGTCTGACCGACACCCGCCCCGCTCGCGGCCGGCACCACGACGATGCCCCCGTCTTCATCGACAAGCACAAACGAGTCGCCTTGCGAGATCGGGGCCGCGAACTGCTCCGCGGACGACAGCTTCGCGGGGACCAGTCCGAGTTGCCGCTGCCAGCGCACCTCGCCGGTGCGCAGGTCGAACGCGACCGCGCGACAGCCGGACGAGTTCGGCGAGCGCACGACCACGCAGGCGGTGTCCTTCCGCGCGTTGGTCTGCGCCGCCTGGATCGGTTCGCCGACGTTGAGCCGCGCGCCCGACAACACAACCTCTTGCCCCTTGTTTGGGACGAGTGCCAGCCGCGCCTTCTGGAGGTAGCCGCCCGCGAGCAGCCAGTACACGGACTCTTCCACCGGAATGACGAGGCTACGAACCGGCCTGTCGTCGGCCGGGCTTGGCAGCGTCGGCGTGGCGAGTGGGAAGAGTGCCCGGTCCAGGTTGCCGACCTGGTTCACACCAAACAGCCGGAACTGGCCGGTGTCGGACGCGACCGCCAACCGCTCGCCATCGCTCGCGGGGTTGAACCACACCCACCCGGGCACGGGCAATTCGACGACCGGCTTCGCGAGCGTCTCGGGCACGGTGGTTCCTTCGGCAACCGGCGGGCTGACCGCGCCGACCGAGAACGCGCGCAACTTCGTGACCGCGGGTCCGTCGGCCTGCACCAGCACCATCCAACGCTCGGCCGCTTCGGTGCCCTCCGGGCCAATGAACAACGGCGGAACGCGCAACGTGCCCGCTAAGTGGCCCGTGGCGATGACCTGCACGCACCGCGGGTTCACGCGGTTGCCGTCGTCGTCCTTCCCGCCGGCGTCGATGAGGTACAGCCGGCGTGCATCGGCCGCGACGTAGAGCAGGCTCGTCCCGGGGCGAAGCACCGCGCCGCGCTCCGCGACCGGTTGGCCCAGCCGGATGCATCCGACGCGGTTCCCCGTGATCAAATCGAACTCGACCACGGTGCCGAGCAGATCGCGCAGCGGCACGAACGCCCGGTTCCCGACGACAACCGCCGGCCCGGCCGCAGGCGCGGCCTGGGGTTCCTCACCTGGACCCGCGGGTGGCGCGACCAAAGGTTGATACCAGAGGACCGCGCCCGCCTTCAGCGCGCCCGGCTTCAGAACGTGCGCGGCTACCGCCGGCGCGTTCCCCACGTTCGACGTGACGACCGCGATGTCGGTCGGACCGGTGGCGAGTTCCACACGCGTGAGGGCCGGCGGGTCGGTCACATCCGGGCCGACACGCGTGGCCCACACCAGCGCACCGGTGTCCTCGCTGAGCGCGTACAGGATGCCGCGCGCGACGCACAGGAACACCGTGGGGTCGGCCGTGGCCGGCTCGCGGAGTTTGGGCGTGCCGACGGGGGTGACGAACAGGAGCGACGCTGCGGCCGTCGGCGGGGGCTGCTGCGGCCCGGCCGGGTAATCCTCGTACCGCACGAGGTCGCGGAGCTTGCCCTTCGCGGCAGCGATCAGAGTCTGCGCCTCCGCGTCGTCGAGGAACCCGGCGGTCTTGAGGTCCGTTTCCGCGCACTGAATCAGCGCGTCGGTGGGGTTCTCCAACTGCTCCTTCGCCCTCGTGATAGCGACCGACCGGGCGCGCTCGCGCTTCACGTCCTTCTCGGCCTGATCTAGATCGAGCGCCGCGCGCGACTTGTCGAGCGCCGAATCGTCCGGCCCGCGGAACGGTTCGAGCAGGGGCCACAGTTCGCGCCCCTTCGCAATCGCCTTGTCCGCGCGCTGGAGTTCGTCGGACTTCGTGCGGTTCCCTTTGAACGCCTGGACGCGAGTGCTCGCGTGCGCGGCGATGTCTTCGCCGAGCTTCTTCCCCGCTTCGAGTACGTCGCGGCCGAACCCCGATGTCGGTTTGGCGAACGGCGAATCCTTGTGCGCCCCGATGAAAGTCTTGAGCCGCGTCACGGCCGGTTCGTAGTCGTCGCGATTGGTGACCGATCGCACGACGGTTTGCATCGCGGCGAGGTCCGCGAAGAACTTGTATTCGTCCATGCGATTGCTGTCGGGGTACTCCGTGGTGAGCTTGTCGTAGGTCTTTGCGGCGGCCACGTAGTCGTTGTCCGCGTACTCCTTTTTCGCCTGGGCCACCATCCGCTCCTCGTTGAGCGACTCGTATCGCACCGCGTAGAACCCGGCGAACCCGAGCAGCAGCACGACGAGTATGCTCATCCCGATTAGGATCATCGGCCGGCGGTTGCTCTTCTTCTTGCGCCGCACCAGCAGGTCTTCTTCCTCGGCCACTTCGGGTTTGAGCGGCTTCTTGCCCTTCTTCGCGACCGGTGGCGGAACGTCGGTCCCCTCGGACCACACTACTTCCTTGACCTTCGGCGGCGCGACGACAGCGTCTACCACTTCCGCCTCGACCACGACCGGCTTCGCGGACTTCTTCGAGGCGGTTTTGGGCGGTGATGTTTTGGGCGGCGCCGAAGTTGCCTTCGGTGGCGGGGGCGGCGGTTCGGGCGCCGGGCCTTTCTCTTCGAGCGCCTTCACTGTGAACACCTGACGGCATTCAAAGTTCGGGCACCGCATCGACTTCCCGCCCATGTCCGACTGGAGGTTGAAGCGCGTTTCGCAGTGCGGGCACTGTGCGACGATCGACACGGTGAGCCTCGTGAAGCGGATTCGACTGAGCGGTGATTTGGACTCTCAGCATTCTAATTGCGAAACGCGCCCAGTAAAAGCGTCCCTGCGGGTCGAACGCTAAAGACAGCCATCCGATTAGCGTTCGACCCGCAGGGACGCTTTTACTGGACCCAAGAAAGCACTACTTCGTGAGCCAACCGCAGACCCTTCCCCAACCCCTCCCCGAAAAAGGGAGAGTCTAATGCTGAAGCCCCTCCCTTTTTAGGGGAGGGGTTGGGGAAGGGTCTGCGAAACCAGCTCTCTTCACAAACGAAACGGCCCTGGCGCCGCCGTGCGTCACGGCTTCTTGCCGAACGGTAGCGAGAACGGGAACACTCCGCCGCCGGGCTTCGGATTCGTACCGGGCGCGGGCATCCCGGGGAAAACCTTGCGGAGTTCGCCTTCGAGTACCTCCTTACCGACGTCCTTCGCGCCTTCACGCGCCAGCGCGATCACCGCGGCGTTGAACGCCTTCTCATCCAAGTCGGGTTTCGTGAGCGTGCCTTTCACCGGCACCTTCAGTACCTTCCCCGAGACCGCCTTCACGAGCACCGGATTGTTCTTCAGCGCCGGCAGTTCCTTCGGCAGCGGCACATCGACGACGAGATCGAGCGTGTCGTCAAACCCGACCGAACCGTTCGTGTGGAGCGTGGTGCCGCCGATGCGCACGGCGAAGTTCTGGTGATGCACGCGACCGTTCTCGACCCGCACGGAAATGCCGGATTCGTTCACGAGCGTCATCGCCGTGTCCTTCGCTCCGAGAACGGTCGCGATACGTGCAGCCACCGGGGTGAGGCTCACCGTGGCCCGGTGGATCAGCAACACGCCCTTCGCGGTCGTTCGACCGTCGCCCCCGCGTAAAAAGCGGTTGTCCTCGATCGCGGCCGAGAACTCGCCGTCGGCCTGGAGCGCGCCGGCGAACGCCGGCAGTGCGAACCGCAGCGCGCCGTCCTTCCCGAGCGCGGCCGTGGTGATCCGGGCGCGGTCGATGACCGCGCCTTTCGCGAGCGTCACCGAACCCGGGTCTGTACTCAGGTCGAGCGTCGGCGTGAGTGCAGCCTTGCCCCCGGCGAACGTCGTGTCGATGCGAGCGATACTCACCACGCCGCGAGTCATCTTCGCGTTCAATTCCACGGCACCGACGTCAAAGCCGAAAGCCTGCACGGAGTGCCAGCCGAGAGCGGCCTCACCAGTCAGCGTTGCGAGTATACTCGCGCCAGCGGGGATCTCCGACTCCGGTGGGAGTTGTCCTTTGAGCACGAACCCACGGCTCCCGGTGCCGGTCGCGGTGAAAGTCTGGTCCACGAACCCGCGAACCAGCGGCGTCAGCTTTTCCCAGTCGTAGCGCAGCGTGCCCTTGAAGTCCACGTCCCGCGTCGCGGTGATCTTCGCGAGTGTGCCGTTCGCGTCGAGGGTCAAGCCGGGGCGATCGACCTTCGCGGTCTTGAGCGTGACCGAATCGCCTTTGTCGCTGTACGAGCCGTCCGCGTCGAGCTTCAGTGCCGGCTCGAACCAAGTGAACTTCTCCTTCGGACCGTACCCGAAGTTGGTCACGTCGAGCGTTCCGCCGAACGTGGTCGTGCCCGCGTCGTAGCGGAACCGCAGCGGTCCGACGCCTCGCCCGTTCAGCGCGTACTTACCGTTCGGGTCCGCGTACAGTTTCACCGTTTTGCCTAAACGGTTGAGGTCCGCGACGCCTTGTCCGTTACCGCTCACGACCACCTCGCCATTCGACTGCGGCTCGAAGCTGAGCGTGCCGTTCGTCACTGATAATGGCACGGAGTTGATCGTCAACTTGGTGAAGACTGCCGCGCTGGTCGCGCGCGTGAAGGTGAGGTCGCCGACCGCGTTCATGGTCGGTTCGTCGAGATTGATCCAGCGCATCAGTTTCGGTTTGGTGAGCGTGATCGCGAGCCGGTCGACGGTGACACGCTCGCTCGCGAGCTTCGCCCGGCCGCGCGCGTCAACCGAGCCGCTCAGGTCGAACTTCGGAATCTTGACCAGCGCCGCGACCCGCGACTTCCACCGCGCGAGGTCGCCGGTGACATGAACGTCCACGCTGCCGTTCGAGAACTCGCGCACGTTCGCCACCGGTTCGAGCAGCGACAGTTGAAGTTCGTCGCCGTTGGCCGCGAGCGTGGCCGTCGCGGTCGCAAGCTGCACCGGCCCGCCGTCAGGCGCCTTACCGGTCGCAATGACTTCGAGCTTCAGCGCTGGTTCCGTCAAGCCCTTCCCGTCGCGGTTGATGACCGCGAAGTTCTTCAACTCCACTGTCGCGCCAACTCGGAACGCGCCATCGCGCTCGCGCCGGCCGCTCAGCGCTGCCCCCGCTTGGCCGTCGAGCGTGAACCCGCGGAGGTCAACGAAGTCCGCGAGCCTGACGCCGAGTTTATCGAGGAAGACGTTCGCACCGGCCCGAACTGTTTCGGTCGTGACCTCCGCGTTCAGCGCGATGAAGTCCGACGTGCAGACGAGTTTCTTGAACGTGGGGAACCGGCCCTTTGCGTATTGCCCCAGAAACTCGATGTGCAGCGGCTTGTCCCACACAATCGGCTTGCCGTCGCGCGTCGCCTTGAGCGCGGACGTCTCGACCTTTCCCTCCCACGCGGTCCCGCCTTCGCCCGACTTGCTCTCTAACTTCATGACGAGGTTGCCGTCGCGCAACTCGATGCCTTCCTTCAGTTGGAGCAACTTCGGCAACTTGGCCGCGAGCTTCGCGACTTCGACGTTCGCGCTCACTGACAACCCGGGGCGAGTGAGCAGACTCTCGGCCGACTCTTCCGGGTCGAACGTGCCTCTTACAGAAACTGTGCCTGCGTCGCACTTCAGATCGAAGGCGCGCACGAGCAGTCCGCGCCCCGCGAGTTCTACGTCGAGCGGCAACTCGACCGAATCGAACCGAAGCACGTCGCCGTTCAACTCCGTGGCGGAGAGCGCGAACTTCTTCGCGCTCGCAGTGCCCGCGATCGTGACCGTCGTGCGACCACTCAGGCCCTTGCCCCACGCGAGCCGGAGGTCCGTGGTAACGCTCCCCGCGAGGCTCAATCCGGGATCGGCACGCTTCAAGAGCGGCGCGAACGTATCGAGCGCAAGCCCCGCGGACTTGAGCGTCGAGGTATTCGAATCGCCCAACGACGCTTCCACCGCGATGTCCCCGGTCGCGGCAGTCACCTTCAGCGCGATCGGCTCGGAGCGGTTCGCGGGGATGGTCGCGTTCGCGGTGATGCCTTCGATCCGTGTGGTCTTCTCTGTTTCGGCGTCGGTGATCGTAAGCGCGCCGCCGGTAACTTTCACGCTCACCGGTGTTCGCGTCGGCGCGGTTGAAGGGTTCTCCTTCAGGTACTCCGCGAACGCGGCTTCGGCGTTCGTGGTGTTCTTCTCGCACACGACCGCGATGGTCGGATTCTCGATGGTAAACTCGCCCGGTTCCGCCCGGTTGCGCGCGAGCGCGAATAGCGACTTCCGCGATGTGATCTTCGGCGCAGTCACGAGTGCGCGCCCGGCTTCATCCTTGATGACCACGTCGCGCAGTTCGACGGGGGAAAACCACCCGAGCGACGCCCCGCCGACATCGACGGACCCGCGAACGTCCGCGAGCAACTGTCGCGCGAACCGGTTCCGCAGTTCGGTCTTCGCGACTACGCTCGGCGCGAACCAGACGCCAAGCACCAGGAGTGTGGCGGCCGGGAGGACTCGCACGAGCCACCGCCGCCGTCGCGGCTTGGGCGTTGCGATCGGCCGGGGAGTAACGGGATCGGCGGACATGCGGTGCCTCCAGCACGGGCGAACCCGGCCCGCGCTTCAGTCT
The DNA here is from genome assembly GCA_945905925.1 of Singulisphaera sp. GP187. GTDB lineage: Bacteria > Planctomycetota > Planctomycetia > Gemmatales > Gemmataceae > Gemmata. The sequence goes on from CAMDQN010000036.1 coordinate 29,508, forward strand.
TCATCGGCAAAGGCGGGCCGATTAGAACCGAGGTGCGTGTGTGGAGGCAAGGCGAGGTATGAGGAGAGTCAGCAGAAATGGCAGAATCGGAAGGGTCGCCGGTCTTGTAGGGTGGGCACTGCCCACCGGCGCTACCAGGAGCCAACGCGCTGCGCGAAGAGGTGGGCAGTGCCCAACCTACAAGACACGGCGTTTCTCCCTCTCGGCTAGCGCCCCAGTGTGTCCCTGAACAACGCGAGCATCTTCTTCCACGAATCCTCGTCGGCGGCCTTGTCGTACTTCATGCCCTTGATCATGTGCTTGTCCGCGCCGGGAACGGTGAAGCTGTGGAACACGTCCTTGTACCCGACGAACTGGTACTTCGTCTTCCCTTCATCGAGCGCCATTCGGAACCCCTTCACAGCGTCGGCCGGGATGAAGAAGTCGGCGTCGCCGTGGCAGATCAAGAGCTTTGGCTTGATCGCCTTCGCCTCGTCCGCAGTCAACTTGGGCAGCGCCGCGTGAAACGTCGCGACGGCTTTCAAATCGGCCCCCGAGTACGCGAGTTGCAGGCACGTGCTGCCGCCGAAGCAGTAGCCGATCGCGGCGAGCTTGTCAGCGTCCACGTTGGGCTGGGCCTTGAGCTGTTTCAAGCCGGCTTCGGCGCGGCCGCGCCACACCTTCACGTTTTCGCGCGTCAGATCGGCCATCTTCTTCGCGTCCATCGGGTGCTCGGTCACTTTTCCTTCGCCGTACATGTCAGGTGCGAACGCGATGTACCCGAGTTCCGCGAGCTGCTTGCAGCGTCCTTTCGCGTAATCGTCTAACCCCCACCACTCATGGACGACCAGCACGCCGGGCCGCTTCTCCTTCACCGCGTCGTCGTAAGCCAAGTGGCCCTTGAGCTTCACGCCGTCGAACTCGTAGTCGATCGCCTTCGTGACGACCGCGGCCTGCGAAACTCCCGCGAGCAGTGCGATGGCGGCCAGCGCGATCATGATGCGCAACATGTGGTTCTCCGTGAACAGGCGCCCGCCCGCTCGGAACGATCCGAGCGGGCGGGCGGTGTTGTACGCGGGTGCGCGGTCAAAGCCAGTGTCAGCCCGCGATGTCGCCGGCCAGTTTCGCGAGAACTTCGTGCGTGAGCGCGAACGCGACCTGATCGCGCCCGCTCTCGATGCGATTGGCACTAAAGCGGCGTACCTCAGCGCGGCTCGTGGCGAACAGCCGGACTTCGTAGTACGTGACGTTCTCGCCTTTCTTCGCGGGCGAAGTGCTCCGCAGCAGCGCCTCACCGCGAGCGTCATCGACCTCAAGCATCTTCAGCGGTTCCATGAGACCCGTCACACGCGCAGCCACCCCTTCCGCCCACGCTTTGAGCGTGAGACCCGCAGACGCATCGCCACTGCGAGAGAGTGTCAACTCCCACACCAGACACGAGAGCGTGTCGGCTTTGTCGGCGACAAGGTAAACGGTACACCCTTGCGCGGGGAACGCCGCGGCCAGGGAGTGGCGCCCGGTGCCGGCCGGTTTCCACTCACTTAGTTTTGGCAGCAAACTTTCGGTTAGCGTCATCGGTCCCTCCGGTAACTTGTTGGGTGTGATCGGTTCCGTCGAAGCTCAACACGGTTGGTTGCCCGTCGCTGATCGTTTCCAGGTGAACCGGCCGCGACCAGATGAACTGGAGGTTGGCCAGCACGTCGCGCGCCTCATCCACTTTCAAATCTACCCCCTGGTACTCATGCCGCAACAGCAGTTCGCCGCGGTTGCGGTGGTTCCCGTCGATGACGTAGATCCACGGTTTGCCGAAGTTCGTGAGACTGAACAACAATCGCTGCTTGACCTTCTGGAACTCACGGCTCTCGATCACGTAGTTCTTCGTGGGATCCTGGTAGCTGAACGAGAACAGGTTGTATTCCTTGCAGAACTCCGGCGTGAGGAACGTGTCGATAAAGGTAATATCGCTGTGAATCTTGCGAACCTCGAAGATTTTCTGCCGACCGAGTCCAAGTTTCTTGTCCCAGGTCCGCTTCTTGTCCATGTCGTCGCAGTTCTCCCACTCCGCGCCGAACTGCCCCATGTTCCAGCGCCGCTCAACATCGCGTAGGAGTTCGATGCCGACCTTATATGGGTTGAGCCGCCGCCCGCTGGTTGCCATCGTACCGGAGTGATGGTCCGCATAGTCGATCACCTCCGACGGGTCCAGCACCTTCTGTGTCATGATGGTGCTGTGCCAGAACGAGGCCCACCCCTCGTTGATAATCTTCGTTTGGCCTTGCGGGTAAAAGTAATAGGCCTCGTCGCGGATGATGCTGAGCATGTCGCGCTGCCAGTTCTTCATCGGAGCGTGCTCGATCAGGAACAGCAGAACGTCCTTTTCCGGGTGTTCCGGGAACTTGGCCGCGCGCGCGGTGGTGTCTTTCTTGTTCGCGTCGTCTTCGGCCTTCAGCGTACCTCGCGGGTTGATGTAATCGGCCATGTACGGCTTCGCCTTGAACCGCAGCGAGGTGTCCTCCGGGCTCGGGTCGTCGCCGGTTGCCGGTCGGCTGAAATCGTATTTCGTGTGGTCCTCGCGGCGCTTGATCGCAACTGAGTGGATGTCGATCAAGTCGTCGATTGACATGCACCGATCCATGAACGATTCGACCTCGTCCTCGCCGAACCGCTCGACGAAGTGACGGATGCGGGCCGCGTGGTTCGCGATCTCGTTCATCATCTTTCGCGTCGTGTGCCCGAAGTACGCGTTGTTCTTGAAAAAATCGCAATGCCCGTAGACGTGCGCCATCACGAGTTTCTGGTCCACGGTGTGGTTGCACCGCATCAGGTACGCGTAGCACGGGTCGTTGTTGATGACCATCTCGTAAATCTTCGAGAGGCCGTACTCATAGCCCTTCTTCAGCTCCTCGTACTGCATCCCGAAGGACCAGTGCGGGTAGCGTGTCGGGAACCCGCCGTAGGCCGCGATCTCGTTCAGATCGTCCGCGTCCACGACCTCGAAAATGGTCTCGTAGAAGTCGAGACCGAAATCGCGCGCGTAGCCCTCGATCTCGTCCTTCAGGACGCGTAGGTGCGGGGGCAAATTCGTGTTGTAGAATCCCAGGTTCATTGTCCGCTCCACGGATAGGCCGACTGCATCATACACGGCGAAGCGGTTCACTTGCGGGCGCGGGTGACGCTCAGCCCGGATCGGCAGTCGTCATCGTTTACCTGCCAGTCTTGAGGAACTCCTTGATGCTGCCCAGGATCGCCTCGCGGTCTGGGATGCGGCTCGTTACCACGTTCTCGTGGTCGTCCACCAACTCGTGAACGTGGTCGAAGAACTCGCCGCTGCCGTACGGCGATTCCACCTGCCCGTACCCGAAGAGATTCAACTTCGCGAGCATCGTGTTGCCCAGCAGATCCACACACTTGGGTACGTCATCACCCCAGTTGTCGCCGTCGGAGAAGTGGAACGCGTACACGTTCCACTGGCTCGGAGGGTAGCGTGAATCGATGATCTTGTTACACAGTTCGTAGGCGCTACTTATCTTCGTGCCGCCACTCTCGCGGGTGTGGTAAAACGTGTGTTCGTCCACCTCCTGCGCGAGCGCGTCGTGGACGATGTAAACCGTCTCCACGCCCTTGTAGTGCTTCTTGATCCAGGTATCGATCCAGAACGACTCGATGCGGACGATCTCCTTCTGCTCATCGGTCATGCTGCCGGACACGTCCATCATGTAGATGACGCATGCGACGCTATCGGGCTTCGGCACTTCCTTCCAGGAGCGATACCGCTTGTCCTCGCGCTGTGGGATGACGGTTGGCGCGAGCGGGTTGTACGACCCGGCGGAAACCTGCCGCTGCAGGGCGCGCTTGAACGTCCGCTTGAAGTGCCTGAGTGATTCGGGGCCAACGCTGCGGATGCTCGTGTACTTGTCCTTCTCGGTGACGACGTTCTTCTTGCCGCGTGGCTCGATGCGCGGAAGCGCCAACTCTTCACCGAGGATGTCGGCGAGTTCCTCCATTGTGAGATCGACTTCGAGGATGTGGCCGCCGGGCGAGTCACCGGCTTGCGGTTCGCCTTCACCGTCCTGCGGTTGCGTGAGCGGCTGACCCGGTTGGCCTGGCCCGACGCCGACGCCCCCAGAATTCGTTTTCCCGAAGCGGAACTGCGGCAGGTTGATCGACGGCAGCGGGATCGACACGTAGTCGCTCCCCTTCTTGCCGATCATCTCCCCGCGACTGATGTACTTGGAAAGATTGCTCTTCACCTTTCCGCGGACCAGTTTGCGGAACCGCTGGAGGTCTTGTTCGATCTTTTGTCCCATGGCAGTCGTGCCTCGGGGTTGGTGATAGTTCTTTCTGTGTTGGCGCGACGGCTCCTCCTCGCGCTCGCCTGAAAGAATATTACCAGACAACGCGGGTTGCGGAGAAGCCAAACAGGTGTCTTGAAATGACGAAGCCCGACCTTTTGGTCGGGCTTCGTGTATCGCGCTACCGGGGAGTGGAAGGATGGGGGTGCCCTGAGCCGCACCCTCCAATGCTTATGGCTGCTGCTTCCGCCCTGACCAGGTTCACACCTTCAGGTCGGTCAGGCCCCCACCCCGCCAAACCCCGGCAGCGGTGTATTCAAGGAAAAAGGGACACGTAAAAAGGCAAAAGTCGCTGAGCCGTCTTTGGTTTGCCTTTTTACTTTCTCCTTGTGCTTTATTTCTTGGTCTGTCCGCGGGCGAAGATGCTCGCGACGAAGTTCAGCACGTCCGTCGCGCTGGACTCGTTATAGCCGTAATTCCGAATCAGGCGACTCTTCACCACGTCGATTTTTTCCTGCGTCGCCTTGTCCACCACGTTCGACACCAGCGAACTCAGTTTGATCGAGTCCTTCTGGTCCTCGAACAGCTTCAGTTCCAGCGCCTTCTGGAGCCGCTCGTTGGTCTTGTAGTCGAACTTCTTGCCGTCGATCGCCAGCGCCCCGATGTAGTTCATGATCTCGCGGCGGAAGTCGTCCTTGCGCCCTTCGGGGATGTCAATCTTCTCTTCCACCGACCGCATGAGGCGTTCGTCGGGTTCTTCGTAGTTCCCGGTGTAGCGGTTGCGCACTTTTTCGCGCTGGGTATATGCACGCACGTTGTCCATGTAGTTGCCGCACAGGCGAATCAGCGCGTCCTCGTCCGCGGCGATGGCACGCTGCACTTCGTTCTTCACGATGTCCTCGTACTCCTCGCGCACCACCGACAGCAGTTCCTTGTACTGCCGGTACTGGTCCTCATCCTTGATGAGCGAGTGGTTGCGCAGCCCGTCTTCGAGTTCCTTCATCACCATGAACGGGTTGATGTTGTCCTCGTTCGGGTGCGCCACCAGCGCGTTACTGATCTTGTCCTGAATGTACCGCGGGCTGATGCCGAGCATCCCCTCGTGCAACGCGTCGCGTTTCAGTTCGATCACGTTGTCTTCGGTGAAGCCGGGCAGCGTCTTGCCGTTGTAGAGCTTCATCTTCTGGAGCACGCTGAGGCTGGCGTGCTTCGGCGGGTTGAGTCGCGTCAGCACCGCCCACATCGCCGCGACCTCGACCGTGTGCGGGGCGATGTGTTTGCCGCGCACCTTCTCGACGTTGAAGTCCTTCTCGTAAATCTTCACCTCGTCACGCAGGCGCGTGACGTAGGGGATGTCGATTTTCACGGTCCGGTCGCGAAGCGCTTCCATGAACTCGTTGTTCTGGAGCCGCTTGTATTCAGGCTCGTTCGTGTGCCCGAGAATCACTTCGTCGATGTCCGTCTGAGCGAACTTCTTCGGTTTGATCTTGTGTTCCTGTGACGCGCCGAGCAGGTCGTAAAGGAACGCGACGTCGAGTTTCAGCACCTCAATGAACTCGACGATGCCGCGGTTGGCGATATTCAGTTCGCCGTCGAAGTTGAACGCACGCGGGTCCGAATCAGAGCCGTACTCCGCGATCTTGCGGTAGTTGATGTCGCCGGTCAGTTCGGTGCTGTCCTGGTTCTTCTCGTCCTTCGGCTGGAAGGTGCCGATACCGATCCGGTCCTTCTCGCTAAGCACGAGCCGGTACACCTTGACCTCGTTGGCGAGCATTTTGAGCCAGTCGCCGTCGTATTTCGCCAAGCGAGTCTTGTACTCGTAACGCGAGTACGGGCTGAGGTCGCCCTTGATCTTGACTTCGTAGGCGCAAGGCTTCTTGCACTGGTCGTTGAGCATCGTGAGCAGTTGCGCCCGGTGTTCGTCCGGGATCAGTTGCAGCGGTTCGCTGTGCATCGGATCCTTCGACCAGCCGCTCCCGTCCTCGTCCTTCCACTTGAAACTGAACAACTGCCCCGCGTCGGTGCGGCTATACTCTTCGAGGCCACGCTTCAGCAGGCGCGCGATGGTCGATTTCGCGCTTCCCACCGGGCCGTGGAGCAGGATCACGCGGCGCTCGGTCCCGTAGCCCAGCGCGGCCGACTTGAACATGTTCACGAGTTGCATCAGCGAGCGGTCTAAGCCGTAGATGCCGTCGGAGTGTTTGGTCGCGAACTCGGTGAAGAACTTGTAGCGCGGGATCTTGTCCTTGTTCTCGTACACGTCCTCGGAGCCATGCGACAGAATCATGTCGTAGAGCCGCTGGTACGCGGTGCGCGTGACACCCGGGGTCTCCAACACGGTGGTGAGGTAGTCCGAGAACGACCCCTCCCAGTGCAATTTCTTGTACTCGGTGGTGTTGAGTTGGGTCCGCAGGGTATCGAGAATCGCCGTGGCTGTGGCCATGGGTGAATGTGACCTCCGTGGGTTGGCGCGGGAGCGCCAGCTGTTAGGTGGTACTCGGAGCAATCGGATCGACACCGCTCGTGGCACCCGTGTTCGGAGTTTGGGGTGCCGTGACTGCCCGGCTCGTTACGGTTGCGTTCAACCGGGTAAGCCGCGACGGGAGCAGGAAAGGACCGTTCGGTTCTCGCGCTCGAGCACGAGAGTGTGCAAAAGGTTTGGTTAGGGTATCCGATTCCGCGGCGCGCCGCAAGCCCACGCCGTTGTCGCCCCGCGCACTCGCGTTCCCAAAACTACCACATTCTACCGCCGTACCCCGTCGCCCTCCAAAAGTAGATGTCCGCACGCAACTCGACTTGCGCGAAACGCTCCCGTAACGTACACTCCCTCACCACTCGCAAACGGGTCTTGCCCGCCCGCGAACACTGTCCCGAAGGCGATGTCCACTTTTCACGGACGAAGGAGACTGACAAATGCGAAATCTACTCGCGCTGGTCGGGTTGGCTGTCATCGGATTCGGCGGCCTCGGCTGGTACATGGGCTGGTACAAACTGAACGTCGCGAAGAGCAGCGACGGCAATATTCAGATCACGACCGACGTGGACGCGAAAAAGGTCACCAGCGACTCATCGGAGTTCCTGAAGAACGTCAGCACGGTGATCGGTAGTCACGTCGATAAGGCCGGACAGGACGCGAAAACCGCCACACCGAACACCGCGCCCGGAGGCACCCCCGGTCCAATCACCAACCCGCAGACCGCTCCGCCTGTGCCGGGAATGCCGGTTACACCCGTTGCACCCGGCCCGATCCCACTAAAAGCTCCAAAATCGAACTGAACCCATCTCATACCGAATCGTGGTGAAGCGTGACCGTCTTGCCCTCTCCCCTTGCGGGAGAGGGCAAGATCGAAGTCCGAGGCTCCGCTTCTCCCCGATTTGGTATCAGTTGGCGCTGTCACACGGTCAGCGCCCACAACCGCAACGCACGCACATCCCGACTACTCAGAATAATTCCTTTTTCCGCGCGAAACCGGCGTACGCCACGCGTGTCTACTACAACCGGTGCGTTCCCGCGCGCCCGGTGATTTACATTAGTACAGTAGACACGTATACACCTATCTGAGCCGCTCCCAGCATCCCATCCCCTTCTCCGAGGTTTCAAAATGGAGTTGATTGAGTCGCGGTCGATTTTCTCGCCCGCCACCGGATTCATCCGTCGTGGCGGGTTCGAGTGGACCTGCAACCCATACGTCGGTTGCACGTTTGGTTGCAGTTATTGTTACGCAGCGTTCCTTCCGCAAAACCGGCGGCCGGCAGGCGAGTGGGGGAAGTGGATCACCGCGAAGAAGAACGCTGCGGAACTCGCCACGAAGCATGGGCCGAAGATCGCGGGCCAGCCCGTGTACATGTCCAGCGTGACCGACCCGTATCAGCCAGTCGAGCGTGGTCTTATGCTCACCCGAAGTATCCTGGAAGCCGTCCTCCCACACCAACCGCGGCTGACGATCCAAACGCGCGGCCCGCTCGTGGCGCGCGACATCGATGTTCTGAAGGACTTCCGCAGCCTGCGCGTGAACATGTCCATTCCCACTGATTCGGAGCGCGTCCGGCAGCAGTTCGAGCCGAAAGCGCCGCCGCTGGAAAAGCGGTGGGACGCGATCACGCAACTGAAAGACGCTGGCATCCCTGTCGGTGTGTGCGTGACGCCAACGTTGCCCATCGAGAACGTTGACACATTCGCGCGCCGGATCGCGGACTTCAAACCGGATGTCGTGGTGTGTCAGGACTTTCACGATGCCGGAGGGCGGTTCGGCGCGGACACCGGTGCGACCGCCCGCGACCTGCTCACCGAATCGCGGTGGGGGCCAGCGGATTATCGCCGGTTCGTAAATCGGTTGCGGCAGAGCGTCGCGACCGTCTTCGAGGGCGAAACGGGTTTCTTCCCGCCGCCCGCGGTAGAATCGGTTGTGGCCGCGCTCGCGCCGACGTTGTTTGATCGCGTGTGACGGGAACAAATCGAATGACCACGCTCGCGCTCGTGATGAAGTGGTTGCTCGGCGTTCTGTTTGTCGCGGCCGGGTTGAACCACTTCAGAACTCCCGACTTCTACGTTAAGATCATGCCGCCGTACCTACCGTGGCACTACGAAATGGTGCTGATTAGCGGCGTCTTCGAGATCCTCGGTGGGGTTGGGCTTCTGATCCCGCGGTTCACGGTGCCGGCTGCGTGGGGCTTGATTGCGTTGCTCGTCGCGGTGTTCCCCGCGAACCTTCACATGGCGCTCCACACAGAACAGTACCCCGACATCCCGCCCGCAGTTTTGTGGGGGCGGTTGCCGCTTCAAGCCGTGTTGATCGCGTGGGCGTACTGGTTCACGCGCAAGTAAAAGGGGTTGCGATGGCCGACCGTACCGCGCTGCTCGCTGCGTTTCGCGAATACGCGAACAAGCCCGCGACCTCGCGCGATGTCCTCGCGGAACCGGGCGAAATCTTCTCCGCCCCGCCATTCCCGCAGTTGCGCGAATTCTTGCAGTCACTGAGTGCGAAGGCAGAGTTGGACACGCTCCTATCGGAAGTCGCGGCGCTGATCCGCGACGGCGACCCGTTCCGCACGTCCTCGATCGCGGTGAACTGCGGAACGCTCGTTGAGATGGGCGGCGACCCCGCACTCGTCGCCCCGCACCTTTTGGCGGCGCTGCCCAAACACCTCACGCTCGCGCAACGCGCGACTGATGCCACGTTCGACACCGACCCGGACGCGGTCCGCGCACGGGCGGGTTTGACCTACTTCATGCTCGCGACGATGGCGGTATTGTGTCGCGGCGCAGCGTTCCGTCAGACAGCGCGTGCAAACCCCGAAATCGTCGTCGGAACAGAAGCGCTCCGCGAGGAGCACAACGAGACGAACTTCGTCGCGCAGGTACTCGGCCTCACCGACGATCTAGACCTGGTCGTACTCGCACCAAATGAGACGAAGGGTTTCCGCGTGAAGTGCGAAGCGGTGGCGACGTGCGCCCACCTGTTCTCGCTTCTGCAAGCGGCACTCATCGGCGGCGGGCATCTCGCGGGCGAACCGCTCGACGAAGAAGTGGTCGGCGTCGCGACCGGCGAAACTCCCCACACGCGTATCCTCCACGACCACGCGCGGTTCCACTTCGTCACGTGGCATGGGTCGCTCGACAACGGCCTCGATTCGCTCATTACCCTCCCGGTCGAAGAGACGCCCTCGTACGTCTCCGCACTCGACGGCCAGCGCATCATTCTGGTCGGCCCGTCGCAACTCGGCGGGCGCTCGTGGGATTCCAACTTCTTCGCGAACATTCACGACGCGCTGCGGTCGCGCGTGGAGATCGTCGAAGTGCTATCAGAGGCTGAAGCGCGGCGCTGGCTCGAACGCATCGCACAGGCTCGGTAATTCTCGGCCGCTTGCGGCTTTGCGAGTCGTCGCGAGCGCTCGCAAAACCGCCAGCGGCCAAGAATACCTCGTGAAATAGAATTGCTCCTTCGGCGTTCCTCAGGTGATACTGTTCACTCACCTCGCTCTGGGAGGCTCTTGATGCGCAGCCTATCGCTCGCCGGTCAGCGCCGGCTGGTCTACCTGGCCGTTCTGGGATTCGCCACGGTCGGCACATACTGGGGCTTCTTCTCGGACGGCTTGCCCATTCTCCGGGGACCAACCGCACGCGCCTCCGAAGTCGCGCAAGGGCGCGAACTGTTCGAGCACGAGTGGGCACCCAACGATCCGCTCGCGCACGGCGACGGACTCGGCCCGGTATTCAACGCCAAGTCATGCGCGTCGTGCCATTTCCAGGGCGGACTCGGCGGCGGCGGCGCCAACGAACACAACGCGGTTAGCTTCGAGGTGTTCCCGCGGCCGGGTGATCTTACGTTCGTGACGGGTAACCTGCACAACTTTAGCACCGACCCGGCGAGCAAAGAAACCGAGAAGAAGCTCCGGGAACTGTACCCGGTCGTAAAGGGCCGAACCATTCAGACCGGCACGCAGAATTGTCGAATGACGACTACCATCCCGGACTTCGACCCGGTTCGCACGGAATCCATTCAGACGACGGCCCTCTTCGGTGCTGGCTGGATCGACCTGATTTCCGACCGCGCGATTCTGCGGAACGAGCGTAACCGCGGCCTCCGCACCGCCGCGAAAGAGATGAGCCTGGACTTCGACAACATCCCCGTGGGCCGCGTGCGCCGGGTCGCGAGCGGGATTGGCAAGTTCGGGTGGAAGGCGCAATTCGCCACACTCGAAGAGTTCGTCGCCGCCGCGTGCGCGAACGAACTCGGGCTTGGCACGCCCTCGACCGAGCAAGCGAAGCCTCTCGTGGGCGCGACCTCTGGCACGACGCCGGACCTCGACAAGAAGCAGTTCCGTTCGCTCATGGCGTTCATCAAGACACTGCCCAAGCCGATCGCGGTTGGTGGTGACGCGACAGCCGCTCACGGAAAGGAACTGTTCACAACGATCGGGTGTGCGGTGTGTCACGTCCCCGACATTGGCGGCGTGAAGGGCGTGTTCAGCGACTTCCTGCTCTACACGCTGGACGATCCGCCCCCGCCCGGCGGCAGCGCCGAGTACGGTGCCCCGCCACCACCGGAGTTGAAACTGCCCGACCGCCCCGACAGCGAACCGAAGCCGAACGAGTGGAAAACGCCAGCGCTGTGGGGCGTAGCGGATTCGGCGCCGTACCTGCACGACGGTTCCGCTGCGACGCTCCGCGACGCGATCAAGAAGCACCGCGGGGACGCCAAGAGCGTAAGCGAGAAGTACAAAATCCTGGCCCCGGACGATCAGGCCGCGGTCCTCGCGTTCCTCGGTACCCTCAAGGCGCCGCCCGACGCGCCGCTACTGAGCAATCCAGGCGTCACGAAACTGGGCCGGAAGTGACTCCGCTCAAGCGACCAACGGCGGCCCAACTGCGGGCCGCGAAGAACAAAACCGTACCGGACGTGATCGCGCCGGGGTTGAGCGTACTGTTCTGTGGCATCAACCCCGGCCTCTACACTGCTGCTATTGGCCACCACTTCGGGCGCCCGGGCAACCGCTTCTGGCCCACTCTTCACGCCGCGGGCTTCACCCCGCGACTCCTCGACCCTTCCCAAGAACAAGAACTCGTTCCGCTCGGCTATGGCATCACGAACGTGGTCGCGCGCGCGACCGTCGGCGCGGACGAACTGACGACGCAGGAGATCGTCGTGGGCGGCGCGATCCTGAGCGCGAAGGTACTGGAGTTCGCGCCGAAATACCTCGCGGTGTTGGGCATCGGCGCGTTCCGCACCGCGTTCGCGAAACCGAAGGCCGCAGTCGGCCTTCAGCCCGACCTGATCGGCGAAACTCAGGTGTGGGTGCTGCCGAACCCGAGCGGGCTGAACGCGCACTACCAGGGCGAAGACCTGGTGAAGGTGTTCCGCGCGTTACGGCAAGCGAACGAGTCGGCAGTTCGGTAAACTGGTGGGAACCAGTGAGGAGTTCCGATGTCCAACAAACCACAACCCTCGGTCCAGTCGTTTCTCATATGCCGGGAGATATTTCAGGACACGAAGACAAACGCGAACCTCCTGGTGTCCCCGTTCTGCCGGCTCAATCTGCCCGTGTTTCCGGCCACGCTCCCGGTGTCCCTGTACATCCAACTCACCGGCGGACGCGGCACCTACCACTTCGGAATCCAGTTGCACGATTCAGAAGGAAGGGCACTAGCCGACGTGCTGACTCCTAAAGAAGAAGCGTTAACGGACCCGGTCGCTTACGCACAACTGACGTGGCGGGATATGCGTCTGAAGTTCCCACGACCGGGCCACTACAGCCTCGTCGTCTTCGCCGACCGAGAGGAGATCGGCCGACACTCCCTCGACGTGTCGCTCACGATTCGCAAGTAGCCCGCTCCCGCCCTGGAGGTTCTCGTCATGCGGTTCGTTGCGTTCATGGCCCTGATGTGCGCCATCTCGCACGTGACCTCGCTCGCCGCCGCGCCCGCTCCGCAGCCTGGACCGATCCGCACGCTGGTCGTCGCCAGCGATAAGAGCGGGAACTGGGAAATCTACCTGGTACAACCGGGATCGGGGGAACTGAAACAACTCACCGACAACAACGCCAGCGACACAGAGCCAATCTGGGCGCCGGACGGCAAGCGGATCGCGTTCGTGTCCGACCGCGACGGCATTCCAGACGTCTGGGTCATGAACACCGACGGCACTGAGCCGAAGCAACTCACTAAGAAGACCGGCGGTACGCAACTCCGCTGGTCGCCGGACGGGTCGAAGATCGCATTCGTCGCGGCGAAGGTGAACAAGGACCAGATTCACACGGTCGAAGTCGCGACCGGGAAGATCGCACAACTGACCACGTTAACCTCACCTAGCCGCCAACCGGCCTGGTCGCCCGATAGCAAGTCGCTCCTGTACACCTACCACCTCGCGAGCCGCCCCGCGATTTACATTGTGCCCGCCGCGGGCGGACTGAAGAAGCGGTTCGTCGATGTGCAAGGCGGCGTGGATGCGGCGTGGTCGTCCGACGGCAAGCGGATCGCTTACGTTTGCACCCCGACACCCGCGAACGGCGGCGGTTGGCGGCTGAATACAATCGGCGCTGACGGAAAGGATGTCAAGCAACTCGCGAGCGGCGCGGGCACTCCGGGCAACGTATTCCCGCAGTGGTCGCCGAACTTAGCGCGCATCTCTTATGGCGAACTCGTGGACGGCACGCTCCAAGTCGCGGTGATGCGCGCCGACGGAAACGACAAGATGATCATCACGTCGAAACACACGCACCTGCATACACGATGGTCGCCGGACGGGTTGTCCATCAGCTACACGCGGTTCGAGAAGGGCCAACCCCCGGCACTGTGGGTAAGCGACCCGGACGGCGGCAACGCGAAGGAGCTGCTCCGCAACGTCAGCGCCTCGGCGGCCGAGTGGAAGCCGAAGTGACTTTGCGCGAGAACACCTGAAGAATTTGCCGAGGGAGAGAAACTCATCGACACAAGTCGCATTTGCGTGCATTTCGACGCCATTTAGCGTTAGCCCTGGAGGGGCCATTGCAGTGCGCGCCGCCGCTCCACAACTCCTGAACGCGCCTGAAGAGTCAACTCACACCAGTCCGCAGTAGAACGTCTCGAACCGCTTCGTCATGGCGACGCGGCTGTACTCCGCATCGACGCGCCGGCGCGCCGCGGACCCGTAGCCGGCAGCGCGAAGCGGGTTCGCAAGCAACGCCCCCATCGCTTCGACCATCGCGTTCGGATCACCCGCGGGAACGATCACGCCACACTTGCCGTCGTCGAGGAGTTTCGCGTTCACGCCCACGTCGGTCGCGATCACAGCACGCCCGGCGGCCATGTATTCCAACAGCGCGTTAGACATCCCTTCCGAGTGCGACGGCAACACCGCAACATCCACGGTCCGCAGGAAACCGGCCACATCGGAAACGGACCCGCGAAGCACGAAGCGGTCGCCCAGTCCAAGTTCCGCGTGCAGGCGTTCGAGTTCGTCGCGCTGCTCGCCGTCGCCGGCCACCTCGAACACGAGCTTCGGGAACTTCGCCAGTGCGGCCTTCGCGATCCGCATTAAGCCGTCGATGTTCTTCACCGGGCGCAGGTTCGCGACGCAGCCCACACGGACCCGTGGCTTCGTCAGGTCCGGGAGCATGAACCGCTTGAAGCGAGCTGTATCAACGCCGTTCTCCAGAACCGCGACCCGACCTGCCGGGACCCGATCACTAGCGACGATCGCCTGCTTCCCCGCGTCGGTGTTGGTGAGCGTCAGGTCCACGAACGGCTTGACTATTCGGCCCATCGCGCGGTGCTTGCGCGTGAGCCAGTAGCCGAGGTTGTTCCGCACGCGGACCACCTGCTTTACGCCGCACAGCTTCGCGAGCGGCGCTCCGAGGTATGCCGCGTCGAGGAAGTACACCTGAAGCACATCGGGCCTGTGTTCGCGCCAGAACGCCCGCAGTCGGCGAGCGGCGGACACGGCGCGCCCGCTGAACAGCTTCCGCACGCCAAGCCTGATGACGGGACAATCTGCTGGTTCGAGCGCACGCGAGAGATCGTCTTCGCCATCTAGCAGCACGAGCGTCGGTTGAACCTGAGAGCGGTCGAGTTCGCGAATGAGCGCGAGCAGTTGCGATTCCGTTCCGGCGCGACTGAGCCGGTCGATCATGAAGCAGACACGAACAGGCTGAGCCACCGGTGTCCGTGTCGGAAACACGCGGCGCGGTGCGAGTAGTGCGGACATCCTGTCCTCCTTCAAGCGGCGACTTCAGTGGGTGCTAAACGTAAGGTGTGGAGCAGTTTCAGATACGCCGCCGCTTGTGCCTGGAAGGTGAACAACTCTCGCATTCTCAACCGGCCCGCGGCGCCGAAGACGGCGCGCAGGGGCGGATCGCGGAGCAGCTCGCCGACGCGGTTCGCAATCGCCGCGGGCTGTCCCGGCGGCACGAGAAAGCCATTCACGTGATCGGCGATGGCTTCGGGCGTTCCACCGACGGCAGTGGCGACAACCGGCACCCCTGCCGCGCTCGCCTCCAGCGCCACGTTCGGCAACCCTTCGGTGTACGACGGCAGCACGACCACGTCGGCGGCGCCGATGAGTGAATCAAGATCGGTACGGAAGCCCGGCAGCACAACGCGCCTGCTGAGGCCCAACTCCGCGACACGACGTTCGAGTTCACCGCGCAACGGTCCTTCGCCGAACAGCACCACGCCGGCGGAGGAATTTGCGCGGATGATCGCGTCTGCGGCTTCCACGAGTACGCCGAATCCCTTCTCGGGACTGAACCGGCCGGCCCCGACGACGACCTGTGACACCGTAATGTCACTGCCGAAGAACCCGAGCAACCGGTCGCGCCCCCCAGGGTCCGTGTGTTCAAATGCGCCGAGTCGGGCGCTGTTGCGAATCACGCTCATACGGTTCGCGGGGACGCGACACCACCGGCGCACCTTCTCCGCCTGGCCGTCGGAAACGCAAACAACGTGATCCATGAACTGCAGGTGCCGGCGGTCGAGCCACTCGTAGACCTTCACCTTGCGCGTCTCACCGGTCCAGCCACGCGACACTGCAACCGCAGGAATACCCGTTCGGCGCGCCGCGAGGCGCCCGAGTACGTGCGCCTTGTAGCCGTGACAGATGAGTACGTCGCACGCGGTCGCGCGAAGCAGTTCCGCGATTTCGCGAACGCTCGCGAACACCTTCGGGAAGTCGTTCTTGAGCGGCGCTGTCGCAAATCCGTGGTTGCCCACTTCGGTCAGGAATGTGCCACCGCGCCCGCCTTCTGGGAACGTGGCAAACGTGGTGCGAACTCTATCGGGGAGCGCCAGCGCCAAGCCGAGCATCTGGCGCTCGGGGCCGCCGAAGAAGGTGCTGGCAGTAAGGTGAACGAGGTTCATCCCTGTGCGCATCCATGCAGCAAATAGGTGGTGAGACTCGATAAGGTTGGAAGTGTAGAGAGTGCGGCGGGCGGTTGTCTACCCGACTTTTTCACGCGAGGACGGCACCGACGTTCTAACGAGTATCGACGTTCCACGTGGAACGTTGGGTAAAGGCGGCAAGCGCGCGAGGGAGGGCAACAAACCCACCCGCGCAGCAGGGCACCCAAGCGGTGGCCCCTGTGGGACCACCGCTAAACAAAATCGCTTACCCCTTCGCCACATCGACCCACTTCTGCGTCTTCGCCGAATCGAGGATGGCGTCCAGCACGCATTGAGTCTCCAGTGCGTCTTTGAAGGTCGGGCCTTGCGGCTTCCCGCTCTCAAGCCCCTGGATGAAGTCTGCTACTTGGTGCGTGAAGCTCGCGTCGTAGCCGATCGAGAGACCCGGCACCCACCAGTTCGCCATGTACGGGTGGTCGGGGCTGTTGTCGGTTACGTGGACGCTCTTCCACCCGCGAATCTTGCTGTCGTCCTTGTAGTCGAACACCTGAAGCCGGTGCAGGTCGTGCAAGTCCCAGGAGAGGCTCATGTCCGCGCCGTTGATCTCGAAAGTGTACGCGGCCTTGTGACCGCGCGCGTAGCGAGTGCTCTCGAAGTTCGCGAGTGATCCGTTTTCGTAGCGTCCCATGAACGTGCAAGCGTCGTCGATGCCGACCTTCTCCACCTTCCCCGTGAGGTTGTGCATCCGCTCCTTCACGAACGTTTCCGTCATCGCGCAGACGCTGTCCAGACGGCCGTTCAGCCAGATGCTGGTGTCGATGCAGTGCGCGAGCAGGTCGCCGCTGACACCGCTGCCGGCTGCAGCCACATCGAGCCGCCACAGCCCTTGCCCGCCCTGCGGGAGGTCGGACTTGATCGTCCAGTCCTGAAGGAACTTGGCACGGTAGTGGTAGATCTTGCCGAGGCGCCCTTCGTCGATGAGCTTCTTCGCGAGCGTGACCGCGGGGATGCGCCGGTAGTTGTACCACACCATGTTCGCGACACCTGCTTTCTCGACCGCAGCGACCATCTCACGGCCCTCGGGCACGTTCATCGCGAGCGGCTTCTCGCACAGAATCGCCTTCTTGTTCGCCGCGGCTGCGAGCGCGATCTCTTTGTGCATGTTGTTCGGCGTGCAAATGTCGATCACGTCGATGTCGGGTCGCTCGACGAGTTTCCGCCAGTCGGTCTCGGTGGACTCATAACCCCACTGGTCCGCAAACTTCTTCACCTCGACCGCGTTCCGCGCGCACGCGGCCTTCAGAACTACTTCGTAGTTCGAGGGGAAGAACTGACCGACTTGCTTGTACGCGTTCGAGTGGGCGCGGCCCATGAACCCGTACCCGATCATGCCGACGCGCAGTTGCTTTTTCGCCATTTGAAGAACCTCAGTAGGGGAAGTGGAAGCCGCACGATAAACGTAGGAAATGAGAGGAGCAAGATAGAGGGCAGACTTGTCGGAAAACAGCAACAGCCCGCACGAAACGCCCAGAAACTGCCGTCGATGGGCTTGTCCGTGGCGATTCTGTTTGCGCTCTACTCTTTCTTCGCGCTGAAGTGGTCGTGAACCTCTTTGGCGATTTTGGCGATCAGCACCTGCGCGGCGTTATCTGCCACCCAGCGATGGTCGTCGTTCGCGTCGGTCAGCACGCACAGCGCGACCGGACCGCTCTTCGTGTAGATGATCCCGGCGTCGGTCTTGGACGCGTTCACGGAACCGGTCTTGTGCGCGACTACCGTGCCCACCGGCAGGAAGCGCGTCATCTTCTCCTTGTCGTCGCACGCTTTCAGGTGCGCGAGCATCTCCTTGCACGCTTCGGGGGAAACCACTTTTCCCGCGTCGATCAGTTCGAGCAACTGGATCATCTCCTTCGCGGTGGTGCTGCCGAGACCGTATTTCTTGCCGAATTCCTGGTCGATGCGCGTCTCCGGCTTGAACACCTTCGCGTTGATCTTTGTGTTCTTGAACCCGAGTTTCTCCATGCGCGTGTTCGTAGATGGAAGGCCGATCTGATCGAGAACCAGGTTGGTCGCGGTGTTGTCGGAGTAGACGATCATGAGCCTGACCGCATCCTTCAGCGGGAACGTGGCGCCCTCGGAGAAGTGCGGTGTGAGAATGCCGCTGCCCGGCGCCTTGTCGTCCTTCGCAAGCGTGAGTTTGGTGTCGAGCTTCACCTTCCCGTCTTTCGCCTGCCAGTACGTCTCGACCATGATGGGGAGTTTGATGAGACTCGCAGTGGGCATCGCGGTGTCCGCGCTGAAGTAGAACTCCTCACCGGTCTTGAGGTGCTTCACCGCGACCGCGACCTTGCCCTTGTGGTCCTTCACGAGCGGTGCGATGCGGCTTTCGAGATCGGCCTCGCCAACGGGTGACACGAATAGCACGACCGCGACGAGTGCGAGCGAGCGCATGGGGAATCCCTGTGTGTGAAAGGCGAGCGGGGGGCGTAAGCCCCCGCTCGACAAAGGCAAGGAGTCACGCGACGCTGGCGGCTTGCGTGAAAGTCGTGAATAGCCTGGCCATGCAGGGTTGCGTCTCGGTCAGCTCCTCCGGGTGCCACTGCACCGCGATCAGGTACTGCGTGTCCGTCCCTTCGACGCCTTCGATGATGCCATCCGGCGCGTAGGCGGTGGCGACGAGGTGCGGTGCGAGGTCTTTGATCGCCTGATGATGCATGCTGTTCACCGGCACGACGGCATCACCCAAAATGTGCCGCAGGCGCGAACCGGGTTTCACGGTGATGTCGTGTGCGAGGTAGTTCCGGCTCGGCTTTTCGGGCGTGGGGAAGAAGTCGTGCTTCAGCGCCGCGGGGACTTGCGCGGTCACGTCCTGATAGAGCGTTCCGCCGCACGCGACGTTCAGAATCTGGATGCCGCGACACACCGCGAGCACCGGGAGTTGCCGCGCCATCGCGTGTTGGAGTAGCGAGATTTCGACCGAGTCGCGGTCTGGGTCGGTGCGCCCGCACAGCGGCGACTTCTCTTCGCGGTAGCGGCTCGGATCGACATCGACGCCGCCGGTGATGAACACGCCGTCGAGCCGGTTGAAGATCTCTTGGAGTGTGTCGGGATCGTGTGGGATCAATGGAATGACCCACGGCACCGCGCCGACCTTGCGCAGTTCTTCGATGTAACTCCGGCCCATCAACCAACACGGTTGCTGCTCGCCCGGTACGTCGGGGAGGGTTTGTGTGGCGATCCCGATAACGGGTCGGCGGGACATGACACGACCCTCCAACCAACGGTGGGCGCGGCCTGGCGCAGTTTACGGCGAGGAATGGGTACATGATAACAAGCCGCGTGCGTGCGTCCAGCGCGGGGCGCGAGGGTCGAGGTTCTTGCGCGTTCCGGGCGTGGCTGGAATCGTAGGTGTTGGTGCGGATCGCAAAATCGTGTTACCCCCGTCTTCTTGGCGTTCAAGCGGTTTATCTCGTCTCGTCGATGATATTTCGTGATTTCTACCCCAGTCCCTCGGTTGC
>CAMDQN010000037.1 GCA_945905925.1 Singulisphaera sp. GP187
AGCCCAACCGTGTCGAAGGTGCGGATCGACGCGCCCACGTGTTCGCACACCCTGATCTGACCCGGCGTGATGATGATGTAGGTACGTTGGTCGAAGATGAAGACCGAGACCGCCCACAGTATGAACACCACGGTCGCGATGAACAGGTATCCCGCCATGTTGATGTAGATGTGCAGGTCGCCGACCGCCCGGAGCAGTTTGTCCCAGCCTTCGGGGATCAGCGAGATCAACAGCGCGATCACGAGGAACAGCAGGAGCACCAGGAACGACCACAACCCGCGGAGCGGCACGTTCGTGATGACGACCGTGAGCAGGAGCACGACGCAGAACACCGGGCCCATCCACGGTTGGTGCGACACGCGGGTCGGGAACGCCCGGCTACTCACGTCCGGCCCTTCCTTCGATTTCGCCACGGCCTCGGTCAGTGACGTGGTCTCCTTTCCCTTGTTCACGCGGATTTCAAAGAAGGTGCTGTTCTCGGTGTCCCTCACCTTCAACGCGGTCGTGTCGGGCGGCAGTATCGCGATCCGGTTGTCTTCCTTCAACGTCCAGATCGCCAGAACGAACCCCAGTATCCAAATGGGCCACCAGTAGAACAGCATGGAGTGGCTGGTGAGCCTGATCTCCCGTTTCTGGTGGGTCGGCGCCGCGGGCGGCGTGGCTCCGGCGGGCGGCGGGCTGGGCGCGTTGGACATTGAGGGTACCCGGTTGTTGTGAGTAACGAATGGTGAACGGCGTCGCGCCGGTCGCGCTGCCTAGTACTTCGGCCGTCGCACGTTGGAATTTTGCGCGAATCGCGATCAAGCTAGGGTAGTGACAACCCGGTGTCAAGCGCCGAACGTCACCGGTCGTCGGCGAACGGGTCCACGCGCACGCCCACGCGGAACGACTGGTGACACCGGTTGCACGCGTTCGCGACACCTGCGAGCGCCGTCCGCGCCTGCACGTAGTCCTTCGCGGCGGCGGCTCTCGCCAGTTTCGTCGCGCTCTCGCGCAGGTCAGCCGCGTGCATCAGCCATGGGTCTTGCCCGTCCTTCGTCTTCGGCGGGCGCATCATCAGCAGGTTCCCGGTTTCGGCGAGCAACAGCGCCTGCCCACGGGCGAACGCCCACGCTTCCGCGTCCTTCGGCTTCGCGGCGAACAACTTCCCGAGCGCGCGGGCGTTCGGGTCCGCCATCCCTTCCATGAGCAATTTCGTTTCGGCCACCGGTTCGAGTTTCGGCACGGCCTTCTTCGCCGGTTGCGACTGCGCCACCGGTACGAACGCGCACGCCCCGAATAGAGCCACCGCGAACCAGGACCGCACGCAAATCATGGTGGTCTCGTGGTTTCCAGTAGGCCCGCCAAACTGAGGCGGGCGGCGATGCGAGTTCTGAAGCGATACGGACACCCTTGACCCGATTCGAGTTGTGCAGCCGTGCCGCTCGGTTCGCGGCACCTACCCAGAGTCACAGATCCGGCAACTCCAACTGCACGTCGTCGCCGACGATGTGGATCGGGTACGCACTGATCTTCACTTTCGGGTTGTCGGCCCACGAGCCGTCCGACAGGCGGAACCGCCAGAAGTGCCACGGGCACGTCACGCACCCGTCCTCGACGTACCCGCCCGACAGCGACGCGCCCATGTGCGGGCAGAAGTCGTCCACCGCGAAGAACGCGCCGTTCACGTTGAAGATGGCCACGTCCCGCTGGAGGACGGTGACCACGGCGCTCCCGCCGTTCGGGATTTTCGACACTTTCGCGACCGTTACTCGGCGGGGCACGGCTCTCAACTCCTTCGCTTCGCGGATGTCCGGAATCAGTTTACCAAACTATCTTAGCCGAAGGGAAGCAACCTAACCCCCCAACCCCCTTCCCTAAGAAGGAAGGGGGAGCAAGAATCGAAAGCCCCTCCCTTCCTAGGGGAGGGGTTGGGGAGAGGTTCTTCCATATGCTGGAAGTCGAAGTGAAGTACCGGAGCGCGGACCGCACGGCCGCCGTCGCGACGCTCCTCGACTGGGGCGCCACACTGAAGCAGGACCGCACCGACGTGGACCTGTACTTTTCGGCGCCCGACCGCGACCTGAAGGCGACCGACGAGGCGTTCCGGTTGCGGCGAATCGGCCTGAAGAATTACCTCACCTACAAGGGACCGAAGCGCGACACCGAGACGAAGACCCGCAGCGAGATCGAGGTTCCGCTCGCGGAGGGCGACGCAACCGCGACCGACACTGAACGCCTTCTCGCCGCGCTCGGGTACAAACCGGTGACAACCGTCCGCAAGAAGCGACGCGTGTACCACCTCTCCCGCGACGGCTTCGACCTGGAAGTGTGCTTCGACAGCGTCGATCGCGTGGGCGAGTTCGTCGAGTTAGAGATTCTGGCGGAAGAATCGCAGTACGAAGCGGCGAAGGCGGTGCTGCTGGCGGTGGCCGCCGAACTGGGACTGACGGAACAGGAACGGCGCTCGTACCTGGGAATGGTGTTGGAGGCGCGGGCGAAGAATACCAACACACCGATATAGCGTTGTCCCCGGAGGGGGACATGTCTCAATAGCCACTGGTTGAATTGGAATGCTTCCCCCTACCGTGACCACCATCGCTGAAGTGCGCCGCGCCATCGCTGACGGACGCGCGATGGGCAAAACAGTCGGTTTCGTTCCCACAATGGGCGCTCTCCATGAGGGGCACGCGGCGCTCGTACGCGCGGCCCGCGCGCGATCTGGGTTCGTGGTCGTGTCGATCTTCGTGAACCCAACACAATTCGGGCCAAAAGAAGACTTCGCCAAATATCCGCGAATGCTCGAATCCGATCGGAAATTGTGCGGTGACGCGGGCGCGGACCTGATCTTCGCGCCGAGCGCGGAAGAGATGTACCCCACCGGTTCCGTCACGTTTGTGGACGTGGCAAAGTTGGGCGACCATCTATGCGGCGCGACGCGCCCGGGTCACTTTCGCGGCGTGTGTACCGTCGTGCTGAAGCTGTTCAACATCGTTCAGCCCAATCTCGCGCATTTCGGCGCAAAGGACTACCAACAGGCCCGTCTCATCTCGCAAATGGTTCGCGACCTGAACGTCCCCCTCGAGGTGTGCGTCGAGCCGACCGTGCGCGAACCGGACGGGCTGGCGCTGAGTTCGCGGAACCGCTACCTGAGCGACGAAGACCGCGCCGTCGCGCCCTGCATCCAACAGGCGCTTCAAGCGGTCCGAACACGGGCGATCGCGGGCGAAGTGGATGTCGCGCGCCTCGAATCGGCGCTTATCGCGGAGTTGTCCGCGATCTCGGGCGCGCGCGTCGATTACGCGCGCATCGTGGACGCGGAGACGCTGCAACCGTTCGCGCGACTGGACCGACTCGCGGTCGTGGCCGTCGCGGTGTTCCTCGGTACGACGCGACTGATCGACAACGTCACGATTCCATCGTGAAATCCACACTGGTGCCACGATGGTTCACCCGCTGTTCAGCCCCGAAGTCAAGCTGATGCTCGATGAGAAGAACGCCGCAGGACTGCGCGAATTCTGTGAGTCGTTGCACCCTGCGACGGTCGCGGAGGCACTGGACGACGAGTTCACGCCCGAGCAAATCTGGGAGGTCATCAGCAACGCGAACATCCGGACGCAGGCGTCCGTGTTCGAGTACCTCACACCGGCGCAGCAAGTTTTGATGGCGGAGAAGGCGCGCCCGCAGATGGGCGCGCTGCTCACGAAGATGTCGCACGACGACCGAGTGGACCTGCTCCGCCGGTTGCCCGGGCGCGTGACCGAAACCATCATGCGGTTGGTGGACGAGGCCGACCGCAAGGACATCGCGACGCTGTTCCAGTACGGCGAGAACACTGTCGGCGCGCTGATGACAACGGATTATGCGTGGCTACCGGGCACGCTCACCGCGGCCGAAGCAATCGACCAACTTCGGCAACAAGCGCCCGACCGCGAAACGATCTACTACATCTATGTGCTCGACGACCCGACCCGGCGCGGCGATGGTTCGCTCAGCCCGCGCCGGTTGCTCGGTGTGGTTTCGCTCCGCGACATCATTCTGGCTCCGCGGCACGCGTTAATCCGCGAGCTGATGGAAACCGACCTCGTCACGCTCAAACACAGCGACGACCAGGAAATGGTGGCGCAGTTGTTCGCGCGGTACGACTTCCTCGCGGCGCCCGTGGTGGACGACCAGTTCGGGTTGCTCGGCATCGTCACCCACGACGACGTGCTGGACGTGGTTCGCGCGGAAGCGACCGAGGACATGCAGCGTCAGGGTGCGGTCGGCCCGATCACCGGCGACTACCTGGAGGCGAGCTTCGCGAACGTCTGGTACAACCGGATGAAGTGGCTCGCGGTTCTGTTCCTGCTCCAGATGTTCACCATCAACGCGATGGCCTCGTTCGAGTCCGAACTAGAGCGCGTGTTCTTCCTCCTCGCGTTCATCCCGCTGTGCCTGTCGGTCGGCGGGAACGCCGGTTCGCAGGCCGCAACGCTGGTGATTCGCGCCGTCGCCCTCGATCAGGTTCACACACGCGACTGGCTGCGCGTGTTCCGCCGGGAAATGCTGATGGCCGCCTCGCTCGCCGCCGCGCTCGGCGTGCTGTCGATTGCCCGCACCTATTTCCTGACGCCCGATAATATCGAGCGCAAAGTACCATCCGGTTACTTCTGGAACTTGAACTTGGCGGTCACATTCGCCGTGATGGGGATTTGCCTCACCGGCGCGATCATCGGCGCGATGCTCCCCTTGCTCATCAAGGCACTCGGCCGCGACCCGGCGCTCATGTCCGCTCCGCTCATCGCCACCCTGTCCGATGTTCTCGGCATCGTCATCTTCTTCAACATCGCGAAACTCTTCTTCTGGCGGATGCTCGTTGTTCCGCCCGCGTGAATCCAATCTCCCCTCCCCCTCACTACTGTTTCTCGTCATTGACATTGGCCTGCCCTTTGCTCCGCTCGCGCGGTACAACCGCGTCCATGTTCAATTCGGCGTTCGTCGCGTTCGGCGACTGGTGGCTGTTCGTACTGCGCGCGTTTGCGGGCATCGCGGGGCGCGTGTTTGGTCGCCGCGAGTTCCTCCGCATCGCCGTCGAAGTCGGCAGCAATAGCGTCGGGGTCGTTGCCATCACGGGTCTGTTCATCGGGATGGTGCTCGCGGTGCAGGCCTATGGGCAGTTCCACACGATCGGGCTGGAAACGTCGCTCGGCGCGGTCATTCACATCTCCGTGGTACGCGAACTCGGGCCGGTACTCGCGGCGGTAATGCTCGCCGGCCGCGTCGGGTCTGCGATGTCGGCGGAACTGGCGACGATGCGCGTCACCGAGCAACTCGACGCGCTCGCGTGCCTGGGCGTCGATCCGGTGAAGTACCTGGCCGGGCCGCGTGTCCTCGCATGCCTGCTCATGCTGCCGTTGCTCACGGTCCTCGCGGACGTAATGGGGCTGATCGGCAGTTCCCTGATCTGCCTGCACGTGTACAACATCGACAGTTTCCACTACTGGCGCCACACCCGCGAGTTCGTGAAGGTGTGGGACGTGGCGGTCGGACTGATGAAAGCATTCGTGTTCGGCGGCGTGTTGTCGCTGATCGCGTGCCACCGCGGGTTCAACAGCAAGGCCGGCGCGGAGGGCGTCGGCCGGGCCGCGACCGAGGCGTTCGTCATGGCGTTCGTCACCATCCTGATGATCGACTTCGTTCTCGCGATGCTGGCCAACACCGTTTACGCTCTTCTGTGGCCGCCCACTAGCGCGAAGGTGGTTTGAAAAAGACCACCTCCCCCCAACCCCTTCCCTAAGAAGGAAGAGAGTACATACAGAAGTGCCGACTGCCGCGTCTTCGGTTTTGAGCCCCTCCCTTCATGGGGTTGGGGAGGGGTTTTACTCTGAGAAACGACATGACCACACCAACATACTCGCCCGGTCTCGAAGGCGTGACCGCGGGCGAAACCACGATCTGCACCGTCGAAGGCGGCTTGAGCTATCGCGGTTACAGCGTCGGCGACCTCGCGGAAAACTGCTCGTTCGACGAAGTCGCGTACCTGCTCCTACACGGTGAACTGCCCACCGCGGTTCAGTTGAAGCAGTTCCACACCCGCGTGGCCGCGGCGCGCCGGCTCCCGCCTCCGCTGAAAGAGTTGTTCGCGGCGCTGCCCAAGTGGACCACGCCGCTCGACGCACTCCGAACGGCCGTGAGCGCGCTCGGCCATTTCGATCAGGACGCGGCCGACAACTCGCACGACGCGAACCTGCGTAAAGCCGAACGACTGCTCGCGCAGATTCCGGTGGCAATCGCGGACAACTTCAGGCTCGTGAAAGGGCAGCCCGAAGTGCCCGCGCGTCAAGACTTGTCGCACGCGGCGAACTTCCTCTACATGCTCCGCGGGATCGAGGCGTCGCCGGCCGAAGTGAAGGCGATGGACGTTTCGCTCATCCTGTACGCGGAACACGAGTTCAACGCGAGTACGTTCGCGGCCCGCGTCATCGTGTCCACGCTCTCCGATCTCCACAGCGGCATTACCGGCGCGATCGGTGCGCTGAAAGGCCCGCTGCACGGCGGTGCGAACGAAAAGGTGATGGACATCTTGCTCGCGGCCGGTGGACCGGACAAAGCCGAAGAATGGACGCGTGCCGCGCTCACGCGGAAAGAGCGCATCATGGGCTTCGGTCACCGTGTCTACAAGACCGGCGACGTGCGGGCCGGTATTCTGAAGAAATATGCCGGCAGCGCGGCGGAAGCGGCCGGCTCGACGAAGTGGGAAGAAACGGCGGACATCATCGAACGCGTGATGGCCGCCGAGAAGAGTATGTTCCCGAATCTCGACTGGCCAGCGGGCCGGCTCTACCACGCGATGAAGCTCGAAATCCCGCTGTACACGCCGATCTTCGCGATGTCACGCATTACCGGCTGGGCAGCACACGTGATCGAGCAACTCGACAACAACAGGCTCATTCGACCGCGAGCGATCTACACGGGACCGGCGGCGCGTGCAGTCGCGCCGATTGGAGAACGTGGGTAGGTCGTGGAGCGAATGCGAAGGTATCGTGAGTGTCGTGCGTCAGGCGCTTGATTCGACACCCGATTGCGGCTAACGTGTCTGGTGACCGGCTTGACTGGTCTCCCGTCACCCGAAGGTTCCCGACATGGCGTCCGACGCGAACCTGGCCAACGAGTTCTTCCAGGTCAAGCGGCATGGCGATGTTGCCGTGATCGTTCCATCGCCGCAGGTAGAAGACCTGCCCGAAACGCTCCTCCAGCCGGCCGCCGAGATGGTGCTCGCGCCACTCAAGGAAGACCCGCCGAACAACATCATCGTGGACCTGTCCGCGGTCACGTACTTTGGTTCCGCATTCATCACGTTCCTGCTGCGGTGTCATCACCTGTTGGCCGCTCGCGGAAGTGAGTTGGTCCTAGCCGGCGTGAACCCCAACATCCGCGAACTGCTTCGAATCACGAACCTGGAAATGTACTGGGCGCTCTACGACAGCGCTTCCGAAGCGATCTCCGCCCTCAGCAGCAGCGACTGAACTCTTGTAGGGTGGGACAAGGCTTTGCGCAGGCCCACCACGGTGACACCAATGCGATAAACGTCCTTGCGGTAGCTCAGCGATGGTGGGCTGCGCAAAGCCTTGATACCCTACTACTCCCACTCACTTCACCCGCTCGAACATCACGGTTCGCTTGCCACGACGCACCTCGCGCCACTTTCCCGGCACGCTCGACAGGTACTGCTCAATCTGCGACTTGTCCTCGCTCGTCGGCCCGCTGGTTATCACGATCGCGCGCTCGAACCGGTACTTCGCGGCCCAACCCTCGAACACCACGCCGAGTTCTTCGGGCGGTTTTCTGAGCGTGTCCGTGTAGTGTCGGATCCACTCGTCGCCGTACAGTTCGCACCGGTCGTCCATGAAGATTTTCAGCGTCGGCGTGTGGTAGATCAGGTAGCCGCCGAGGTTCGCGTCGTTGTAGATCGGCGTCCCGTGCGGCACGCTCGCGGCGTAGGCGGTCATTTCTTCTGTCATGTCGGTCGGGATGAAATTGGGGTCGAGCCTCGCCCATCCGTACCCGACCACCGGTACTTCGACCTTGTGTGCCTGCAATTTGAACGACACCGCGACCAACAGCGCCGGGATCAGCAGCGCGGCCCAGATCGGCCCGCGCCATTTCGCCGCTTGGGAAACGTTGTCCGGGTTCCACGCGGTGGAGCCGTCGCCGTGCTTCACGAGCAATCGGTGCCACAGTGTGTGCTCCCAGATGTCCGCGATGGCGACGCCCGCACACACCGCGAACAGCGGACCCTGCCGAATGCCCTTGAAGCTAAGTACGAGCCAGACGAGCGGAACGAGCCACGACACGCGCGGCCACTTCGGAAACGTGCCCGCGAGGAGTACGAGGTAGAACGCACCGAGCGCGACGACCGTGATACCGAGCGGTGAGGTCGGGTCCATCGGCATGTGTTCGTGGATGACCTCCGGCAGCACTTTTGAACCGACGATCTTCTGCCAGGTGCGGATCATCTCCAGGCCGTGCGGGTTGACGAACGGCGTCAAGCCGCACGCGACGACGATGCCGACGAGCAGGAACGCGGTGCGCCAGTTCTTGATAGGATTCACAAGTCCGCAAGTCGCACGTCCCAAGTCGGAAGACGGTGTGCTGGTGTCTTGACTTGCGACTTGGGACTTGAAGACTTGTGACTTCAAAAACAGAAGCCCCCACCCCGCGACCGCCAGGCCCAGCGTCATCGTGCCGCCGAGTACGCCGCCGTGTAGGTTCACCCACAGCACATACAACGGAATCAAGCCCGCGAGCCGCCATTCGGTACAACGCCCGCACTCGTAGTCGATGATGCACATCATCGTCCAGGCGAGGAACGCGATGGTGAACATGTGCGGGCGCACGAAGTAGTGGAACGCGCCGACGGCCAACACACCGCCCACAACCACGCCCGCGAGGATCGGCCCCATGCCGCCCTGCACACATCGCTTGAAGATGAGCGTGAACAGCAGCGCCACGCCGGTGGCGAAGCACAGGAGCATCGCGTCGAAGCCGCCGGCGCGGTGCGCGAGCGCCATGAGTATTTCCGCGCCCCACTGCTGTGGGACCCAGCGTTCGCCTTCAAACGTGTAGCTGAACGGGTCGGTCTGCGGCATTCCGCGATCGATGATGATTTCGCCCACTTTCACGTGCCAAAGCGCACCGGGGTCGAGGAACCCGCGGTCGCGGAACGCGGCCATGAGGCCGAGCCACACGAGGATGAAAAACACCGTCTCCGGGCGGAACAGACGTTTCATGCGCGAGATTCCGGCAAACGGGAATGTCCGCCGGAAGCGTAGAACAAAATTCAGACGGGAGACGACCCCGAATCGCGTCGCGATCAGTCGTCCTTTTTGACGCGAGTAATCACCATGATCTCGTACCCGTTCTCCTTCGTGGACTTGAACTCGGTGGGTCGGTCTTGCCCCGGTTTGGTGCAACAGTCGGTAAACGTGTCGCCTTCAAGTTTGTAAAAGCCCTTCTGCGTCTTGTCCTTGTATGCCCCCCGCGTGAACAGGTAGTCGATCTCCTTGGGGTTCTTTGTCGGTTCGATGCGCACGATCTTTCCCATTTCGTCTTCAGCCGGTTCGAAGGCGAACCCGCCGGTTTTCGAGAACGACAGGATCGACTCCGGGACACCTGCCTGAGCCGCGACCACTTCCACCCCGGCCTGTTGCCGTGACACGACCTTCCACCGGCCGGTGAGCCGGGCGAGTTCGATTTCGGGCGTCACCTTCGGTGGGGGCGGAACCGGGGCCGGAACGGCGGCGCCGGAGATCAGCAGCGCGACGACGCAAGCGAATCCGCCGAGGAACACGGGTTTCACGGGAACACCCTCCGGTTAGCTGGGAACACGATGAAGCGTAACCGGTCCGACGGCGCCGGTCAATCGAACGCAGATACCAGACCAACCCCTTGCTCCTCACCCCGCCGCCCGTCACACTGTCGCTTATCCGCCCGGCTCTTCCTTCCCCGGTGAATTCATGTCGCGTGTCGCTGCCCTCACGTTCATCGCGTTGCTCGTCGCGTTGCCAAGCGTTCCGGCCGCAGACGAGGTTCCGGCCAACAAGCAGTATCAGACGTTCATTCAGAAGCAGGCTGCGGAACTGCGAAAGAATGACCGATCGCCCGTATCGGTGGACGAGTGGACGAAGCAGGAAGAAGTGTTGCGGGCAAACCTGTTCGCGGCGTGGGGATGGAATGCTTGTTTCCCGGAGAAGCCGTGCGATCTCGACCCGAAGCAACACGGCGACCCGCTCAATCGCGATGGGTACACCGTCGAGAAGATCACCATCCAAACGCGACCCGGCGTTCGCATGACGTCCAACCTGTACGTTCCCGACGCAGCCAAGAAGAAGCCCGCGCCCGCGATCCTTCAGGTTCACGGGCACTGGAAAGGCGCGAAGCAAGACCCGGTGGTGCAGTCGCGTTGCATCGGCGCCGCGAAGCTCGGGTTCGTGGTGCTGTGCGTGGACGCGTTCGGCGCCGGCGAGCGCGGCGTCGGCACCGCGCTCGGCGAGTACCACGGCGACATGACCGCCGCGACGCTGCTCCCGCTCGGCTTACCCCTCTCCGGGCTTCAGGTGTACGAGAACATGCGGGCGGTCGATTACCTCGAAACGCGGCCCGAAGTGGACAAGACGAAGATCGGCATCACCGGGGCGAGTGGCGGCGGCAATCAGACGATGTACGCGGGTGCGTGGGACAAGCGGTTCAAGTGCGTCGTGCCGGTGTGTTCGGTCGGCACCTATCAGGCGTATCTGCAAACCGCGTGCTGCATGTGCGAGGTAGTTCCCGGCGCGCTGAAGTTCACCGAAGAATGGGCGGTACTCGCGCTCACCGCTCCGCGTGCGCTGATGGTGGTGAACGCGACAAAGGACGGCATCCAGTTCTCGGTAGGCGAAGCGAAAAAATCACTGGCGCTCACCGCGCCCGTGTTCAAGCTGCTCGGCAAGCCCGACAACCTGCAACACGCGATCTTCGAGGGGCCGCACGACTACAGCAAGTCGATGCGGGAGACGATGTACGGCTTCATGACGCTCCACCTGAAGGGCGAAGGGAAAGGCGACCCAATCCCGGAACCGAAGTTCACGACCGAGAAGCCGGAAGACCTTCGCTGCTACCCCGGCGACACGCGCCCGAAGGACTTCATGACGATCCCGAAGTTCGCGGCGCAGGAGGCGAGGAAACTGTGCGATGCAAAGCTAACGCCGACCACCGCCGACGGGTGGGCGAAGGAGAGCGACCGCTTGCGAAAAGTGCTGGTCGAGCAATCGCTCGGCGGGTTCCCGACCGCGAAAATGGAAGCCAAGACCATCGAGACTTCCGAAGGCGTCACCATCTATGACCTGCAGACCGAACCCGGGCTGAAGTCGCGGGTCACGGGTCGGTATCACCCGAATCCGGGAAAGTTGGGCTTCGCGCCGGTCATTGTGTTCCTCACTCTCGATGGCCAGTTGTCCGCCGACTTGCAACAGTTGGAAAAAGCGGCAGTTGCCGCGGGACAGACAACCCTCACCTTCGACCTGCGCGCAACAGGCAAGTTTGCGATCCCCTCGGACCGAGTGGGGCGTTCCCCGGATCACAACACCGCCGAATGGGGGCTGTGGGTCGGCCGGCCGCTCCTCGGTCAGTGGGTGTTCGAGGCGCGCCAGGTGGTCGACCTCATCACGTCGGTGAAGTCGAATGGGGAGACGACGAAGAACATCACCTTCATCGGCGAAGGTCCGGCGGGCCTGGTCGCGTTGTGCGCCGCCGCGACCGATAAGCGAATCACGAAAGCCGCGGCGGTGAACACGCTCGCGAGTTTCGGCACCGACGAACCGTACACGAACCAGCGTCTCGGCACGCTCGCACCGGGCATTCTGCGCGACATCGGCGACGTCGGGCACATAGCGGCGCTGTGCAGCGGCAAGCGTGTCGTCATCGCGGGCGGCGTGTCCGGTAGTGGTAAAGCCTTGAAGCCGGACGAACTCGCCGCCGCATACGCACCGGCTTCGTCCGTGTTCAAGTTGCTCGGCAAGGAGAAGGATTTCGTCGTCACGACACCGGCCGACGTGCTGAAGGAACTCGGCCTCACCGCCGCGAAAGACGACAAGAAAGACAAGCCGATCTTTGAGCCAGGAGCGAAGCTCACGACACTGTCGGCGGAAGGCGCGGGCGGCGAGGGGCCGGCGTGGGACGCGAAGTTCGGCGTGTTCACCAGTGGCAGCAAGGGCATTCACCAACTCGCGCCCGAGGGCGAAAAGAAAATCTGGCGCGAGAAAGCCGGCACCAACGGCTTGCTCTTCGACCGCGACGGCAAGCTCGTGTGCTGCGAGCCGGTGTCGCGCTCGGTTTCGCGCATCGACCGCGACGGCAAGCGAACTGTCCTCACCGACAAGTTCAACGACAAGAAGTACAACCAGCCGAACGACCTCACCATCGACTCGAAGAACCGCATCTACTTCAGCGATCCGCGATACGGCGGGCGCGAGGACATGCAACAGAAAGACGACAAGGGCCAGACGATCGAAGGCGTGTACCGCATCGACATCGACGGCAAGGTGAGCCGCGTCGTCGGGCGCGAAGTCGAACGCGCCAACGGCGTGCTGGTTTCCGCGGACGACAAGTACCTGTTCGTTGCTGACAACAACAACGACAAAGGCGGCGCGCGCAAGCTCTGGCGATTCAACCTGAAGGCCGACGGCACCGTCGATCTCAAGAGCCAAAAGTTGCTCTACGACTGGAAGACCGGGCGCGGGCCGGACGGGTTGAAGCAAGATACCAAGGGCCGGCTGTACGTCGCGGGCGGGCTGAACAAACCGAACCCGCCGGCGGAACCCGCGACCGACGTGAAGGGCGGTATCTACGTGATCGACCCGGAGAGCGGGAAACTGCTCGCGTTCGTCGGCGTGCCGACCGACGAGGTCACGAACTGTGCCTTCGGCGGCGACGACCTGAAGACGCTCTACATCACTGGCGGCGGCACGCTGTACAGCATCAAGACGACCACGCCGGGGAAAGTCGTGTGGCCGAGTGCGAAGAAGTGAAGGGGAGAAGGGGAGATAGGGGAGAGAAGACAAAGCCAAGTCGCATCTGTCTTGTCACCCCTTCTCCCTTTCACCCCTTCTCCCCTTCACTTCCAAATGGTTCCTGCTGCGTCATGCAATGCAGCGTTCCAAGTCCCCAGACCAGATCCACGCAGCTAATCCCGACCACCTCGCGGTCGGGGAACAACTCCGCGAGCATTCCGAGCGCGACGCGGTCTGCCGGGTCGTTGAACGTCGGCACGATCACCACGCCGTTCGCGATGTAGAAGTTCGCGTAGCTCGCCGGCAACCGCGTGCCGTCGAAGACCAGCGGGCGCGGCATCGGCAGCGACACCACTTCGAGCTTCGAACCGCCCAGGTCGGTCATGCCTTCAAGGCGTTCGCGGTTCTCTTGAAGGATCGTGTAGTTCGCGTCGGCGGGGTTGCTTTCCACCACGGTTACAATCGTGCGATCGCTCACAAATCGCGCGAGGTCGTCGATGTGGCCGTGCGTGTCGTCGCCCACGATCCCGCGATCTAGCCACAGAACCTTCTTGATGCCGAGGTAGTCCGCGAAGACTTGCTCGTAGTCCGCTCGCGAGAACGGCGGGTTGCGCTCCTGCGTTTTGCTCAACAGGCACTCTTCGGTGGTGAGTAGAAGCCCGGAACCGTTCACGTCGATGCTGCCGCCTTCGAGCACGACGCGGTGGCCGTTGTGGACTGGCTGCACGCGCGGCACTCCTAATTGCTCCGCGACGAACGCCGGGACCAGGTCGTCCTGCTGCCAGTTCGCGTACTTCGCCCACGCGTTGAAGTGCCAGTCGAGCGAGATCCGTCCACCGGCGGTGTTCCGCACAAAGATCGGTCCAGAGTCACGCAGCCACGAGCGATCCGTCTGTAACGGCCACAACTGCACACGGCTCATGTCTGTACTTGCGCGAGTGAGAATGTCGGTCACTTTGGCCACGTCCACAACGTCGTTCAAAATCAGGTTGACCGCTTCGTGCCGGGTGAGTGCGCGAATAATCTCCGCGTACACCCACGTGATGGGCTCGAACCGGTCCGGCCAATCGGCCTCGTTGTGTGGCCACGCGAGCCACGTCGCGGCGTGCGATTCCCACTCCGCGGGCATCCGAAATCCGCGCGCCGAAAACGTGTCGGTCTGTCTCGAGTTGGTCATTCGTTTGGCCGTGAAGGAGAACGATTTCAGTTGAGGATGTAACGATGCGGCATCTTTTCGGTCCGGCGCAAACCCGAGGAGACATTTCCCCGCCGCGCCGTTTTTCTGGTAAGGACATTGTTGCGAACCACCCACGGTGCGGGTACAGTCCCTCCCAAATCGGTCACGGAAGACTCGCTTAAGTTCACATGTAGCAAGGAAGCATTCATGTCGTCACATCGCGGCACGATTCTACTCGTCGAAGACGATCCCGACTTGCGCAACGCACACGAAACGGTACTCCACCGCGCGGGCTACGATGTGATCGCCACTGGCGACGGGCTTCGCGCGGTCGAACTGGCGGACGAACACGAACCGACTGTCGCGCTCGTCGATCTGCTCCTTCCAGGTCAGAGCGGGTTCCGGGTCACGGACGCACTGAAAGCGCAATTCGGGGACCGCGTTCGCATTCTCATCATGTCGGGGAACGCATCCGCTGCCCACCAAAACTATGCCGTGGCGGTCGGGGCCGAACTGTTCGCGGTGAAGCCATTCACCAACATCGCGCTGTTGGACGCGGTCGATGCACTGTGCCTATCGGCCAGGTCGAAGGAAGCGCCCCGCCCCCGCGCAAAGATCGGGGTCTGAGTGAACAGGGAAAGAGGGGAAGAGAAAGTATCGGGCACGGAAAAACCAAAGCCGAAGCACGAAACGCGATCCTCTTCCCTGCATCCCGTACACACGCCCACGCCCAATTCTTCCCCTCTCCCCTCTCTCCCTCTATCCTTTGTCTCCTCTCGCACCCGTTGACTCCGCACGGGCGTGGTGATAAGTTTCCTAACATCCATCCTGTATTGCCCGTCCGTAATATCTGTACCCCTTTTTATGCCTCCTTCGGACACACCCAACGGCGGCCGGGAACGCGAGATCCTTGATGAGTGTCAGGGAGCGATCGGCTACCGGTTCTTGAAACTCGAACTGTTGCGATCCGCGCTCACGCACACGTCAAGCGCAAACACGCGCGCCGCATCCAACGAGCGACTCGAATTCCTCGGCGACAGTGTCCTCGGCCTCGTCACCTGCGAACAGTTGTTCCTGCGATTCCCGGATTATCAGGAAGGCGACCTCACGAAAGTGAAATCGGCGGTCGTCAGCCGCAAGACGTGTGCGCGGTTCAGCCTGGAGATCGGCCTGGGCGACTTTCTGTTCCTCGGCCGCGGCGTTCACACGCACGGCGAGATGCCACTGAACATCCTGGCCAACACGTTCGAGTCTGTGGTCGCGGCCGTGTTCCTCGACGGCGGCTGGGACGCGGCCCGTGAGTTCGTCCTCCGGTTCGTCACGCCCGAGATCGAGCGTGTGGCGCGCGACGCCATCTCCGCGAACGCGAAGTCCCAGTTGCAGACCGTCACGCAGCGCGAGTACGGGGACACCCCGCGTTACTTCTTGCTCGACGAACAGGGGCCTGACAACAACAAGTGCTTCAAGGTAGCGGCGCAGGTACACGACGAACGGTTCCCTGCGGCGTGGGGCCACACCAAGAAGGAAGCCGAACTGAAGGCCGCGATGAACGCACTGGCTCACATCCACGGCGACGAACTCCCGTACCCGTCCGACTGATCAGGGCAGTTCCTAGTTCCAGCAGTTCCAAGTTCCAAGTTGAAGGCAGGAGCGGCCCGCCTCTTCGTTCTTGAACTTGGAACTTGGAACTTGGAACTTGGAACTTCCCACGATGCCGATGTCGCCGTACCCGCTGGTGTGCTACGCGGTCGGGTGTGAAGCCCCGGCTGTGTACAAGATCGCCGCGAAGTGGAGCGACGGCATCACCGCCGAACTGAAGACCTACGGACTGACCTGTGGCGCGTGCCTCACGCGGCAGTTCGCACTCGCCATGGCGAAACGGGCCGCTTGTCGGCTCGCGGCCGGTGAAACGCTCGACTCGCCCGGCGTCTACGAACTCCACCGCAGCGGGCGCGACCGCGCGCTCATCCGCCGCCCCGACCTCGAAGCGGAACTCTCCCCGTCGTAGGTCGCATGTCTTCGCACGTCGATTTCGTCATCATCGGTCAAGGGCTAGCCGGCACCGCACTCGCGTGGCGATTGCTCCGGTGCGGACGAAGCGTGCTGGTCGCGGACCGCGCGCGTGGCGGGTCGTCGCACCTCGCTGCGGGGTTGATCACGCCCGTCACCGGCAAGCGCCTCGCGAAGAGTTGGCGGTGGGACGAACTCTACCCCGAGGCGGTCGCGTTCTACCGTGAGATTGAAGCCGACACCGGCACAACGTTCTTTCACCAGCGCCCGGCGCTGCGCATCTACGGGAGCGAAGCCGAGCGCGACGAGTGCGTCAGGCGAAGCACGAGTTTGCTTCGCGGACTCGTCCGCCCGGATGCGTCCGTTCGCGACGACTGGTTCCTCGCGCCGCTCGGTGCCTTCGAGATGGGCGCAGCGCGACTCGATGTACCGCGGTACCTCGATGCTTCTCGCGAACACCTCCGCGCGGCCGGCGCGTACCTCGCGGCCGAAATCGAACCGCGGGGAATCGAACTGACCGCGACCGGCGTGCGCATCCCTTCCCTCTCCGTCGAAGCGCGAGTGGTGATCTTCTGTCGCGGCTTCGACGCAGACGCCGACCCGTGGTTCGGTGCAATCAAGTTCAACGCGGCGAAAGGCGAAATCCTCACCGTGCGCATCCCCGGTCTCGCGGAGGAACGCGTGGTTCATCGCGGCATCTGGCTCGCGCCGGTCGGCATCGAAGTGTTCCGCGTCGGTTCGACGTACACATGGGATCCGCTCGATTCGCGCCCCACCGCCGAAGCACGCGCGGAAATCGAGTCTCGCTTGCGAGAGTTCCTGCGGCTCCCTTACGAGGTGATCGACCATCAAGCCGCGGTGCGCCCGGTGATCGACGCGGGGTTCCCGGTGATCGGCCGCCATCCGCACGTCCCGCAACTCGCGTACTTCAACGGTCTCGGCTCGAAAGGTTCACTACTCGCACCGTTCTTCGCGAACCAACTCGCGGCACACCTCTGCGGTGAGGGCGGAATCGAAGAGAAAGTGAACGTGTCGCGGTTCTTGGTTCACCCGCAACCGCCGGGCGGGTAACATCAACTCATCCGCTCGCCTAGTCCCACCTACTTCCCCACACTCGGAGGGCACCATGCCGACCTCACGCCGCGAATTCCTGGCCGCGTCCGCGATCGCCGCTGCCGCCGCGCCATCCATCTACGCCGCCGGTGACGACGTGTTGAAGGTCGGCTTAATCGGGTGCGGCGACCGCGGCACAGGCGCCGCGGTCAACGCGCTCAACGCCGACAAGAACGTGAAGCTCGTCGCGATGGCTGACGCGTTCAAGGACCGGCTCGACCTCAGCCTCGAAAATCTGCTGAAGAAGAAAGACGTCGGCAGCAAAGTGGATGTGAAGCCGGACGCGAAGTTCGTCGGCTTCGACGCCTACAAGGAAGTGATCGCGCGGTGCGACGTGGTGCTGCTCACCACGCCGCCGCACTTTCGCCCGATACATCTGAAGGCCGCGGTCGAAGCCGGTAAGCACGTGTTCGCGGAGAAGCCGGTCGCGACTGACGCAGCTGGCGTGCGCTCGGTTCTGGAGAGCTGTCGGCTCGCGGCGAAGAAGAACCTGTCAGTCGTGTCCGGGCTGTGCCTCCGCTACGACGCCGGGTTCAAGGAGACCATG
Organism: Singulisphaera sp. GP187; assembly: GCA_945905925.1. GTDB lineage: Bacteria > Planctomycetota > Planctomycetia > Gemmatales > Gemmataceae > Gemmata. The sequence continues at coordinate 17,855 of CAMDQN010000037.1, forward strand.
AAGCGCGTTCACGACGGCGCCATTGGCGAAGTGATGCTGGTTCAGGCGAACGACTACCGCGGCGGGCGCTGGGCGAAACCACGTCAACCCGAGTGGACCGACATGACCTACCAGATGCGCAACTGGTACAACTTCACGTGGCTGTCCGGCGACTTCAACGTGGAGCAGCACGTTCACTTCCTCGACGTGTGCGCGTGGGCGATGAAGGAGCAGTACCCGATCAAGGCGATGGGCATGGGCGGGCGCACCGTTCTGAGCGGCAAGGAGTACGGCAACATCTACGACCACTTCTCGATCGTGTACGAGTACGCGAACGGGGCGCGGTTCATCAGCAACACGCGTCAACAGCCGAAGACGAAGGGCGACATGAGTGCGCACGCGATCGGCACGAAAGGTCGCGCGCAGTTCAACGAACGGACCAACGGCCTGATGATCCGCACCGACAAAACGTGGGTGTACGAGGGCGAGGGCAACCAGATGTATCAGGCGGAGCACGACGAACTGTTCGCGAGCATCCGCAACAAGAAACCGATCAACAACGGCGAGTACATGTCGAACAGCACACTGCTTGCGATCATGGGCCGAATGGCCGCGTACACCGGTCAGGAGATCACGTGGGAGATGGCGCTGAACTCGAAGGAAGATCTGTCGCCGCCGAAGTACGACTGGGACGCGAAGCTCGAACACCCGCCAATCGCCATTCCCGGCGTCACGAAGTTCGTGTGATGCGGAAGAACCCCTCCCCTTAAAAGGGAGGGGATCAAGAATGAAAAGCGGCGCGGGGGACAACGGCGCCACGCTCTTTGGTTTGAAGCCCCTCCCTTCTTAGGGGAGGGGTTGGGGAGGGGTCTCTTCGTTCGGCAATCTCCCCGCCATTGCCAGCGCCACGCCCGTGGCACACACGGTCACGAAGCTCAGCCCCAAACTTACGAAGTGCCACACCCGGAAGCTCTCTCGCGCGGCGCTGGCAATCCCCGCGTCCGGGCTGAATCGCAGTAACCGCAGGCGCGTCACTTCGTCCGAAATTGGCATCGCCACCGCGACCGTGACCAGCGCAAACGCGATCACGAACACACGCCGCCGGTGAACACCGCCCCGCTTCCACCAACTCAGCGCGGTGACAAGCGCGATCGCGCCGAACACGGTCTGCATCGCGAAGTACGCTGGGAACACCGGCCCTACCGCGGCCCCGGCCAGCGCGCTTGCGAGATCGTTCTTCTGCTCCTGATTTGCCTTGGGTGGGGTGAGCCGTCGGACTCGAGTGCCGTCCGAAAGACCGTTGTTCGCGACGTCCTTGAACGACGCGAAGATCGCGGGCGCGGTGCCAAAGTTAAAAAAAGCGGCCCCGCCGAACCACAGCCCGAGCGCGAGAACGTGCAGGCTTCGCAGAACCGGCTGGCGCATCGGAAACTCCCCAATCGCGTTCTCGGTCCCCACGAGCAACCGCTTCGCGTTCGCGCGGTGCTTCACGAACACCAAAACTGTGCCGACGATGAGGTACAACGTGACCGGCAGCGCGCTTTCACCGAACGGCGCGGGCGTGCGAACGAGTTGTACCGCGACCAGCACCACGGCCGCCACGAGCGACGCGAGCGACACCAGGCGCGACGCGAACAGCACCAACACCCACGCCAGGATCGCAAGTGTAGCGGCCAGGGGGGACAGCACGAACACGGTTCCCGCACCGGTCGCGACGCCCTTTCCGCCTCGGAACCCGAGGTACACAGGGAACAGGTGACCCAGGAACGCGAGCGCGGCCGCGCCCACACGCAACACGTCCTGCGAACCGAGCGCATTCGCGGACCCGGTCCGGAGCACCTCCGCGAGTTGCACCGCAACCGCGACCGGCGCCGCGCCCTTCAGTAAGTCCAGAACGAAGACAAGCGCACCGTATTGCCGCCCGAGGACGCGAGCCGCATTGGTGGCGCCGATGTTCCCGCTCCCAGCCGTGAACAGGTTCACGCCGCGGAACCGGCCCACGAGGTAACCAAACGGGAGCGAACCGATGAGGTAGGCGAGAACAAGAGGTACGAGAGCGGCGACGAGCGGCGACATGGTTGTTGTCGTAGGTGCCGCTTGCCGAGCGGCACTGTTTCGCATCTCATGTTGCGTCGGAATGTCCACCGCGGGCTATCGCGTACCGCTCGGCAAGCGGCGGCACCTGCCAAAACCCGCGGGCTGATTACGGCGGGGGCGGCGGCACCTTCGGATCCGCCGGGTCGCCCTTCGTGACCGAAGCCGTCCGGTAGATCCACTCTTCGGCCGGACCATTCGCGTCGTCCGGGCGGATGTCAGTGACCAGCGGTTTGGTGTCATCGGTCGGACGGACGAAATTGATCTGAAGCGTCTTCCGCTTGAGCAGCCTCTCGTCCGTAGTCAACAACCGTTCCTCCGACACGCCGTTCGACAGCCCCGCGACGTACACGCTGAACTTGTTCGTTTTCGGGGCTACGTCGGCCATATCTGTCCAGATGGCGAGACCGGACACCATGCGAGGGATCGCCTCGGGCTTGCTCGGCGGGATCGGCCGCTTCGAGATGGTAATCGTCGATTTGAGGTCCAGGATGCCGTTGGGGAAGTCCTTGCCGACAGTCGTGTCTTCGATTTTACGGATCTGCTCGAAAATGTGCGGCTGCGGCTCGTCGAGGTGCGAGGTGTAGAGGTCTTTGGTAACCAGTTCAAATTCCGGGAAGAACGTAACCGGTTCGGCGACCGGATCCTTAGGAATCGGCTGTCCCGGTGCCGGTTCGAACCGCGGTCGCGGCAGGTTGTACACCTGATACCACATGTACCAAACGAGTTGCTTCGCCGGCCGGCCGTCCTTGTCGAACCCGTCGAGAGTGACGATACGCGGCGGCTTATACCGGAAGTGGAGCGTCCACACGCCCGCGCCATCGAGCGGGTGGTCGATCGGTTTGACCTTCTTCTCGCCCAGATTCTGTTGCGCGAGCGCGGCGCCCGGGCCGCCCACGGCGGAAGCGACGACCGCGCCCATGAACGCCCGCCGATCGAGTACACGAAACGGCATAGCCCGCCCCCCGATTAGCGAAAGGTGCCAGTATTGACCATAACCACCGAGCGCGAACGGATCAACTGCTCCCGCGAGAGTTCCGGAAAGGTTCCCGGCGTACCACAGCGCACAGTTGGAAGAACCTACCCCCAACCCCACCCTCGACGGGAAGGGGAGAACGAGTCGGCCGTCATGCGTGAGTGGGGTGCCGATGTATTACTCCCCCCTCCCTGAAGGGAGGGGGGTTGGGGGGGTAGGTTCTCGGAGCAGGTAGAGGTTTGCCGCTGCACCGGGCCGCTGCACCTCGCGCTCGCACGTTCCGCGACAATCCAGCGCGGCGCGGATCACGGTCTCCTCGTCGCCGTGCCTGTGACTGACGATTACCCACACGCGACCGCGCAGCGGCGCGAGGTCGGCGCGGTAACCGGCCGGGGCGTCGCGGTGTTCTTCGCCGAAGGTGACTGCCGCCGCCGGGAACGGATGTTCACGCGTGTAGAACGTGAACGCGGGCCGCGCGCCGTAGTACACGAACACGCGGTCGCCGGTCTGGTACTCGTTGCGCACCTGCTCCAACACCGGATTCAGTTCTTCGTGCCGTGGCGGACGGCGGAGCATCGCGACCGTTTCCCACAACGGCGCCACGACCAGCATCGCGATCATCGCGAACGCCGCGAGCCGGTTCTTCTCCGCGAGCGCCGCGAACACAACCCACGCGCCGCGTGCGACGGGGAGTACCGCGAGCGGCACCAGAAACAGCATCAACCGGCCGCCGATCGGGTACTTGTGCATCCCGGACGCGAACAGCACCAGCGCGACCGGCACCACCAACGCCACCGCGACCAGCCGCCGCTCGCGCCCGAACTCGCGCAAGCCGATCATCGCGAGTACGGTCGCAAGACCGCCGAGCGGCACCCGCGCCCCGCCGAACCCGCCCGGCACGGTGAAGAACATGATCGCGTGATCGGCGAGCCACACGAGATCGCCGAACCCCTTCGGCGGCAGCGCGAAGAAGTGATCGGACCAGTAGTGGGTGAGGTACTTGTTCCCGTCGAGTTGCTTCAGACAGATGAAATAGCACGCCGCGAAACTCACGAGCCACGCCGCGACCGTCAAGCCCGCTGCCAGAAGTCGCCCGCGGTCACGTTCATGCGCGGCGAGTGCGAGGAGCGCGGTCCCGATGCCGCCGAGAACGAACGCGGCCGGGTGCGAACACCACACTGCGGCGGCGCCTGCAACCGCCAGCGCGAGCCAGCGCCACAACCCGCCCTGCCCTTCGATCAACCCCAGCGCGACCGCGAACAGCCCGACCGCGAGCGCCGCGTCGCTCGCGTACTGTTTGCACTCGCCCGCGTAACTCACGACGTGCGGCGACAGCGCGAACAGCGCGACCGCGAGTAACGCCGCCGGCGCGGACAACAGCCGGCGTGCGACCAGCGCGAACCCGACCAGTCCGGCCAGCGACGCGAGAAATGGCCCCAACCGCAGCGCCCACGCACTCGGCCCGAACGCCGAGATGCTCGCCTTCACGGCCAACAGGAACCCGACCGGCGCACCCTGGTTGTAGTCGAGTTTGTCGAACAATTGCCGAGGCGTGCGGTCCACCAGATTCAGCGCGAGCATCGCCTCATCGATCCACAGGCAACGGTCCGCGAGGAACGCGGCGGTGCGCAACCCGCCGCCGAGAAGCACGAGCACGACCAGCGCCGCGGTCACGCGCGGCGAGTTCGTCGCCGGCGCGGAGTCGGCGACAACGACCTTAACCGCCTTCACGCCCGGCTGGACCCGGTTCTCGGACGGTGCAGATTTTGTTGTTTCCACGGTGTATCCTCACGATTGGTCCGCACACGGTAGCACCCGCCGCGAACAGGTCGCAATCCCAACGGCGCCGGGGAACTGGGAGAAATACCGGTTGACAGACCGTTGTCCGCGGCGCGACAACCGGGTAGCATCAACACACATGCGATCACGAGAATCCCTGGCCACCTGTGAACATTCGTACTTTCCAACCCGGTGACGAAGCGACACAGGCGGCGCTGTTCAACGTCGCCGCCTTCGCGCTCCCTGGGTTCAAGGCGGCCACCGCGACCGACGTGCAGAATCGCACTCGGGCGCGCGGGTTCGATCCGACGACGCGGTTCTACGCGGAAGAAAGCGGTCAGGTGGTCGGCTACTGCACCCTCGAACCGGCCCAGCGCCGCGTGAGTGTGCCGTGGTGCCGTAAAGGACAGGAGGCCGTGGCCGGGCCGCTGTTCGACGCCGTGCTCGGCGCCGCACGCGAACGCGGCTTAACGAGGGTGTTCGCCGCGTACCGCCGCGACTGGGAACCGGTGCTGCAGTTCCTCACGGATCGTGGGTTCGCCGTAGCGCGTGAGGTGGTGAACTACTGGGCCGACCCAGTCGATTTGCCCACTCTGGTGAATCGCAGCAAGTTACCGATCGACCGACTCCGGCGGGCCGACGTGCCTGCGGTCGCCGCAATGGGTCAGGGACTGCTCCGGGTGCCCAAGGACGATCTTGAAAGTTATTTCTTCGCGAATCCGTATTTCCCCGTGGAGGCTTTGCTGGTACTCCGCGCACCCGACGAGACGCCAATGGCAGTCGGGATCGGGCTGGCGAACTGGACCTACGCGGACGTGAAGAAGGTGGACCCGCTGGCCCCGTGCTTCCGGCTCGGGGCATTCGGCACTGAGGGGCTGAACACGAAGCGCGTCAATGGCCTGTTCAGTTTCATGGTGGCGAAGCCCGAGAACGCGCTGACAGCGGGTTTGGCGCTGCTCTCGGAAGCGTCGCAGGAAATGACCGAGGGGACCGTAACGGCGCTGGCGGCGCAGTGCCCGTCCGACGTGCCGCACCTCGCGACATTCTACACGCGGTACTTCAAGGAACACGGCCGCTTCCCGATGTTGGAGAAAGCCTTGTAGAGTGGGCGCTGCCCACCATGCGAAGCGCGGGAGAGGACGTTTGCGGGAATTGAGTTGTTAAGCTGTGGTGGGCAGTGCCCACCCTACAAGATGCCCCGGTGCCTCATGCGGGCGATTCTCAGCGACGTTCACGGCAACATCGAAGCGCTCGACGCGGTCCTCGCCGACATCGCGCGCAACTCGGTGTCGTCCATCTACAGCCTCGGTGACATCCTCGGTTACGGACCGAACCCGATCGAGTGCGTCGAGCGCGCGATGAAGTTCGACATCAACGTGCTGGGCAACCACGACCACGCGGTACTGTTCGACCCGACCGGGTTCAGCCCGACCGCGGAGAAGGCCGCGCTGTGGACCCGTGCGGTCCTCGAAGGTGCCCGCCGCGACGAGTTGTGGCAGTTCCTTTCCGATCGGCCCAAGCAGTTCCGCGACGGTGACTTCCTCTTCGTCCATGGCTCCGCTCGCAACCAAACCAACGAGTATGTGTTTCCCGAAGACGTGTACAACGTCACGAAGATGACCAAGATTGGGGAGCATATTGAGCACTACTGTTTCGCGGGTCACACGCACGTTCCGGGTATCTTCGTCGAGCCGGAACCGGGCGCGCAGTGGCAGTTCCTCTCGCCAGAAGAGATCGACTACGTCTGGCAACTCGACGAGCGAAAAACGATTGTGAACGTGGGCAGCGTGGGCCAGCCGCGGGACGCCAACTGGCGTGCCTGCTACATCACCCTCGACGGACGCGAACTGGTATTCCGCCGCGTGCAGTACGACGTGGACGCGACCGTGGCGAAAATCTACGCGATCCCGGAGTTGAACGACTTCCTCGGCGACCGCCTCCGTGAAGGTCGCTAGCGGAATTGATGCGTAATGAGTGACGGAGAGAAGACCAGAGGCACGAGCGCCTCTGGTCTTCTCTCCGTCACTCATTACGCATCACTCATTACTCTTTGGTGTCCCTTCAGCCTCGACCGGCAGCAGTGCGAACGCATCGCCCAAATCAGTGCGGATGCGGAGTTGCCGTGCGACCGCGCCCGCTTCCTTCGGTATGAACTTCACCACGAGCACTTGCACCGGTAGCGCGGCCGGCGCCGCGGGCATCTCGACCGTGATCCCATCGCCGGTGCCGTCCACACCCACGATCTTGAACGGCTTCGCGGCCCGAACCAGAACCCGCTGCGTGACGAACTCGCCCACCTTCGCCTCCAACCGTACCTTCCCGGGTGCGAGTTCGAGCGGTGCCACGATGGTGCCCGTCACGCCGATGTGAACCAGCGGGTTCGTCGCGTCGTTGGTCTTCAGCGTGATCTGCTCCGAGATTGGCCCAGGCACCGAGTTCCCGTTGAGCGACACGTCCACCTGATACTCCACACCACCGCGAAGCGGCCCGCCGCGACTCGCCTCCGAAAGTTTCACCTCGAATGGGTACGTGCCCTGCACCACTTCGGTGATCTTCCAGTCGCGCGACCGGCCCGAGTACTTCACCTGCACGGACTGGTTCAGTCGCGTGCCCTGCGGGACGGTGCCGAAGCTCACCGCACCGGGGTTGACGCTCACGTCCGTGCGACTCGTCGCAGAGACACGGATGACGGCCGTCGAGACAAACTTCGGCCCGACCGTGACGTAGAAGGTCTGCGCGTTCTGTCCGACGAACTTGGCAGTGTTCATCGTGACCGTAAGTTCAGCCGTCTCATTGGGTTGAAGCACCTTCGTCATCGGGACGTAATCGAGGCACGAGCAACTCTTCCGCACGTCCATGATCTGCATCGGCACGTCATAGAGGTTCGTGATGGTGAACTTGTGGATGCAAAGCGTGCCGTGCGGCACGTCGCCGAAGTTGTGGGTGATGATCGCGGGCGCGGTCTGCTCGCGGTTCGTAGCGATGTCGGGCAGGAAAAACTTGTTCGCCCACGGCACCACCTGTGCAGGCTGCGCCGGTGGAGCCGGCGGCACAGGCTGTGCCGCAAGCCCGACAGTCGTCAAACTCAACCCGAAAACCGCGACCGCGACCGCGATCGAACGTAGTACCCGTTTCATTGCTCGGCTCTCCATGCCGCCTTCGAATATGGTCCGCCGCTCCGTGGCGGTGGTGTCTGTCGTTGCACAAACCTCAAAAAAGACCACCGCGGAGCGGCGGACCACATTCGAAGCGGCGATTCCTACATCGGCGGGCAAGGGTTCTGGCTCACAACGAACGGAGCCGACGCGACGTATCGCGTCGGCTCCGATGTTGGAGATTTGATGTGGTCGCTACGGACGGTACAGTTCGCTTTACCCGCAACACGTGCCGGCACCGCTCAACTGCTCCTTGATGAACTTGATACCTTTCGTGTACACGTCTTCGGGTGAGGGGAACAGATCGCGCCACACCTTCGTCGCAGCGGCGAGGTCGGGCAGCGCGCGGCCGAATGCCTCGATCGTCATCCACCCGTCGTACTTGATCTCGGCGAGTGCGGCGAACGTGTCATCCCAGTTGACCTGCCCGGTGCCGGGCGTGCCGCGATCGTTCTCGCTGATGTGAACGTGCGCGAGTACCGGCGCAACGGTGCGAATCGCGGCTGCTGGGTCTTTCTCCTCGATGTGCGCGTGGAAACTGTCGTACATGGTGCGCAGGTTGGGGTGATCGACCATCTTCACAAGTTCAACGGCTTGCGCCGCGGTGGTGATGAGGTAGCACTCAAAGCGGTTGAGGTACTCGACGGCCATCATCAGGTTCGCTTGCTTCGCGAACTCCGCGGCTTGTCGAAGTACATCGGCGGAGCGTTTCTTCTCGTCGGCGGTCGGCCCTGTGCCGGAGAACTCACCGATCGCGGAGTGGTACGGCCCACAGACGGCTTCCGCACCAAGTACGTGGTTGATCTCGACGACATTCTTGAGCCACTCGATGGCCTTCTGCCGGGTCGCGGCATCGGGACTAATCGCGTTCGTGTCCTTCGTGAGAATGGTGACGGTGGTACACTTCAGCCCGAGTTTGTCGAGTTCGGCGCGAATGGGTTTGTAGTCGGCCGGCGTGCCACCGAAAACCGGTATCTCGACGCCGTCGAACCCCGCGGCCTTGAGTTTGGCGAGCAGGGGAAAGTGTTCGCTGGTCACACCGCCGGTCCAGAGGAGCAGGTTCATTCCGAGTTTCATGGCGAGTCTCCGGTTGAGGTTGGGTGGCATTGTCCGCAAGCGCGAACCGCCCGGCAACAGGCAAAACGGGTATACTTAGCCGCTTGCGGCTTCGCGGGAACCGCGCCCGCGAAGCCGCGAGCGGCGGAAGACTTGCGAATACCGACTGAGGGGCCGTAGCCATGGCCGTTTACTTCGTGTATCGGTGCCACGAGGGGCGCCCAGCGAGAAGCGCGTCCGGCGATTCGAGTACGACACCGTGCTCGACTGGGCAAAAGCCGCGTGGAAACTACACGTCACGCGAGAGGAAGCAAACGAGTACGGCAACCAACTCCTCACCGGGCTGGACACGGACGCGTTCCACACACTGTTTACCCCCTACGACGGTTACCCGATGCCGCACCGCCCGCGCAACATGGCGGACGTAAAGCGGTGGTTCGACGCATGCTACTGCGAAGAGACGGCGCACGGACCACACCACATCCAGTGCCTCACCGAGCGGGGCGATAACCAGCAGGCGGTCTATGTGTTCGACGACCACTACCGCGCGAAGAAGACGGGGTAAGGCCGACTTCCTTCTGCTAGACGGTTTGGAACTCCCCGCGAGCGAATCCGATGCGCCAGCACCCAAGTTGCCGAAAACGAATCGTGCCGAACACCCCGGCGACGGCGCGCGCTACTTCGGGAGCACGTGAATGCGCGGCGCGGGAGCCGCAAAGCATGGCCCCTTCGGGTCCGACGCTATAACCACTCTGACCAACACCCACAGGAGTTACCCACATGTTCCGTTCGTTGCTCGTCGCAGCACTCGTGGCCGTCGTGTTCGTTCCGTTCGCTGTCGCGGAAGAACCAAAGAAAGAACCGGTAAAACCCACCGTCAACATCTTCGCGTCGAATAACGACGCCACACTCGCGAAACAGTCGCCCGAGAACGGCGTTATCGCGTCAGCGAAGGCGTGGGATAAACTCGTGAAAGTGTGGGACGTCAAGGGCGCGCCGAAGGTGGACTTCGACAAGGAAATTCTCATCGTCGCCACCACCGTCGGAAGCCGGATCAGCGTCACCCCGAAGCTCGACGACAAAGGCGACCTCAAGATCGCGGCCATCGCCACCGCCGATTTCGGAGAGGGTTTCCGCTACGTGATTAAGTCCGTGAGCAAGGATGGCGTGAAGACCGTCAACGGCAAGACACTGCCGAAGGAATGAGGAGAAGAAGCCACTCGCAAGAGTTTTTGGTCGGAACCTGAGCGCCAGCGAGGTGCAACCGTACGATCCTCGCTGGCGCTCAGGCTCCGACTCACACTCTCCACAGATCCCGGACCGACCCACGTCACGGCGTCACGGTCACCTGGAACGTGATCTCGGTGAATGACCCATCCAGGTCGGTCGCGCGCACCGTGATGGTCGTCATCCCCGCCGTCATCGGATCGACCGTCAACGTGCCCGACATCGCGCCCGTTCCCACGGTCGCGGTCGCGACGCCCGGCGAACTGCTGCTCGCGGTGAAGACCATCCGGTCGATCGCTTCCAGTTCGCTCACGTCGGTCGCGAGCACCACATCGGTAGCGTTGATGTTGGCCGGGAAACTGGCCGTGTTCGCCCCGCTGCGCACCGGGAACGGTTCCGCACCCGGAAGGTCCACCCCCAACCCCGATAACGTCGAGAGCGTGCTGTTAATGGTGTTCAACGTTTGCTGGCCGCCGTTCATCACCTGCCCGAACACCGTGAACCCACCGTTCTGCGCGTCCAGGTTGGTCGAGTTGTCGGCCAGGTTGAAGAAGAACTCCTTCGTCGCGCTGTTGGGGTTGCCACCGGTCTTGGCCATCGCGATCGTGCCACGCGTGTTCGACACGCCCGGTTCGTTCGTGATCGCGGCCATCGCCGTGATCGGTGGGAACGCGGTCGCCGTGGTCGTCCCGGCGTCGTTGAACCCGAACCCGCCGCCCTGGAGTACGAAGTCCGGCGCGAGCCGGTGGAACACGGAGGTGTCGTAGTCGTACGCGAGGAAGTTGGTCACCGTTCCAGGCGTCTGGGTAGCGAACAGGTTCACGTCGATAGTCGCGGTCTGAAGGGCGCCCGCCGCCCCCGTAGGGGCCGTGGTCGTGAACCGGACGACGCGTTCCGCGTCGGCGAACGTGCCGGTGAGCGCGGTGGCGAGGTCGAACGTCAGGTTCGGATCGCTCGCTGCCGGGGTCTGATCGGCGATGTCGTTGGCAACGGTCGGCGCGGTGTTGCGCGTGAAGGTTTGGGCGAACGTCGCGCCGACGTTGCCGAGCGCGTCCAGGGCGCGGACCGCGAAGCTCTTCGGGCCGATGGCCAGCGCGATGCCCGCGAAGCTGAACGTCCCGTTCGCCGCGGCGGTCGTCTCCATGAGCGGCGTGCCGCTGCCCGGTGTGCCCGGAACCGTGACCGCGAACAGCCGCACGGTCGCGCCGACCTCGGTCGTGCCACTCAGGGTCACCATACTCGCGTCGGTGCGGAGATCGCCAGTCGTGCCACTATCGGAAGTCGTGGCGAGGTCGAACGTCGCAACGAGCGGTGCCGTGACATCCACGACGAGGTTCGCGGGGGGTGCGATGCCGACGTTGCCGGCTGGGTCGGTAGCGATCGCGGTGATCGAGTAGGTGCCGGCGAGGAGTATGTCGATCACGTCCGCGGTCCATATGCCGCTGGTCACGGTCGCGGTGTACGTCCTGCCGTTCACGGTCACTCGCACGCCCGCGGTCGGGTCGCTCACGGTGCCCGTGACCGTCGGCGTGGTGTCGTTGGTCGTCAGCGGATTCGTTACGATGGTCGGGACCACACTATCGAACGTCAGCGTGACCGTATTCGACACGAGGTTCCCATTCAGCGCAGCGTCGGTCGCGCCGCCGGCTGTGGCCGTTACGCTCACGTCCCCCTGCGCCGTGGGTGTCACCTGAACGGCGAACGTCCGCGCGTCCGTCGCGGTGAACGCGGTTACCGTGCCATTGGTCACGGTCAGGTCCGACGCGTCGAACCCGGTCACGTCCTCGTTGAAGGTCACCGCGAACGCGATCGGGTTTGCGTTCGTTGGGTTCGCCGCCAAAGTGGTGACGGTCGCCGTGGGCGCCACGGTGTCCGGGACCACGGGTGGCGATGGCGCGGGTTGCACGCCGGCGGTGAACCCGACCACAGCCCGACGCGCGAGCGTGGATCCGCGATTGTCGAAGAAGTCGTTGCCCGACGGGTTGGTCAGCCCGAACTGCACCGCCCCGATGCTCGCCGCGACCACCTGATCGTCGCCCACACCGGTGTTCAGCGACACGAAACGGCGGAACACCGAGGCGTGCAAAATCGCGGTGTCGTTGCCCACACCGGTGTCCAGGATCGTCGCCGACCGGTGACCCGCACCAGACACACCCAACATGTCGTTCCCGTCCCCCGTGTCCGCGTTCAGCGTGCCACGGTTCCGCGTGCCCGTCACGATCAGGGTGTCGTCGCCACCGTGCATCCGAACGTACAGGTCACGCGTGATTCCTCCGAACGACACCGGACCGACGCGCCCGTTGATCGTGGTATCCGCGTCCAGCGCGCGGACCGTCACGCTCCGGGCACCGGTGCCGGTGATCTGGATCTGGTTCCCGGCGTCGTCGCCCGCGACGTACAGCGTTCCGTCGAACACCAACGCCTGCACGTTACCCGACGGAACCGTCCGGTCCTCCAGGCACTCCACACGCGGCACGAACCGCGTTGCCTTCTTCCCGCCGTGTCCACCCGAATTCATGTTTCGTCCAACTCTTTGTGAGGTTGTCGTGCGGTTTCGAGCGGAACCGTTCTCGGTATTCTAAACGGAAGCGTGGTTCCTCGCGGACCGCGCCGGGCAGGATTCAATCGATTGTGTCGGCCGAGAGTACTGGGCCGGAGTCAAGAAAAATGGACCGCGACTCACGGCGGTTCGCTCCCGTGTGTGGGTTGTAGCGGGACTTGAGCCGAATGTGCGCGATTCCGTTGGGTTCACCCCGGACAGACGCCGTTCGCCTCCGTGGGCACCAGCACCTGCTGTAACTCGCGCGGACCGCGCGTGTTGTCCAGCACGTACTTCTGAAAGTGATAGACGCGTTCCTCCCGCGTCCCAATCACGCCCGCGTGAGGGCTACATTCCATTCCGCGCTGCACGCTCCCGTAGATCGAGCCGTCTTCGGCGAACACCTTCTTGCCGATAACCATTGCAATCGCCCGGAGCGTGCGGAACAGCACCCACGCAAACGGGTTCGCGCGGTGCCCGCGGAGCGTGAAGAAGATGCACCGGTAGCGGCACGAGGCCGGGCCGGTGGGAAACACGCACTGCATCATGCGGAACGGGTCGAGCGTACTGCCGGTCGCGTGTGGGTGCAGGACGCGGTGCCAGTACTCGTTCGTCACCGGGTGCCCTAACCGGCGCACGATCCACTCCTGCATGCGCCCACCGAAGTCGCGCGGCTGGACCGTCTTGAACGATGTAAACTGGTCGGTCAACTCGTGCCACGCGTTCTCTTCCGGCGGGAAATCCTTGAACGTGTACGGGTGGACTTGCGGGATGTGGTACGACTCCAGCGAGTTCTCAAGTACCACCTTCCAGTTGCACGGAAAGTCTTTCTCCCAGGTCGCCGCGTACCGGTACGCGCCTCCGTAATCTTGCCAGGCGTCCCACACGGGACTGAGCCACTCGCGGAGGGGTCGAGGGTTGTCACTGAAGTTAACGAACACGAGGTCGCCGCAGGTGTCCAACTGGAACCGGCGCAGACAGGCGGTGTCGCGGTCCCACGGGCGGAACGCCTTCGCGTCGGGGATCTTCCCGGTTCCGCCGTCCTTGTTGAACTCCCACCCGTGGTACTGGCAACGGAGCTTCTCCGTGTTGCCCTTCGCTTTGTCCGTGAGCCGACTGTGCCGGTGCGGGCAGACGTTCAGGAACGCGCGCAACTCACCGTCGAAGTTGCGGATGATGGTCGGGGTTTCGAGCAGGTCGAATGTGAGGAAGTCGCCGGGCTTCGCGAGTTCCGATTTCGCCGCGAGCGGGTGCCACACGGGCTGAAAAAGGTGCCGCAGTTCGGCCCGGTATTGTTCTTCGGACGCGTAGTGGTGCGGGCGTAACAGGTGTCGGAGGTGGTGCTGGTTGGTAAACATCTTGGGGAATTTGGAGTGTGGAATTCGGAACGCGGAACAGTAGGATAGTTCGGCCGGGCCGGGAGACTTCCTAATCCCCCCAAATCCCGTGATTTCTATCGCATGTTCCGCATTACGCAATCGGGAGAATCCGCAATTCATACACCCGCGGTCGGATTCTGCCGTTACTTTCCGCCCAACTTCTCAATCGAGAGTTCCGGCTGCCACAGGCTCAGGAAGGTGGGGATCTTCGCGCGATCGAGACCCGGCAGGCTCGGGAACAACCCCGATCCTTGCAACGGGACGTTCGCGGTGATTGCATAAACGGAGCGCGCCGGGTCGTTGCCGCGGCGATACATCACGACGCCGGGTCGGGCCGTGAGGCCCGGGCAACCCAACTGCCCGGCCAACTGGAGCGCCTCATCTAAGTCGCCGATGTGATCCACCAAACCTTTCAGTTTCGCCTGCGAACCGGTGAAGATGCGTCCGTCGAACGTCGTCGCGTCGGTCGCGGTCGGGCGAGCCCGCTGCACGTCCGCGACGAGTTGCTTGTGGAACTCATCGGCCATCGCCTGGAGCAGTTGCTTCTCGCCCTCGGTCAGTGCGCGGGCGCTGGTACCGATATCGGCGAACTCGCCGGTCTTGATCGGCTGCGGGATCACGTTGAACTGGGCCATCAAGTCGCGCAGATTGAACAGGTTCAGGATCACGCCGACGCCGCCGGTCACGGTCGCTGGACCCGCGACGATCTGGTCAGCGCCCGACGCGAGGAAATACGCGCCGCCGGTCGCGGTATCCATCAGACATGCGACCACCGGTAACCGGGTACGTTCCTTGAATCGTTCCAGGTCGTGGCGCATCGAAATACACGCGGCGACGCCCCCGCCGGGACTGTTGATGCGGAGTACGACAGCCTTGACGCACGGGTCGCACGTGGCGGCTTCGAGCTTCTCGCGGAACAACGCAACCGGGTTCTCACCGCACGACAGCGGCCCGACAAACGGGGTGTTGAGGATGAGGCCATCCACGTCGATGATCGCGACGCGGCTCCGACCTCCCTGCACCACGACCGGTTTGACGGGGCCGGCGCTAGGACTGACCGGGGGCGCGTCGAGCCGGGTTTCCACCTTCGTGTTCAAAACGAACCGGTCGTTTTTGCACCCCACCAAGAGCGGGGTTACGAAAAGAACGAGGAGAAAACTGCGCATGGACCGTCCCTGTTTCCGATCAGTGGATGGCGACCTCTTCCCCGGTCTTATCGGCACAACCACCCTTGCCGAATGACCGTAATTCCGGCACAACAGAGGCACTCACTACAACCCACCCCGACACAGTGTGTCAACGACGATGTTCCTGGGATTCCGGTTTGCACTAAGTCCCATTACACCATAAGTCTCCACACTGCCCAGTTTGCCAAACCGACTCGGGCTTCTGATAATATCTGTTGAGGCGTGGCCGGTTTCCGGTGCTTGCGCCATTGGTACCGGAGCGTGTCCCGGTGTGCCAACGTCCCCCCAGGACAGGAGGTCCAGCCTTCGAGGCGAGTGATGGAACCGCGCGACCTCATAGTTTTGACCCCACCGGGAGCCACCGACCCGTCGCTCGCCATCGCCGCCTGCCGTGCAGGTGCGTGGGGAGTGTTGGACTTGGAGTTCGGCTCTCAGTCTTCCGCGTCTCAATCGCTGACCCGTCTCGCGCGGTTCGCGGGGGACGGCTACGGCGTCCAACTCCGCACCGACGCGACTGACCTTTTCGACCTCCTTTCGCAGTTCAAACCGGCTTGCGTGATCCTCGCGGGCGCGGACGGCCCCACCCTCGCAACCCGCGTGCGCGACCTGAAAACCGCAAACACCGAAGTGCTGCGCGAAGCGGTTAGCGTCAGTGAGGCCGCGAAGGCTGTTGAACTCGGCGTTACCGGCATCGTTCTGAAGGGCCACGAAGCCGGCGGGCGTGTCGGCGCCGACACCTCGTTTGTGTTGCTCCAAAAGTGGCGTCAGTTCGCGGCGAAGAACAGCATCACAATTCCGTTCTGGGTGCGCGGCGGGATCGGTGCGAACACGACCGCCGCGTGTATCGCGGGCGGCGCCCGAGGCGTCGTTCTCGATTCGCAAGTGCTGCTGACACGCGAAACGCCGCTCGCGGACGGCACCCGCAAGCGCATCAACGGCCTCGACGGCAGCGAAACACTCGTTCTCGGCGCGAAACTCGGCGAAGGCTACCGCATCTACGCGCGGCCGGATTGTGCCGGTGCGCAGGAACTCGCGAAGGAAGACGAGCGACTTCAACACACGGCTCTTCCGCCCGAAGAAAAGCTCACCGCGTGGCGCGAAGCGGTTCGTAACCGCGTCGCGGCGGACCCCGCCGCAGGCGTGTGGCTCGTGGGTCAGGACATCGTGAACGCGGCGCCACTCGCGGCGAAGGGCATCACGGTCGCGGGCGTGGTGCAGGCAATCTGCGAACGTTCCGCCAAGCAACTCGAAGGCGCGAAGCGTCTCAAACACCTCAGCCCCGACTCGCCGCTCGCGAAGTCGCACGGCACGAAGTATCCGATCCTGCAAGGACCGATGACACGCGTAAGCGACACCGCCGCGTTCGCGGACAGCGTTGCCGCGGGCGGGGCGTTGCCATTCCTCGCGCTCGCGTTGCTTCGCAAGGCTGAAACCGAAAATCTCCTCGCCGAAACGAAGGCGAAACTCGGGAAGAAGCCGTGGGGCGTGGGCATCCTCGGGTTCGTGCCAAACGAGATTCGTAGCGAACAACTCGAAGCGATTCGCACGCACAAGCCGCCGTTCGCGATCATCGCGGGGGGCCGACCGGATCAGGCGAAGGAACTCGAGGCACAGGGCATCCCGACGTACCTGCATGTGCCGTCGCCGGGTCTGCTCAAAATGTTCCTGAAGGACGGCTCGAAACGGTTCATCTTCGAGGGTCAGGAGTGCGGCGGTCACATCGGCCCACGCGCGAGTTTCGCGCTGTGGGAGGCGATGGTCGAGGTGCTGATCGAGAGCATCGGCGGCAAACCGGCTGACGACTTGCACGTCGTCTTCGCGGGTGGTATTCACGACGCGCTCTCCGCTAACATGGTCGCGGCTCTGAGCGCACCACTCGCGGAAAAGGGCGTGAAGGTCGGCGTGTTGCTCGGCACCGCGTACCTGTTCACGAAGGAAGCGGTACAAGGCGGAGCGATCACCGAGCGGTTCCAGAAGGAAGCTATCGCGTGTGCCGACACCGTGCTGCTCGAAACCGGTCCGGGCCACGCGATCCGTTGCATTCCGACGCCTTACGCCGACGTGTTCGAGAGTGAGAAGCGCAAACTGAAAGCGGAAGGCAAATCGCCTTTGGAAGTCGGCATCGCGCTTGAGCGCATGAACTTGGGGCGCCTGCGCGTCGCCAGTAAAGGCGTGGATCGCGCGTCGTCCACGAGCCATGCCCCGAAGGGGGGCGCGAGCGTCAACGGCGTGATCACCAACGGCGCGAACGGTGATGGCCTGCACTCTGTCGGCGCCGACGATCAGTTTACGCGCGGCATGTACATGATTGGGCAGATTGCCGCGCTGCACGACAAAGTCACGACTATCGCGGAGCTGCACGCGAACGTCACCGACAGCATCATTCTCCCGGAATCGGCGATCCACATCGAACCGGAAGCGCCGCCGGCGTGCGATGTCGCAATCATCGGGTTGTCGTGCTTCTACCCCGGTTCCACTTCGCTGTCGCAATACTGGGAGAACATCCTCGCGAAGACGAATGCGGTCGTCGAGATCCCGGCGTCGCACTGGGACTGGCGCGCGTACTACGACCCAGACCCGCGTGCCAAAGACAAGATGGTGTCGAAGTGGGGCGGGTTCCTCAAGGACATCGCGGTCGATCCGCTCAAGTACGGCATCACGCCGAAGAGCATCCCGAACATCGAGCCGCTTCAACTGCTCCTGCTCGAAGCGGTGAACCAGGCGCTCGGTGACGCAGGCTACCTCGAACGGCCGTTCGCACGCGAGCGCACTTGCGCGATCCTCGGTGTCGGCGGCGGTGGGATGCCGCTGTCCGTGTCCTACGGGTTCCGGGCGTGCATGCCGCTGATCGACTCGATTCCCGGCGTGACCGTTAAAGGGCAGGACATCGTCGATCTCGCGTCGGGGATGTTGCCCGAGTGGACCGAAGACTCGTTCCCCGGCATCCTGCTGAACGTCGCGGCCGGGCGCGTTGCGAACCGGTTCAACCTCGGTGGCACGAACATGGCGATCGACGCCGCGTGCGGGTCCTCGCTCGCGGCGCTCCACGCCGGTGTGCGCGAGCTGAGCGACGGCACTAGCGATGTCGCGATCGTGATGGGCGGCGACGCGGTGCAAACGCCGTTCGCCTACGTCGCGTTCTCGAAAACGCACGCGCTCAGCGCGAAGGGCCGGTGTCGGCCGTTCGACGCGGACGCCGACGGCATCGCGCTCGCGGAAGGTGTCGGCGTCGCGGTCTTGAAGCGATTGGCTGATGCCGAGCGCGACGGCGACCGGATTTACGCGGTCATCAAGGGCGTGGGTTCGTCGAGCGACGGCCGTGACAAGGGTTTGACCGCGCCGCGCGCTGAAGGCCAACTCCGCGCGCTGCATCGTGCTTACGCACAAGCTCGCGTGAACCCGTCGAACGTGGCGCTCGTGGAAGCGCACGGCACCGGCACCGTGGTCGGCGACCAAACCGAAGCCCGTGCTATTGGGCAGTTGATGCGCGACGCGGGCGGCGATCCGCAGTCGTGCGCGATCGGGTCCGTCAAGTCAATGATTGGGCACAGCAAGTGCGCCGCGGGCCTCGCGGGGCTGATCAAGACCGCGTTCGCGCTGCACCACAAGGTGCTTCCGCCAACGCTGGTGGAGAAGCCGAACCCGAAGGCGAATCTGGACGGCGGGCCGCTGTACCTGAACACCGAAGCGAAGCCGTGGGTTCACGGGCACGAGTACCCGCGAACCGCCGGCGTGAGCGCGTTCGGCTTCGGCGGGACGAACTTCCACGCGGTCCTCGAAGAATACACCGGCGATTTCCTGAACCGCCCGGAAAGCGGCCTTCAACAGTGGCCAACGGAACTCATCGTGTGGCGCCGCGCGGATAAGGCCGCGATCCTCACGAGCCTCAAACACGTTCGCGACGCGATTGTCGCCGGCGCGCGGCCGACACTCGCTGATCTCGCTGCGAGCGTGTGGCTGAGTAGCAAGGCAATCGCGTCTACTTCCCCGGTGCTCGCGGTCGTCGCGACCTCGCTCGAAGACCTCAAAGAGAAACTCGACACCGCGATTGCGGCTCTGCCAAACGCGACCGATGCGCACACCGACCCGCGCGGCGTGTACTTCGCTGCGAAGCCGGAAGCGGCGAAAGTCGCGTTCCTGTTCCCGGGTCAGGGGTCGCAGTACCCGGACATGCTCGCGCAAGTGGCGATGGCGTTCGCCGAAGTGCGGGCCGTACTCGACCGCGCGGAAACGACGCTCGCGGACGATCTCGACAAGCCGCTGAGCCGGTTCATCTATCCGCCGACGCCGTTCACGCCGGAACAAGAGGCCGCGAACCGCAACGAACTGCGCCGCACCGAAATCGCGCAGTCGAGTATCGGGGCGACCAGTCTCGGCATGTTCCGTCTACTCACTGCACTCGGTGTCGATGCGGATTACTTCGCGGGTCACAGCTACGGAGAGTACGCAGCGCTCACCGCCGCCGGGGCGATTTCAGAAGACGACCTCATGCGGTTGTCGTACAAGCGTGGCCGGGCGATTCGCGAAGCCGCCGTCACCGCGCCCGGTGGGATGATCGCGGCCGACAACACCGCGGAAGCCATTGCCCCGGTGTTGAAGGGCTTGCCGGACGTGTGGATCGCGAACCACAACTCGCCGACGCAAACCGTGATCGCGGGCACCGAAGACGGCGTGAAGCTCGCTGCCGAGAAGTTGCAAGCAGCCGGCATTCGGTCACAACGGATCGCGGTCGCGTGCGGGTTCCACTCGCCGTTGATCGCGGGCGCGAAGCCAGCACTCACCGACGCACTCGCACAGGCAAAGTTCACGGCGCCGCGAAAGCCGGTGTTCTCGAACACCAGCGCCGTTCCGCACCCGGCCGACGGGTCGGTGATCGCGGCGCAGTTGACCGAGCACCTCGTCTCGCCGGTGCGGTTCGCGGACGAGATCCGCGCGATGCACGACGCCGGTGCGCGGGTGTTCGTGGAAGTCGGTCCGCAGGCGGTTCTCACAGGCCTCACGGGGCAGATCCTCGCGGGGCGCCCGCACGTCGCGCTCGCGTCCGACGCGAAGTCGCGGCCCGGGTTAGTTCAACTCGCACACCTGCTGGGGCAGTTGCTCGCGGCCGGCGTGTCGGTGAACCCCGAGCGACTCTTTACGGGTCGTGCGGTTCAAGCGTTCGACCTGGCGAAGCTCAGTGCGGACACCGGTAAGCCGAAGTTCGCCCCGACGACGTGGCTCGTCAACGGCATCCGTAGCCGCCCGATCAACGGCCCGGAACCGCTGCTGTTGGGTCAGGCACGGCCCACTTCCGCCAAACCTACCCCGGCTCCCCTCCCTGAAAAGAAGGGAGAGAAAAGCCTTCTAAGTCCGACTGCGTCGAGTGCGGCTTCGATCGCCCCCCCCATCTCTTCCTCCCCCTTCCCTTCAGGGAGGGGGGCCGGGGTAGGTTCTTCACCCTCACGAGCGATGATGCACAACACCGAGACACAACCCGTTCTCCCCGCTCCTTCCACGAACGGCCCCAGTCACAATCACGCGAATCACCCCGCGCCCGACGGCGCCGCAACCGTGATGATGCGGTTCCAGGAAGTGATGGCCCGCTTCCTCGACACACAGAAATCCGTGATGCTAGGGTTCCTCGGTGCGCCCAACGGGAACGGTGCGCACGTGCCTTCGGCCAATGGCAACGGGCACGCGGCGTACCCGCTCGCGCCGTCCGCGAACGGGAATGGCAACGGGCACGCTCACGCAACGCCGCTCCCCGTGCCCATCGCAGCCACCAACCGCATCGCCTCGCAACCGGTCGCGCGACCATCAACACCCGCTCCGGTCGCGCCCATCAGCAATGGTAAGCACGAAACGAACGGCAAGCACGACGCGGTCGCGAAGATCGCTCCCGTCGTCCCCACCGAAGTCGCACCAGCGAAGAAGCCCGGCGGCGCACTCGACCGGGACGCGCTGCTCGCGCGCCTGCTCGACCTCGTGAGCGAGCGTACCGGTTACCCGAAGGAAGCGCTTAGCATCGACCTCGACCTCGAAGCCGACCTGGGTGTCGATTCGATCAAGCGCGTCGAAGTATTGGGCGCGCTCGCGGAAAGCATCGAAGCCGGTGCCGATGGCAAGCAGCCGAACTTGGAGATGGAGAAGTTATCCGTCCTCAAGACACTCCGCGGCATCGCCGACTACGTGATGGGCGTGCTGAACGAAGCCGCACCGACTCCGGCGATTGCCTCGGCTCCTTCGACCAACGGCAAGCACGAATCGCCAGCGTCGAAAGCCGCGCCGAGTTCCAACGGTGATCTTCATCCGGGCGCGCGGGCGGGCGACGTTCAGCGCCTTGTCGTCAGACTGATCGACGCCCCATTACCGATCCGCCCGACTTTCAACCCGCCGTCCGGTACGGTCGTCATCACTGACGACGGACTCGGCGTCGCGCAGGAACTGGCCGACCGACTCGCGGAACTCGACATCAAGACCGCGCTCGTTCGCATGGGCAAGAACCAAGGCTTTGCAGCCGACCTTACCGACCCGACTGCAGTCACGGAGTTGCTCACTCGCGTTCGCGACAAGTGCGGCCCGGTGTCCGGTCTGATACA
Organism: Singulisphaera sp. GP187; assembly: GCA_945905925.1. Taxonomy (GTDB): domain Bacteria; phylum Planctomycetota; class Planctomycetia; order Gemmatales; family Gemmataceae; genus Gemmata. The sequence continues at coordinate 39,804 of CAMDQN010000037.1, forward strand.
CCTGTTGCCGTGCGCCGGTCCACCCGAAGGCGAGACTGACGAAGCCCGGATGCGCCGCGAAGTTAAGTCGCTGTACCTACTCGCTCGCGGTCTGGAGAGCGAGATTCGCGACGCCGGCAAGAACGGCTCCGCCGTACTGCTCGCAGTCACCGCGATGGGCGGCACGATGGGCTTCGGCGACGAACTCCCAGCCGATTTCTTCGCCGGTCACGGCGGCGTCGCGGGGTTCACCAAATGCCTCAGTTACGAGTGGCCCGAAGTGAACGTTCGCGTGGTAGACGTGAGCGCCGAAACGCCGGCACCGCGACTCGTCGCGCAGTTGCTCGGTGAACTCGGCGATCCAAACGGGCCGTGCGAGGTTGGTTGCGACGGGGAATTCCGCAAGACGTGGCAGGTCGAACCCGGTCCGCTGGATAAGGACTCGCACGCAATCGAACTCGACGCGAATTCCACCGTGCTCATCACGGGCGGCGCGCGCGGCATCACGGCGCGCGTCGCGCTGGAGATCGCACAGCGGTACAAATCGAAGCTCGTGCTGGTCGGCAGTTCACCGGTCCCGGTCGCGGAACACCCGGACACGACGCCACTCACGACACAGGCCGAACTCAAATCCGCGCTGATGAAGTTGCTTCAAACGGCAGGCAAGTCAGCCGCGCCCGCGGCCGTGGAGATCGCCTACAAGCGACTCCTGAAGGACCGCGAAATCCGGCAGAACCTCGACGCGATACGCAAGGCCGGAGGCACCGTCGAATACCGTTCCGTCGATGTTCGAGATGCAATCGCGTTCGGCACATTGATCGACGAACTGAACGCGCACGGCGGCATCGCGGGTGTAATCCACGGTGCTGGTGTGATCGAGGACAAGTTGCTCCGCGACAAGACCCCGGAGTCGTTCGACCGGGTGTTCGGCACGAAGGTGGACAGCGCGCTGACACTGGCTCGCAAACTCGACGCGTCGAAGCTCAAGTTCTTCGCGCTGTTCGCGTCGATCACGAGCCGCTACGGGAACCGCGGGCAGTCGGACTACGCCGCCGCGAACGAAGTCCTGAGCAAGCTCGCGTGCGACCTCGACCGCAAGTGGCCGGGTCGCGTGGTCTCGGTGGCGTGGGGCCCGTGGTCGGAAGTCGGCATGGTCGCGGACCTCGCGAAGCACCTGGTCGCCCGCGGCTTGCAACTGATTGAACCGACCGTGGGCGCCGGGTTCGCGGTGGACGAAGTGATCTTCGGCACGAAGGGCGAACCGGAAGTGCTCGTCGCGGGCGGAAGCGAGTCCGCATCGAAGCCGGCGAGGCCGAGCGAATCGTCTCCCGTACCGGTCGCGGCCGGTGTCGTCGGGTGAGGTCTGATTTGTCTGGAGGCGAGCGGGGGCTACGCCCCGCTAACTTCCACGCCTGTGTGCTTTGAGGTTTAACAGGGGGCTTACGCCCCCCACTCAACATTCTCTATGTCCTCCACCCTGACCGAACCACCGCACGCTTCTGCCCCGCCCACGACCGGGTGGGACACGGAAATGTTCGTGCTGCGCGCCGACGACCGCGCAAACCTACGCGACCGCGTTCTCGCGCTCGCGGCACGGGTCGAGCAACAGCCCGCTGTCACTCTAGCGGATGTGGCAGCTTCACTTGCGACCGAGATGAAGCCCGGCGGCTCGCGGCTCGCGGTTGTCGCCGGTTCGCACGTGGACCTTCTCACGCGACTGAATCGCGCCGCGGACCGGCTCGCGGATCCGAAGTGCAAGCAGGTTCGCGACGCCAACGGCATCTACTACTTCGATGCACCGCTCGCGGAGCAGGGCACCGTCGCGGTTCTGTTCCCCGGTGAGGGCGCGCAATACCTGAACATGCTCGCGGACGTTTGCACCGTGTTCCCGGAAGTGGAAGATGCGTTCGCGTGGTGCGACCGAGTCGCGATCGAAGCGGGGCGCCCGGAGGAATCCATGCGGCGGATGCTGCACCTCCCGCCCGACGCAACCACCGAAGAGAAAGCGGCGGCTGAGGCCGTACTACGCGGGCTGGGGCCGTCCATCTTCGGCGTGCTGCTCGCGGACCAGGCGCTGTTTCGCGTGATCGAGAACCTGAAGGTCCCCGTGTCCGCGATGGCCGGGCACAGTGCGGGCGAACTCGGCGCACTGCTCGCGAGCGGGGCCATGCGATCGCAGGAGGAGCACGGTTCGCGCCTGCCGGAGATCATGGACATCATGCAGCGCCAGGAAGGCGATGCGAGCGGTCCGGAAGCGGTGCTGCTCGCGGTCGGCGCGAGCAAGGCGACCATCATGGAGGTCGCGAGCCGAGTCGCGGGCGGCGCTGTAATCGTGGCGATGGACAACTGCCCACACCAGTGCGTCGCGGTCGGCCCGGCGCACGCGGTCGCAGCCGTGGAAGCCGCGCTCGCGGAGAACGGCGTGATCGCCGAACGACTCCCGTTCAAGCGGCCGTACCACACGCCGCTGTTCGAGCCGTACATGGGAGCGCTGCGCGAACTGTTTGTTAACGTACCGTTCAACCCAACGAACACGTCCCTGTACAGTTGCTCCACGGGTACGCGGTTCCCCACCGACCCCGACGCGATGCGCGAACTCGCCGTGAACCACTGGGTAACGCCGGTGGAGTTCACTCGCATGATCGAGACGATGCACGCGGACGGCGTACGTCTCTTCATCGAATGCGGCCCGCGCGGAAACCTGTCGGCATTCGTGGAAGACATCCTGCGCGGCAAGCCGTTCGCGGCGATCCCCGCGAACGTGACCCGCAAGAGCGGCCCGACCCAGATTAACCACATGGTCGCGCAGCTGGTGGCGCACGGCGTCGATCTGAACCTGGGGCACCTGTACGCGGGGAGACCTATTCCCCCAGCCCCCCTTCCTTCAGGGAGGGGGGAGAAAGAACACACACACGCCGCTGACGCAAACGGACTCGCAATGCCTTCCTCCCCCTTCCCTGAAGGAAGGGGGGTTGCGGGGGTAGGTTCGTCCGACGTGATCCTGCACAACTACCTCGACGCGATGGAACAGTTCCTCGACGCGCAGCGCGAGGTGATGTCCGCGTTCCTCGGTGGACACGCACCGTCGGTGGCGCTGCCCACGGAACTGTTCGCGTTCCCAGACCTCGCGATGCCCCCGGTCGCGAACGTTCCCGATTCGCCAGAAGAAAGACCATTCGCGCTCGTCGAAACAGTTCTCAATCACGAGCCTGGACACGAGATCATCTTTCGCCGCGTGATGGACGTGCGCGAAGACCTGTACGCAGACGAGCACACGCTCGGCGGGCGCGCGGTAAGCCGCGAAGATCCATCGCAAAACGGGCTGCCCGTGCTGCCCATGACCTTCAGCCTCGAAGCGATGAGCGAAGGCGCGGCCCTGCTCGCGCCCGGTAAAGTCGTCATCGCGATCCGCAACATCCGCCTCTTCCGGTGGCTACCGTTCGACGCGGAGCCGACCACGCTCGAAGTCCGCGCGTCCGTTGCGTCCGTCGATCCCGCGACCGGCATCGTCGAGGTGAAAGCGGACGTGCGAGACCTGGGCAACTCGTTCCTCCGCGACGGCGCGAACAAGCCGTCGGCTGAAGCCGTGGTCGTCCTCGCGGACCGCTACCCGGACCCGCCGCCGCCGCACCCGTTCGACCTCACCGACGAAAAGCCGTGTAAGTCCACCGTCGACGACCTGCGCCGAAACATGTTCCACGGGCCGCTGTTCCAGATGATTCGGACGCTCGATTGCGTCGGGCGCGAAGGCATTGAGGGCACGCTCGAAGTGCAACCTCGCGACGGGTGGTTCCGCTCCAATCCCAATCCGCATTACGCGCTCGATCCGGTGCTACTGGACGCCGCGATGCACCTCATCGGTGCGTGGCACCTCGAACAACCAGACTGGACCGGGCGCATCCTGCTGCCCTTCGAGTTGCAGAAGGTCGAATATTTCGGACCAACCCCGGAGGTCGGTTCACACGTGCTCGTTCGCGGGCACAACGAACAGGAATCCGCGCGCCACTTCCGACACGGCCTCGAAGTATTCGACACGAACGGCGACCCGTGGCTTCGCCTAACCGGAGCGGGCTACTGGCGGTTCTACCTGCCCTTCGGAAAAGTGAACTTCCACGGACCGAAGGACGAGTACTTTCTCAGCCGTGGCTGGCCCGAAGCGGTCGGTGGGAGCGCCGGATTCGGGTGCTGTCAGTTCCTGGAGCCGCCCCCAGACCTGAAGCAACCTGTGCTGCGCGCGGCCGGCGCACGCGTTACCTTGACCCCGACCGAACTCGCCGTCTACGAAACCTGGTCTGGAACCGACGCGGACCTAAACGACTGGTTCTTCGGGCGGCTGATCGCGAAGGACGCGGTCCGCGCCGCGTGGACGGCGAAACACGGCGAAGCGATGTACTCCGCCGACATCGAGACCGAAGTCGTAGACGGTCGCGTCGTGTGCAAGCCACGTGGCGCGCCGAAAGTCGAACCGTTCCCCGCAGTGAGTGCGACCATTTCCGAAGGCCGGGTCGCGGCGATCGCCGCCTTCGCAAATCGCGTCGGGTGTTCGTTCCAGATGATCACCAAAAACGCGGCGCCGGAAACCGAGCGCGAAGTGCGTGCGAAGGCCGGGTGCCTCGCGGTCGCGGAGGCGCTCCGTGTGTCGGCCGAGAACTGCGTGCTCGAATCGCTCGACGCGAACACGGGGTCCGCGATCGTGACCGTGAGCAGTCAGCGGTTCCGCGTGCAAACGGCCCGTCAGAAGGACATGATCATCGCAACCACTCTTTGCGAGGCGGTGTGATGCGCACCACCGAAGACCTACTCGCCGCGCTCGCGGATGTGGTGCGACAGACGTTCCCGGACCGCGACTTCCCCGAACCGGCCGAACTCACGACCCGCGCCTTCGCCGACCTCGGGTTCGCGTCCATCGACCTCGTTGTCTTGGCCGAACGGCTCGACGCGCATTTCGGCCGCCGTCTGCCCTTCGGCGCCTTCCTGAAGAGCTTGCGCGACCGCAGTGCGGAAGATTTAGAGTTGGGCGAGTTAGTGTCGTTTCTCCAAAAGCACGTTTAGCCGCTCTTTAGGGTGGGCACTGCCCACCCTACGACGCCAGAAACCGACGCGCTGCGCGAAGAGGTGGGCAGTCCCCACCCTACAAGAACCAAAGAAGCACGAGAACCGAATGCCCGAAGTCGAGGTGAACGGAACGCGACTGTTCTACCAGCAGGCCGGCGAAGGGCCGGACGTGGTAATGGTCCACGCGGTCACGAGCAACCAGGCCGTGTGGGTACTCAGTGGTCTGCCCGACGCGCTGGCGACAGACTTTCGCGTGACAACTTACGACATGCGCGGTCACGGCGCCAGCGCGCGGCCACCCCGTGGGTACACGTCCGCAGTGATGGCCGAAGACTTCCGCCAACTCCACGCGGCGCTCGGACTGAAGCCGGCGCTGCTCGTGGGTCACAGTTTTGGCGGCGTGGTAAGCATGCACGCGGCGGCGTTCGCGCCGGAGTGCGTCGCGGGGGTGCTGCTCTCGGATTCGTTCTTCCCCGGTCTGAAGCACATCGAACCGAACTTCGGCAAGATGACCATTTGGAACGACTTGCGCGAAACGTTCGCACAAGTTGGCGTCGAACTCGGCGACACGGTAGACTTCGCACGCCTGTTCCGCGAAACCGCCGCGCTCGCGCCAGACAAGCTGAAACAACTCGAAGACATTTACGGTGTGTTCGGCCGCGGGTGGCTGCGACAACTCCCGAAGCTCGCGGAAACTACCTGCGGCGAAGAAGTTCTGACCGAAGCCGGTCTCACCGCGGAAGTTCTCGCGGGCATCTCTCGACCGGTTGTCGCACTGTACGACGAATTCTCCCCCTTCCTTGCCACGTCCCGTTGGCTAGAACAACACCTTCCGAGGTGTGTGGCCGAGATCATCCCGGCCGCGAAGCACCTGGCCATGTTCGATAACACCGCGGGCTTCACGGAAGCCGTGCAGCGGCACCTGAAGCGGCTCGCCGTTTGAAGCGGTTCGCCACCCGAAATCACGATGTACTTCGTCTCATTCATTCTGAAGAACCTGACGCGGCGACCCATTCGCACCGCGCTCACCGTGCTCGGCCTGGCGGTCGCAGTCGGGAGCATGATTGCGCTCCTCGCGGTCAGCCACAACGTCGAGAAATCGGTTGAGGCCGCATTCGACCAGCGCCGCGTCGATCTGGTTGTCATGCAGGCCGGCAAGTCCAGTGGGCTGAACAGCGACTTCAGCGAGTTCCTGGTCGAGGAGGCGCGGAAAATTCCCGAGGTCGATAAGGTCTCCGCGGGCGTGGTCGATGTCACCGACATGACGCGAGACAGCGGCGCTTCCGACCCGGTGCTGATCCAGGGCTGGCGGCTCGATAACTTCGGATTCGAGGACATTCAGATTCAGCCCGGCGGGCGTATGCTCGAAAAGGGCGAGCGGAACAAGATCATGCTCGGCAAAACGCTTGCTTCTAATCTGAACAAGAAGGTCGGCGACTCCCTCGTGTTCGGTGGCAACAAGGAGAATCCCTACGAAGTCATAGCGATCTTCAAGAGCTTCGTGGTGTTCGAGGATGGGGGCGCGATCGTAGCGTTCGAGGACGGGCAGGCGCTCACCGGAAAGCGCGTGACCGGGTTCTCTGTGCGCGTAAAGAAGACCTCGCCCGACTCCGCTGCCGAGATCGAGATCGTGCGCCAGAAGATCGATGCCCTGCGCGACCCCAAGGACGTGACCGTACGGCTTTCGGCACAGACTCCCGACACTTACGTCACGTCCGTTTCGCAACTGAAACTGATTCGTGCGGTCGCGTGGCTTGTGTCGGCCATCGCGCTCGCAATCGGCGTCATCAGCATGTTGAACACGATGGCGATGTCGGTGTTGGAACGCACACAGGAGATCGGCATTCTGCGGGCGGTCGGGTGGCCCCCGCAGCGCGTGATCAGCATGATTTTGGGCGAGGCCGTGCTGCTCGCAAGCGCCGCCGCCATCGGCGGCACGATCATCGCGTTCCTCGGAATGCACCTGCTCACGCTTTCTCCGAAGGTGAACGGGTTCATCGAGCCCGAACTCGCACTGGTGGTAATCCTGCGGGGTGTGGGCATCACGGTGCTGATCGGGGTTCTTGGCGGCGCGTACCCCGCGTTCCGCGCCGCCCGCTTGCTGCCGACGGAGGCGCTCCGCCATGACTGACGACCCCGCCAGCCACCTGATTTACGCCGACCGGTTGGTGAAGACCTACCCAGACGGCGCTGTTCATGCTCTCAATGGAATCACGGTCGGCGTGAAACCGGCGCAGCACGTCGCCATCACCGGGCCGTCCGGGTGCGGCAAGTCCACGCTCCTGAACATGCTCGGCATGCTCGACCGACCCGACGGCGGCGAGGTGTACTTCCGCGGCGAAGCGCTCTCGAAGCATGCTAATCTGGATCACTTCCGCGCCAGGCAGATCGGGTTCGTATTCCAGTCGTTCTTCCTGATCCCGACGCTGACCGCGCGAGAGAACGTGCAGGTACCAATGTTCGAGGGGCCGCGACTGGCGGCCCGCGAGCGAGCGAAGAAGGCCGAAGGTCTCCTCGAACTGGTGAGCATGGGGAAGCGTGCGAATCACCTCCCGCAGCAACTCTCCGTCGGCGAACGGCAGCGCGTTGCGCTGGCCCGCGCGCTGGCGAACGACCCCGTCATGCTGCTCGCGGACGAACCGACCGGGAACCTTGACTCCGACAACGCGGTGAAGGTGCTCGACTTGTTCGCGTCGCTCCAGAAGTCGCGCAACCTCGCGCTGCTGGTGGTCACCCACAGCGACGAGGTCGCGGAGCGCGCCGACCGCGTGATCCGCATGAAGGACGGCCGCGTCCTCAGCGATTCGGCACGAACGTAGAAGAGTATTCACCGCAGAGAACGCAGAGGACGCGGAGAAGACCGAGGGGAGTTGAAATCAGAACTCTCGTTGTCATTCTCCGCGTCCTCTGCGTTCTCTGCGGTGAATACTCTTCTCTATCCCAGCCATTCGGCTTGTCGAATTCGCGCCGCTGAAGTCTAATCGCGCATCTCTTTCGACACGGAGGTCGAGCATGCGAGTCGCCATCGTCATCCCGGCGCGGTTCGCGTCGTCGCGGTTGCCCGGTAAACCGCTCCTGCGCGAAACGGGAAAGTACCTGATCCAGCACGTCTTCGAGCAAGCGCAGAAAGCGAAGTGCGCGTCCGAGGTAATCGTCGCCACCGACGACGACCGCATCTTCGGCGCGGTGCGCGATTTCGGCGGTCGCCCGGTGATGACCCGCGACGACCACATTGCCGGAACCGACCGTGTTGCGGAGGTCGCGGCGCACCTCACCGCAGATGTCGTCATCAACCTGCAAGGCGACGAACCGCAGCTCGACCCGAAGGCGATCGACCTGCTCGCGGAGTTGATGGGAACGGGTTCGGACATGGCGACGCTCGCGGTGCCGATTGCGGACCTCGACACGTACCGCAGCCCGAACGTGGTGAAGGTCGTGTGCGATGGTCGTGGGCGCGCACTGTACTTCTCGCGCTCACCGATTCCGTTTGTTCGCGATGGTGTTCCCGATTTCAGCGCGCGGCCCGCTCAGTTCCTTCAGCACCTCGGTGTCTACGCGTATCGGCGCGAATTCCTCCTTCAGATCGCCGGCGCGCCGCCGCACTCGCTGGAACAATCGGAAAAACTGGAGCAACTCCGCGTACTCGGCACCGGCGGGAGCATCAACGTCGGGGTCGTGGCGGAAGCGCACCGCGGCGTTGACACGCCCGCGGATTATGCCGAGTTCGTGCGATGGTACCGGCAGACTGGGGACGGCGGAACGCACGGGTCCACGACATGGTTTGCGCGTGGCCTGTGAAAATGCGGTGAAAACCGCTCGAAAGTGCCAGGTGTCCTTGAGAAATTTGGCTCTTCAAGTGCCGAGGAGTCCGAAATACCAACGGTGGCAAGTCGCTTCAAGACAAGGAGTTAT
>CAMDQN010000038.1 GCA_945905925.1 Singulisphaera sp. GP187
ACGTGATCCGTGGTGTCTACGAGGTCGGTCGCGGTGTTGCCAAAGAGTTCAAAACCAACATGACGATCCTGTTCGACGAACTCCTCCCCAAATTGAACTACCGAGCGGTGCCTCAATGACCGCGACACTTATTGATTCACCGATCCTACGAGGTCCCGTCGGGCGAAGCGAAGGTGTTCCAGAACCACGGGTCCGGGTCGTTCGCCCCGTTCGTGACTTTCGGAAAAGAGTTTGGCGACAAGTGGCATTACCTGCAAACGACCGGGTACTACCTCCCGGTGAAGAGTTCGCAGGGGTCGAGCTTCCTTTACAACAGTTTGCACGTGGACCGGCAGTTGTTCGGGTGGCTGTACCCGCTCGCGGAACTGAACTGGTTCTGGTACACCGCAGGCGGGAACCGGTTGCCGTCTGCGATCGGGGAAGGGGACGGGTTGCTGAACCTTGGCACCCGCGGTCAGGCCGGCGCGCACCTCGTGACGGCTGCGTTCGGTGCGAAGGCGCTCCTGAACAAGAACTTCACGCTCGGTGCGGCGTTCGAGGTGCCGCTGTCGAACCGACGCGACATCCTGAACCAGCGGCTCACGGTGGAACTGATCGCCCGGTATTGATGCCAGGCGCGGACCGCGCCGAACTCGGCGCGGTCCCACCGACCCGGTTGGATCACATCTTCCACTTGCACGCGGCGAGCCATCGTATAAACTCTTATTCCAGAACACATCTCCTTGTCTCGTTCGTTCCCGGTTCATTCCACACTGGGAGGTTCGTCATGTTCTCGTTACGTTCGCGGCGTGGTTTCACGCTAATCGAGTTGTTGGTGGTGATCGCGATTATCGCGATTCTCATTGGGCTGTTACTCCCCGCCGTCCAGAAGGTGCGCGAGGCCGCCGCGCGCATGAGTTGCTCTAACAACCTGAAACAGATCGGGATCGCGACCCACAGCATGCAAGACTCGGTCCAGACGCTGCCGCCACTGTGCGCGCCGTCCGCAGAGACCGCGACCGGCGCCAGCCCGTTCGGAATTCACAAACTCACTGGGTTCCACTTCCTGCTCTCACACGTGGAGCAGGACAACATCTACAAGCAGGTCGACTTCACCACCAATTACGCCCACCAGTACGACAAGGTCATCAAGACGTTCGTATGCCCCACCGACACGTCGAACGCGCAGGGCAAGTCTCTCACCAGTCGCGGTGGCGCGAACGGCTGGGGCGTGTCCAACTACGGCATGAACAACTACGTCTTCGGCGATCCGGTTAACGGCCGGACCTGGACTCCCAGTCGCAAGGACATGATCACGACCGCGCTCGACGGGCTGTCGAACACCGTGTTCTTCGCGGAGATGTACGGAACCTGCGGGGACACCACCGTTGTGACCAACCTGTCCGCCAGCCTGTGGGCGGACGCCAACCAGGAATGGCGCCCGGGGTTTAACCTGGCCCCCGGCGGCGTCGGAGCGGGGAAGGGCAACGTGACGGGTTACCCGGCGGCGCGGAAGTTTCAGGTGCAACCGCATTTCTCCAACAACTGCCAGATGGATCGGCCGCAGGGCATTCACACCGGTGGCATCATGCTCGGGCTGGGCGACGGGAGCGTGCGGTTCCTCAGCGGGAGCGTTTCGGACCTCACCTGGCAGCGAGCCACCGATCCCCGCGACGGGAACCCACTCGGGAGCGACTGGTGAACGCCATGACAACTCGCACCAGGTTCGCGGTTCTCGCGCTCGTGCTCCTCGCGGGCGCGGGGTGCGGCACACCCGTTAAGGGACCGGACTTCCTGGACCTCAACCCGGTAAAAGGGGTCGTCAAACGGGGCGGTCAGCCGGTCCGCGGCGGCAGCGTTCGGTTCACGCCCGATCCGAGCCAAGCGGATTTTGTGGTCAACTCCGTGGTCGGCGACGATGGCACGTTTGCGCTCAGCACGGTTCGCACCACGGACTCGAAGGGCGAACGACGGTCGGGCGCGCCGACGGGAAAGTACAAGGTCACCTACACCCCGTTGCTTGGGGACCAGACCGCCGGAGGTTCAACCAACCCTGTCGAACTGCCGACCCCGGTCACGGTGAACGCGGGGAACAACGACCTGACGGTTGACTTGTCGAAGAAGTGAAAACCGTAGGCGAGCGGACTTTTGCCCCGCTCGCCTTTCCAACCGTCTACTTCTTGCGTTTCTTCTTCTTGTCGCGGCGCGGGTTGTTTGGCGACTGGCCGTCGGTGCCGGGCGCGCCCGGTGGCGCGTTGCCGGTGCTGTCGTGCCGGTTTGGGTCGTTGCGAATCTGCCGCTTCGATTGCTCGTCGGCCTTCTTCTGCATTTCCTCCATCTTCTCCTGTAGTTTCTCACGCAATCGCGCGAGCAAGCCCTTGCTCTTCTTCCGCGCCTCCGCCACTGCCGCTTCCGCAGTGGGCGAGAGCTTGCCGTTAGTCGAACCGGTCTGGGTGGTCGCGGTCGCGCCGTCGGTGTCCGGTCCGAAGCCGTCGATCTTCGGCTTGGGGATGAACTGCCGCTCGATGATCGCCCACCCGGTACTCACGATGAAGTACAGCGCCAGACCCGCCGCGACTTTGTAGAAGAATACCGCCATCATGATCATCATCAATTTCATCATCATCCGCTGCTGTTCCGCCTGCGGGTCGGTCGAAGGCGGCATCATCTTCGCCTGTTGGTAGAGCATTAAGCCCACCGCCAGAATCGGGAGAATGTTGAAGAACGGCCCGAGGTAGAGCAGGCTGCCGATGTCTTCCGTCGTGCTGATGAATGGGATGCCCTCGGTCCACCACACGAGCATGTCCGGTGCGGCCAGGTTGTCGATCCACAGGAACGAGTCGAGCCGGAAGAAAACACTTTCCTGTAAGCAGAAGTACAGCCCCATCATGATGGGCATTTGCGCGACGAGCAAAAGGCACCCGCCCATCATCGCGAACGGGTTCGCCCCGTGCTTGAACATCAGCCGCGACTTCTCGCGTTGGAACGAGTGGAAGTCGTCCTTGTACTTCTCCTGTAACTTCTCGAACTCGGGCTGCAGTTTCTTTTGCACCTCCATCATCTTCATGCTCATCGCCGTCTGTTTGCGGCTGGGCATCAGCAGCATGAGCCTGACGCACATGGTCAGCACGACTATCGAAAGCGCCCAGTTCCGAATGACCAGGTGGATCCACGCGAGGAGCTGGTGCATCACGTTGGTCATCACGATGACGATGTCAGTCCAGTAGATCCAGTCGGCGAACCGGCCGATCCACGTATCGGAACGGAAGTCGGTGATCGTCGAGAGGATCAATTTGTCCTTGTAACGGTTCACCAGTTCTTTGCTGACTTCCCGGTCCTTTGGCATTAACTCCAGAAGCCCGACCTTCGACGGGCCATTGTAGATGAGGTACGAGTGCGCAATCTTTTCGCCTGGCGCGAGGTCGAGCGGATCGAACGCGGCACGCACGGTCACGTCGTCGAACTGAGTCTGCTGCGGATCTTGTTTCTTGTCGAATGGGATTTCGGTGGTGGCGCGGACGTAGGACCACGGGTTCTTCATCCCCTTCTCGAACGTGTCGTCGGCTCGGTCGTCGATGGCTACGCCACTGGCGAAGAATTGATTCGCGACCACCATGTACCTGAACGCGTTATCCTCGCGGGGGGTCTGTTCACCACCACGTTTGTTGCCGATAGAAGCCGAGTCCTCGTACCGGCGTCGGGGCACGCCGTTCTTGTCGCGCCAGCCGGTGATCGCGACGCGATAGGTACTTGTGTACCACTCCCCCTCGATGGGCAGTCCGCGAGGGCCGGATAGTTGGAGCTTCAACTGGCCCTTGCCCTTCGCGGACCCGGGCACTTTCAGCTTCTCGAACTCGATCTTCAGCCCGATGTGATAGTCCTTCGGGCCGAGCGTGTACGTCTTGCGGATCTTCACAAAGTACGGGTCGCCGAGTTCCTTCTCGAAAACGACCGTGTGTTCGCCTTCATCCGGGCGATCTTCGGAAACGATTGTCCAGTTGGTTTCGCCCAAAAACGGGTCGGGGTTCTTGTCGTCCGTTGTGGGGTAGTGGAACACCGTGTACGACGGGTCGGCGAGTCCCGACGGGTCGTCTACCTTCCCCGGCTGCAGGGTCGGCGGCGCGTAGTCCTCGCGCAATTGCTTCGAGCGTGTGTACGGCATGCCTGGGATTAAGTGGAGGTTGAGTGCCTCCTTCGTCGTGTTGCCGTTCGCGTCCTTTTTCTTGACCTCGCGGCCGAGCCGGTCGGCGTGGTCGAACTTCGGCAGCACGACCTGCTGCACGCCGCCGCCCTTTGTGGTGAGCAGCACGCGGTTGTAGAAGTCGTTCGTTCCGAGCAAGATGAGGGTTGGCCGGTTGACGTAGTCGAATATGCCGCTGGTGATCGCGGTGTGGAGCACGCGCGGGTCGATCCCGCCGAGCGCCGGCGCGCTGATCTTCGGCGGCTCCGGGGGCTTGGGTTTGGGCAACTCGATTCCGACCGCCAGCCCGCCGCCGGCCGCGCCGATCGCCTGTTGCGCCATGCGATTCTTTTCGGCGGCTTCCGCGGCGCGTTTGTCGTCCTCTTCGGCTTGCTTCTTCGCCGCTTCGATGAGTTTTTCGGTGGGGTCTTCTTTCTGTGCGGGTTTCGGCAGGTTCTCGTTCGCGAATTGCCAGAGGAAAAACATCCCCCCCGCGAGGAACAGAAAGACGACGAAGTTAAGAGCGTTCTTGCGCATGTGTGGGGTCAGTGTGAGCGCGAGCGGGAGCGGACGAAGGGGTATCTTACGAAACCGCATAGCCCGCGGACGGGCGTCCGCGGGCTGTGGTGTTATTCGTGGGAGAGGGTTGGATCTTTAGCGACCTTCGCCGAGACGGTCCCCGAGGAAGTTGTCGAGGTCCGGGATATTGTAGATCTTGTCGCGGGTCTTCTGCCATTCGTACTCGACGCGCTTGAACTTGATCACGTCGTTGTCGAGCACCACGTAGCACGCGCGCCAGTTGCCGTCGCGGGGCTGGCCCACGCTGCCCACGTTGCAGAGCGTCTTGCGGCCGTCGAGTTTGTACGCGAAATCGACTTCTTCCGGGCTGCGGAACTCCATGCTCTCGGTGAAGATGCCGGGGACGTGCGTGTGACCCTGGAAACAGTAGCGATCAACGAGGGCGAAGATGCGTTCCATCTTGCGCTGGTTGTACACGTCTTCGGGGAACACGTACTCGTTGAGCGGGTTGCGGGCGGAGCCGTGAACGAAGAGGTAGCCGTTTTCGCGGTGACTGCGGGGCCGCTCCGATAGGAACTCCCAGCGCTTTTCTCGCGACGGCCGCGGTTCGCTGGCCGATTCGAGTTGTCCACGGGTCCAGAAGATCGCGCGCTCGGCGGACTGGTTGAACCCGTCCGGGTCGAACATCGCGCCTTGGTCGTGGTTGCCGAGCAAAACGAGTTTGCTGTCCATGACGAGGTCGATGCACTCGCGCGGGTTCGGGCCGTAGCCGACCACGTCGCCGAGACAGTAGATATCGCGAATGCCCTGCGACTTGATGTCCGCAAGCACGGCCTGGAGGGCTTCCATATTGCCGTGGATGTCGCTGATAATCGCCTTCACGCCGGAATCTCATAAGCGCGCGGGCCGGGCCGTGACCTGCTTAACTGTTAAGTATAGCTCACGTACCCACGCCGGTAAACAGCGGAACATTGGGGGAATGTTCATTCTTGGCGAGCGGGGCGTCAGCCCCCTGATACTCCTCCCAATCAACCACGTTGTCGGAGCAATCAGGAGGCTCACGGCCCCCGCTCGCCAAGAAGTTGCTCGTACTCGCGACGGAAGTTCGCGGCTTGCTCCGGCGTGAATGCGGCGTGCGGCAGGCGCACCGAACCGAGATCGACGCCGCGTGCCCGCATCACTTCTTTCGCCGCGGGAAGGTAACCGTGGCGCATCAACAGCGCGACCAACTCCACACCGCGATACTGCTCGACGCGTGCGGTTTCAAAGTCGTTCGCGCGAGCCGCTGCGAGCAACCGATTGTAGATCGGCGCCGCGAAATTGTACCCGCTGCCGACCGCGCCGCGCGCGCCCAGTACCACCGCCGCGAGCAGTTGCTCGTCCATCCCGAACAGAACATCAAAACGCCCGCCACTCACGCGGAGCATCCGCTGGAGTGTCATCAGGTCCGGGTTCGTGAACTTCACACCCGCGAGCGTCGGGATGCGTGCCGGGGCTTGTTCGAGGAAATCCAACATCGAGAACGCGACCCCGGTCAGCACTGGGATGTCGTAGAAGTAGAACGGTGTCTGTGGGGCCGCTGCCGCCAACTCCGCGCACCACTGAATTAGCACGTCCAACGACTTCGGCTTGAAGTAACTCGGCGCGACGGCGGAGATGGCGTCGGCTCCGAGCATGTTCGCGTGCGCGGCGAGGTGCTTCGCGTCGGCGAGGCAGTTCGCGCCGACGTGAACAACCAACCGCGTCGGCGTGCCTTTCACGACCGCGGCCCAGCGTGTTGTCAGCGCGAGTCGTTCGTCCTGCGTGAGCGAACTGAACTCGCCGGTCGTGCCGCCGACGAACACCCCGGCCACGCCATCGCGCGCGAGAAGATTCGCGTGCGGTTCGACCGCCGATAGGTTCAAGGCGCCAGCCGCGTCGAACGGCGTGAGTACGGCCGGAACTAGCCCATTGAACGGTGTGTGTGCAGGCAAGACCTCTCCCCCAACCCCCTCCCCTAAGAAGGGAGGGGGAGAAACACATCGAGAATCCGCAATCGTGCGCGGCGAGCAAAGGGTTTTCTCCCCCTCCCTATCTTAGGGGAGGGGGTTGGGGGGAGAGATTGCTTCTCACCACCCGTTTGCGTCGAACCACGTCCGCATGTCCTTCGTCATCGTGCCGCTGTTGTCCATGCGCGGCACCTTGTTCTGACCGCCGTACTTGCCGCGGGCCTTCATCCACTCGTCGAACCCGCCTCGCTTCACCACGCGCACTTCCGGCATCAGCATCGCCAGGTCGCCGACGCGGTGCGGCGCGTAATCCTCGTTGATGCGGCTCAGTTCCTCGTCGATTTCTTTGGCGAAGCGAGAAGTGTCCGGCGCGCCTTCCGCGAACTCGATGAGGTAAAGGTGGTGACCCGGTTTGCCCGGTTGCGACGGGAACACCGGCCCGACGTGGAAGTCGAGCGCGTTCACGCCGCACACCTCACACGCGTGCGTTACTGCCTTCTCGACTTCCTCGCTGATGAGATGTTCGCCGAACGCGGAGAGGAAATATTTCGTGCGGCCGGTGAACCGGATGAGCGGTGGGTCGCGCCGCTCGAACGCGACCGTGTCACCCACCAGATACGACCACACGCCGGCACATGAGGTCAGTACCACCGCGTACTGCACGCCGACTTCCACGTTCGCGAGGGTGTGCCGCGTCGGCTTCTCCTTGCCCAAATCTTCGACCGGGACGAACTCGAAGAAGATGTTGTGATCGGGCACGATGCGGAGCAGGTTGTATCGCGGGTCTTCGGTCGCGATGAAGCCCTCTGAGCACGGGTACACCTCGCAGAACTTGACGAGGTCGCTGCCGATTTCCTTCTTGAACAGGTCGCGGTACGGGTCGAACTTCGTGCCGCCGTGAACGATGAGTCGGAGGTCCGGCCATGCTTCGGCCACGGTCTTCTTGCCGGTGGCTTCTTTCAATCGCGCGAACAGCACGTACATCCAGGCCGGGATTCCGCTGATCGCCGTAATCGGCTCCTTCGCGCTCAACTCCGCGAACCTCTTGACCTTCTCTTCCCAGTTGGTGATGAGCGTTAGCTCGCCCGGCGGGAACGTGTATGGCCGCAGGAATTCGAACAACTCCTTTGCCGCGATGCCGCTTAAGTCGCCTGCGAGGCTGCCGTCGTCTTGCTTGCGAAGGTCGGTGCTGCCGCCCAGGAAGAAGAACTTGCCCGTGAACAACTTCGCGGTCGGGTTCGCGTGCCGAAACAACGCGGTGGTTGTGAACCCGGCTTTCTTGTTGGAAGCAACCATTTCCCACGACACCGGGATGTACTTCGTCGCGCCGCTCGTCGTGCCCGATGAGAGCGCGTAGTACGGGATCTTTCCTGGCCACGTGAGGTTGTCGATTCGCGGGTACGCGTCCTTCCAGTACGTGTTCCAGAACCACTCGTAATCGCGAACGCGTGTGCGTGCCTGATAATCCGCGACGGACGCGATGCGCGAGAAGTCGTGATCGCGCCCGAACTTGGTGTGCTTCGCCCGACGCACCATCCGCATGAGCGTGTGGCGCTGTACGGCGGCCACATCCAGCTGATCGAGTTGAACGGTGCGGTGGTGGGCGTAGCGCAGGAGAACCGCGTCGGCCGCGCGGCGAACGATACGGCTGTTCGCGACCGGTGCGAGGAACTTGGTGTTCATGGGCGTTTAGTGTTTGGTGTTTCGTGTGGTGAATGAACGAGCCGCGAGCGTGCAGGTTCGCGCTCGCCACCGGCTCGCGGCGGTACAAACACTAAACACCAAACACTAAACACGCGCAGCGCCGCGGAACCCGCGGCACACGTACACACCGCCGGGCGGCAGGTTGAAGGGCACGAACCGGAACCGCACGTCTTCAAAATAGCGCCGATACATCTTGTAGTAGATCAGCGGCATCACGGTCAGTTGGCGGAACGTGCCGCCGTCGCTGATGGTGCGCGCGGCGGTTTCGAGGATCGCGTCTCGCGCCTCGGCAGGGAACGACGGCAGCGGCAACCCGGAGAGCACGTGATCCACCTTCGGGATACCGCGCTCGGCCAACAGTTCGCCGAACTTCGTCGCGTCACCCAAAATCACTTCGACGTTGGGGGTGTCGTGGAACCGCTCACGGAGACGGCCGCAGAGCGTGGGGTCGAGTTCGATCACCACGAGTTTCGTCTTGGGGTTCGCCCTCTTCACCATCTCGGCCGTGATCGGACCGGTGCCGGCGCCGAGTTCAACGATCGACCCGGCCTTCGCCCAGTCGATGCCGTCGAGAATCTTACGGGCCATGAACCGCGAACTCGGCGCGAACGACGCGATCCGCTTCCCCTGCGTGAGGAACGCCCGCATCATGAGCCACCAGTCCGGTCCCTTCGGGGTGGTGCCGGTGGGCGGGTTCGGGTTGGTCTTTGTCTCGACAGCAACTGCGGGCGGTGTGTGTGGGGTCGCCATGGGTGCAGCGGGCGAGGTGGCTGCCGGTTGCGGCGTCACGGTTGATTGCATTATTTACTCGCTCGGGTTGGCTTCGCCAGGATGAGTTTGGTCCACGACGGGTGTGCGGTGGGTCGCTTCGAACTGAGAAAGTCTACGACCAGTCGGTTGATCAGCCAGTGTTTCTCGATTTGCGGAGCGTGCCCGCATCGCTCGATCTTGCGGAAGTGCCCGTTGGGTAGTTCGCGGGCTGCTTCCTCGGCGGTCTTCGGGTCGCACACCTTGTCGCCGGACGCGGTCACCAACAGCGTCGGTGCCTTCACGTCCTTCATTTTGCCGCGCACGGTGTGGTCGAGCGTGCCGCGCACGGTGCGCAGGAACCCTTTTTGCCACTTTCTGTTCGCGAACTTCGCCCGGTAGTACCTCAGCATCTCGCCGTCGGCACGCCGGGGCTTGTGGAACACGCTCTCGACCATCGCGCGCGCGTTGCGGCCGACGACGCCTTCCATGATTGGCAACTGTTCCACGTCGCCCATTCCCGACGGGCACAGGAGCACGACGCGGTTCACCATGTGCGGGTACTGGGCCGCGAACTCGACCGCGACCTTCCCGCCCAAACTGCTCGCGACGAGGTGGTACGGCGGCGTCTGTACGAACTGGTCGAGGTAGGTGTGAAGTTGGTTGACGAGGTATTCGACCGTGATCGCTTCTTTGGCTGCGATCCGCCGGTGGATTGGCTCGCCCTCGTAGGCGAGGATGTTGGGCGTGAGAACATCGAAGTATCGAGACCAGAATTTCTTATTCCGATACCACGACTCGGCTTGCTCGGCGAGGCCGTTGATGAGTACGAGCGGTTGGCGGCGAGCGTACTGCCGCGGGCGCAGTCGTTCGATCAGCCCCTTGATGGGGGAACGCATGGCGGAACTCCGCGACGCCGGCGGCGGGTAGTCCTGCCGGCGGGTGAAGTTACAGGATAGTGTGGCACGTCTCGGTGTGAAGAAAAAAAGTACAACGCGCGCGAGTTTCCTCGCCGCGCGGCGCAAGCGAAATTCCGATCAACTGCGTAACGTGTACTGTCTTCGTCTTCTGTTTTCTTCTTTGCCCTATGTGGCCAACCTGTCTTTGATTTCCGCGGCTCACTCCTTCGGCACGATCTTGATCGCCAGCGGCGGCACCCAACACTTGTGGTCCGCGTTGTAGTACAGATACCCGCGACTCGCCGGGCCGCGGTACTCGCCGGGCACGTCGCACACCAGATCCACCGTTAGCGCCACCTTCTGCTCAGGGGCCATCTCGCGCCAGTACAGCACCAGTTCCCGCGAACCGCGAAGCTCGAAGAAGCTGATTACCCCCTTCTCACGCAGGTCGGTGAGTTGCTTCATGTCGGTCGGCACCTTCATCCCTGCCGGGATGCCGATGATCGCGACCGTCATACCCTGACCCGCCTTCTGACGGTTCTCCAGGTTCACCGTCAACGGCACCGTGTCGCCTTCGTTGGCTTCGGTCTTCGCCAACTTCGTGCTGATGTTGACCTGGCACTTTTCGGCGCTGATCGGCGTGAGCGTCGTGTAGGTGTAACTCAGCGCGAACGGATACGATTGCTTCGCGTCGGTCACGATCTCCACTTCCGTCGTTTCGCCCGGCTTGAAGACCGCTTCCGGGTTCTCGATGTCGAGGCCGATTACCTCCACGTCCTTCTCGGTGAACTTCCGCGTGCCGATCACCTTCCCGCCGACGGAGACTTTGATCTCGCCGCTCTCCGACGGATGCTTGGCCTTGTTCGCGAACAGCGTCAGCGCCTTCAACGCCATGATGGTCGATTGCGTCGAGCCGAACCCGCCGTAGCCGCCACGCTGCTGCGAAATCCACTTTGTCGATTCCTTGATCGCGGTGCTGTACTTCGGGTCGTTCGCACGCAGCCAACCGAGGAGCGTGATCGCGGTCGTTTCGATCTCCAGATCGCGTCCGCCGGACCGCGTGATGCTGGTCACCGCGCCCGTCACCGCACCGGCCTTTGCGTGCTTGTCCTTCAACCGGTCGAGCAGTTGGTGAGCGGCTTGGCGGTCGCCGCGCTGAAGCAGAACGTTCGCCACGAGCGCCACGAAGTACGCGTCCTTGCCGCCGGCGGAGTTCTCGTCCAGCGCCTGCGTCTTCAACGCCGCGATTTCCGTCTTCAGATCCAACTTCTCGGTGTCGTCCGGGTCGCTCTCGACCAGCGCCCACACGATGTACGCGTCGGTGGTGGGCTTCGGCGCGCCGCCGAAGTTGTCGAGCGCGCGAGCGTTCCGCTTGAAGCCGCCTTGCCCGTCGCGCCGCGACAACAAGTACGTTTGCGTCCGCTTGATCATCTGCGCGTCCACGGTGTGAACGCGGGCCATGTCCTTGAACTGAAGCAGCCCGTAAGCCGTGAGCGCTTCGTGCTGTTGGTCCGCACCGCCGAACCATTCGAAGCCCTGTCGGGTCTTCTGCGGCGTGTCCGGGCACTCGAACGAAACGAGTTTCGCGTACCCTTTATCCAGCAACCCTCGCGCCTTCTTCGCGGCTTCGGGGTTCGTCTGGTTGGTCTGGTTCATGTAGTCGAGGATCAGCGTGTTCGGGTAGTTCGAGGTGGAAGTCTGCTCGAAGCACCCGTAAGGCTCGCGGAGCAATCCGTCGAGACCCTTCACAAGATCGGACAGCGATGTCGGGTACACTTCGAGCCGCACCTTGAGCGTGCCGGGCACCACGTCCTTCGGCAGCGTAATACTGCCCGCGGCGCGGCGCTCCATCCTGTCGCTGAACGAACCGACACCGGGGAAGCCGTCCGGCACGATAGTCGTCGTGCGCTGGATGCTGTCCTTGTCGGCGCCACTCGTTCCCGTCACGAGGAGCGAGCCTTCGCCTTGCAGTTTGTTGGCCTTCAGGCGAACGATCTTCCGGCCCTTGCCGTTGGGCGCGAGTTCGAGTCCGTCCGCGAAGATGCCGTCGGCCTTGAAGCCGGTCGCGAGCGTGGTGAACTCGACACGCCGCTTGTCGCCGCTGTCGTTGGTCACGCGAACCGGCACGTCGATGATGTCCGTGTGCGAGACTTCCAGCGGCAACTTCGGATCGACGCTGAACGGCTTGCGCGCTTCGATGGTCTTCGTGATGGCTCCGATGCGGCCGTCGAGCGTGTGTCCGGCGACGAGAACTTCGTAGCGCGCGATGTCATCGGAGAGTTGGAACTCGACGGTGGCCTTGCCGCTTTCGGGGAGCACGAGAACCGGGTGCCAGTACACGGTTTCGGTGAAGTCCGATCGCACTTCGCCGAGCGCCGGGTCGCGCTGGTGGGCGTACTCGCGCACCACGAACGGCATCACCTCGATCACCGGCCTGCCTCTCCCACCGAAGCCGCCCTTTCCGGCGAACCCCGGTTCCGCTGGCTGTCCCATTCCGCCCATCGGCCCACCACCGGGTACCGGACGGGGGCGAGCGAAGTCGCCGCGCCCGGGTTGTTGCTCCTTCGCGAGCGCGTTCGCGAGCCTTGCTTTGTCGCGCTGAATCGCGTCGGCCTGCGCCGGATTGCGATTCACGTTCTCGGCCATCTTCTTCGCCTCGTCGAACTTCCCGTCCGCGGGCTTCGCCTCGCCCCTCGGCCCCGCTTTCGGCTGTGGGAGCGCGTCTGGACCGGCCGGCATCATCGGCGGGAGCGGAGCCGGCGCCTGCGGAGCCACCGCTCGCGGACCGCGATCCCCATCAACCGCCTTGAGCGGGAAATCAGCGCGCTCGTTCGCGGCCATGTCACGGGCCGCTTGCGCGTTCGGCGCCGCCTTGCGCGCGAAGAACTCCAGCGGCGCGTTACGCATCGGGGCGATTTCGTCCCAGGCGACTTCGGCGTCCTTCGTGCCTCGCGTCATTACGATCGCACCGAGCGCGCACGCGCCGAGGGCGAACAGCGCGACCGACCCGAGGTAGTACGGGCGCCGCGAACCGCCGGACTTTTGCCCCGCGAGCGACAGCCCGCTGATGCCCAGCGCGATCAAACTGACCATCAGCGCGGGCAACGCCCACGACTGAATCCGTCGCGACCGCGTCTCGTACTTGTACAGTTCGGCGGCCGTTTCCGTGTGTTGCTTATTCGCGGCGTCGAACGTGGCCTTCGCGGTCGCGACTCGACCCGCGAGACCCGGCCCTTGCGCACCCTGAATCTCGCTCAGTTCGGTCTGCGCGACGCTCATCGCGATTGTCGTTTGTTCCATCTTCGGCCGGTACTCCGCGTTGATCCGCTGTTCTTCGAGTCGGTACAACTCGAATGGCGCGGACGTGCGCTGACCATGCGCGACGAGCATCTTCTCGACATCGGTCTTGTCGTTCGGGTTACCGGGTGCGCCGGTCTGCTCCGCGAACCGCCGCCAGCCCTGCGTCCCCAACAAGAGGTCGAGCGCAATCGCGGCACGCGGGTGATCCGTTAACAGGAAATCCGCGTGTTCGAGTTCGGCCGGGTGCTTCACCTCGCCGGACAATATGAAGTGCGTCGGCATCAGACGATCGGTCTTGTTGTCGGCCATCGTGATGACGCTGCGGTTCACGACACCGACGAGCAACACCGCGGGCGTTGGCTTCTCCTTGTCGTTGAACGCGGAGAGTTCGAGTTTCACCTTGCCGCCGGGCGTGTAACTCGACTTGTCCGGGTTGATGTTCAGCATGAGCATTTCGGCCGGCTTGCGGTACACGAGTCGTTCGGCGCGCGGAATCAAATTCGCGGCGCCCGGAGCACCCTTCGGTTCCTCGAACACCGTGATGCGGGTCACGCCGCCAACGTCGTCGCCCTTGAGCGAAACCTCGACCGGCTTACCGGCTTCCGCTTCCACTTTTTGGTGCGCGATCAAGCGACCGCGGGCGTACGCGCCGACGTGGAGTGTCTTCGCTTGCGCCGCTTGCACGCGAATGCGGATCGTCGCGCCCTGCGCGGTGACGGCATCGAGCGACGTGAGCGCCACGCCATCGGCCTTCGCAACCGGCAGCGGGAAGCCTTCGGGAGTCGGCGCGGTGATGCCGCTCGGCGAACTGAGTTTGAGGAAGTACTTCGCGCCGGCGCGCGGCGTGAGCGTGAAGCTCCCCTGCCCGCGATTCACGCCGGGGTTGTCCGCGTCGGTCTCGGTCTTGATGTCGGGAACGACCGTGTTCGTGCCGTCCGTGATGACGCCCGTAATATCCGCCGGTTTGCCAGGCTCGGTGCCTTTGCTCGGCATGCGAATCTGGAAGTACACGCGACCCGACACGCCGTCGATCATCTCCCCGCCTTCGGGGAAGAACTCAATGTTGAGCTTCTTCGTGACGAGCGGAATCGGGCGCAGGATGTTTTCGAGATCGCTGCCGTCATCGATGGTCACGCTCAGCGACGCCGACGGCACGTCTTTCCGCGACTTCTCGAAGAGATCCGCCGGCACCTTGAAGCGGACGTTCAGAACCGCTTTGCCGGTCGGCTCGATCGCGAGTTTCGTGTCCTTCTGTTCGTGGAAACTCTTGCCGTCCACGCTCGCGACGACGAGCGCGGTCGCATTCTTCATCGGCCCGCCTGCGGTGCGCGACACTTCGATGCGCGCCTGCACCACGTCGCCGGGGCCATACGACTTGCCATCGAACTCCAACTTCTTCTCGAACGTGTCGGGAACGTACCGGTTAACGATGAACTTGCGCGTCTCGATCAACACGCCATGGGGGTTCTCGCTCGTCACTTCGTGGAGGTCGAGTTTGTACTCGCCGCCGGGTGCGCCGGCGGGAATCACGTATTCGCCCACACCGATTCCGCGAAGCGGTTTCTTGTCCGGTCCCATCACCGGTTGGAGGTCGCGAAGCAAGCGGCCGTTACCGACGTCGAGTTGGGTGACCGCATCACCGGGGTCGCGCAAACTGAACCTGAGGTGCTGATCGTTCGCGGGTGGCCGGAGCGTGGAACGTTCCAGCGTGAGCGAGCGGAACCGGACCGTTTCGCCCGGCTTGTAGAGCGGCTTGTCGGTCTGGAGGTGCGTGACGTACATCGGGCGCGCGAGCGGAATGCGTTCGGCCAGCGAACTGACTCGCTTGTCGTCGGTGAACGCGACCACTTTGAGGAACAGGTCCGTTCCGGGCTTCACGTTCTCCCAGAACTTGGTGGTGAGTACGAGCGGAGTCGCGACCCCGGGTTTGTCGTGCGCGTCGCGGAAGAGTTCGGCCCCGCTCGCGTCGGTCACCGCGATTTCCAGTCGGCTCGCTTTAACGGCGGTGCCATCGAGCTGGAGGGCTTCGATCTGCCACATGTTCGGCGCGCCGGGCTGAATACGGGCCGGGCCGGTGAGCCGCACGGTGAAGTTCTTCTCTTCGAGGATCTTTCGCGCCGCGGCCATCTCGGCGCTGTACTTGATTGCGACGGCCTGCTCCGCGTCGGTGGCGTCCTTGAACGTCTTTTGCGCGGCGTCCTGCGAGGTCTTGTGTTCCACCTGGAGTCGGTCGTACTCGCCTTTCGCAGCGATCAGCGTGGCTTGTTTGTCGTTCGCCTCGCGAGACTTCTCGACCCAGTTAACGAGTTGATACCCCACGGGGATGCTCAGGAACAGCACGAGAACAATGCCGACCGCGCGCCAGTTGGTGGGCCGGTTCGTCTCGGCTTCCGGCTTCTGACCCGGCGACGGATCACGGTTGTCGGACATGGTCGGCCTCCCGCGATGAACGTGGAGAAGTGTGGGCGCGTCTCGACGAGTACGCTGCTCGCGCCAATACTACCTGAACCATTCGACGTGTGACAGGCGCAGTTCGTTTGGGTGCGGGTGGAAAATCACGCGGAACTGCTCGCTCGCGCGTCCGAATGTTGTCGGATTTATTCGTACGGCCCGGAGCGACCTCTGCTACACTTCGTACAGTGTCCTTTCCCGAGAACGGTCCCGCGGTCTATCCGATCGCACCCGTTCACAACACATTGCCCCACACGGGGTAGCCACTTTCACTCGAATCCCGTCGAGCCCGTGCGGACTGCTATTTCAGTGCGGTTCGCGACTCAGGTTGCTCACGACGGGGCGGTGCGGGTCTTCAAGTCCCCTCGCACCGAGTGGAAGCCTCTTTCACGGAGGTTGTCACGCATGTCCACGACTGTCTTGCCCGCGCATCGTTCGCTCGCGGCCACTTCACAACGCATGTCCGAGAACTGGCTGCGCAACGTGTTTTCCCCGGACCTGTACACCGTTCTGGGACGCGACCCGAAGGCCGAAGTGCCCGAAGGCGACCACACGCCCGACATCACGGTTGTTCGCGCCCACCCCAAGACAGACGCCGAGCACATTCCGGTCCTCGTGATTGACATCGAGGACGCTGACACCGATTACGACCTCGCGGAGCAGTCGAGTCGCGTCGCGGCGGACGGCGTGACTGAGTATTGGGTACTCGACGTGATCGCGCGCCAGTTGCACATCTCCCGCGACCCGCGGTTCGACGCGTCCGCTCCGTACGGGTTCTCCTACAAGCAGGTACGGATCTGCTCGCCGAACGCGCTCGTCGCCCCGCAGGTGGCTGAACTGCACCTCGCGCAGGTGGTCGACCTCCTGCCGCGGGAGTAAATCGCAAATCCAGAACCCAAAAACGCGCTACACTCGACTTGCTTGACAGTTGTTGTTTGGGTTCTGGGATGTGTTCATGAACGAAGACGAGTGGCTCACCGGGACCGATTTCACCGCCCACGCGAGGTACGCGGCCGAACGTCTTTCTCCGCGGCGCGAGCGATGCCGATTCTGGCAGACGCACTTCAAGACGCCGGCTGCGACAACGAAGAGTTACTCGCGCACTGCCGAACGGAAGGGATGCACGTTCGCGGGTGCTGGGTGCTGGATCTGGTGTTGGGAAGGTAGCGCTGGAGGAAGAACCCACCCCCAACCCCTCCCTGCGGAGGGGTTGGGGGTGGGTTCTTCTCTTTCGGTCACTTGAACAGCGCGATCGGGCCGGGCGCGGCGAGGCGCTTCTCGGCAGCACGGAACAACTTCTCCGCTTCCACCTTCTCGCCGCTGAACCACAACTGATACCCGAGCAAAAATTCGAGCGTGGCCTGGCCGGGGTTGTCCGCGATGGCTTTCTTCAGCGCGCCGAGGTGTACCGCGTAGCGGTCGGCGCGACTGGCGTACACTTCGGCTGGGTCGAACGCGGAGGCGGGCCACTTTGCGTCGCGGTCGAGCCCGTTGCGCACGAGGGCCACCGCTTCGGAGTACTGACCGGCCGCGAACCTCGCCTGTGCGTTCAGAAAATAGGTTTGCGTGTCGGTCGGGTCCGAAGTCATCGCTCGCTCAAAGTGCTCAGCGGCACGACCGTAGTCACCAGACGCGAACGCCGCCCGCGCGAGCTTTACCTGCCGGGCTGCTTCTTTCTTTACGTCCGTTTCCGGCACCTCCGCGACCACTTTCACCACTGGTTTAAACGGGTCGAACGCACCGATGATCGGTCCGGGCGGGCGCACCGCCGCGACGCGCGTGACTTCGGGAACGGTCGTCACCTTCTTGGGCGCGATCACGAGGAAGTCAGTTTCTTTCGCGCCGCGGGGAAACACGACTCCGTCGTTGCGCGGCGGTACGTTCCCCGCGAGCGCGTCCGGGTTACCGAAGTTCCCGCCGAGGATGACCGGTGGCGGTACGACGATCACCGGCGGTGCGATGAGCGGAGGACCGAAGCCGTTGAACGCGGAGCCGAACCCGAACGGACCGAACGGCGAGACCGGCACTAACACAGGCGGCGCGAACAACGCCGGGCGCGCCACGAACCCACCGGAGAACCCACTCACCCGAAGGTACGACCCACCGACCGCGAACCCGAACCCGCTGCGGTACGAGTACGAATACCCGCTGCTGTAGCCGTGACCGTAACCCGGTCCGTACAGTCCGGCTACGAACTGCGCCCGCGCCGGGGCCAATTCGGACAGCCCCAGCACCGCGCAAACGACCACGATGAACCGCTTCATTGGTCCGCCTCCGTCGCGTTCTGACGGTCCCTCACAACGCGATTATCCGCTACAACCAGCACCGCCGCAATCGTAGCTTGGAATGAACTCTCGCGCCAATCGTCTTCCGGGAGTAGACTCAACTACCGGAGCCTCTCATGTTCGCGCTGACACTCGCGCTCACGTTCCTCCCGGCCGCCGCCCCAAAACTGAACCCGCGGCAGGTGGCCGAAGGGTATCTTGCCGCAGCGCTCGCGGGCAAACCGGACGATGCCGTGAAATTCGCCGAGGCAGGCAAGAGTCCGGCCAAGCCGGAATCGGTGATGAAGTTCAAGGAGTTGATCGGCGCGGACGCGATCGCTTTACCCACAGTGCTGTTCAGCGACAAGAACGGTTACGCGCTCGCGGTGAGCAACGCGATCAAGTTGCCGAAGGCATTGCCCGATGGCACGGACCGCGGGTGCCTCCTCTTCACGCTGAAGAAAACCAAGGATGGGGTGTGGTTGATCAAGGACATCGACCTGCGGTCTGCGGACGAGGCCGCGATGCGGGTGAAAGAAGCGAAGAAGGCACACGATGATGCGAAGGAAATCGCAGAGACGAAGTCTTGAGTACGTACTTGGCGAGCGGGGGCGTTAGCCCCCCTGTTTAAACCGTTCTGCGACCTCGCGCTGTGAAGCCAACTGGGGGCTTTCGCTCCCCGCTCGCCAAGAACACCTCACCCCTTGGGCGCGTTCTGTTCGGGGTACACGTCGGGCAGCGCATTGCGGCGGAGTTGGTGTGCGACCGCGTCCTTATTGGCCGCTTCCTCGTCCTCCAACTTCTCTAGCTCGACGCCGAACTTGATCACGTAATTCATGTTCGCGATCGCGACCGTGTCGTTGGGCAACAGCGCCGCTCGGCGGACACGCTGACCATTCACGCGCGTGCCGTTCGTGCTGCCGAGGTCGCGCAGCAACAAAAGCCCGTCGGACTTCACGATGACGCAGTGCAGCTTGGACACGCTCTTGTGGTCGAGGTGTACGTCGCTGTCCTCGTCCCGACCGAAGAGCGTCATGTCCTTGGTCAGATCAATAGACGGGCCGCCGTCGGCGGACACCAACCGGGCTCGCATCGGGGTCACCCTTGAACGGGGCGTGGGGCTATCGCTGCATTCTCGCCCGCAGACCGCGCCGGGACAAGAGACTCTCGCCCCTCAAATTGACGACACATTCGCCACGAGCGGAACGACCGGCACAGTCGGTTCGCGAGGTCGGTTGACGTGTCGCGTTTGGTTCCGCCGGCGGCGCACAGGCGCACAAGATGCGCAAACTTTGCGATACCGGCGGTGCTGGTGGTGGGTTAGAATTCGATAGCCCCCCTCCCGTCGGTTCGTCCGCCCCGAATCCCGTGCTATTCATTGAGTACCGGGACCACGAATGTCCGCGAACCGTTCGCGCAGCGCCGCGGAACAGGGAATTTCGCTAATGGTCATGCGGAACGGGAACGACAGCGCGCGCCGTTGGTGGGACGACCTCCCGCCCCGAATTCGGACCCGTGTCTCGGCCCAACCGGCGCCCGAAGCCGAGGGCGGTACGGACGAGTCAGGCACGCTCATCACGACGGGCGAATTAGCCCGCGACCTGTCCCGGCTCGCGCTCCTGTTCCTCGCCATCACGGTCGCGAACATGCTTTTCCTGCTCGTCGCGCTTGCGTGCATCGGCACCTGAGTTCCCTCCGAACCCACACGTTGCCGCGCTCGCGTCCTCCGCGATATGATGCCTCCTCCACTCCCCCGTTCCGCCACACCGGAGCTACCCCGATGCCACGCGTCTCTGTCGCGGCGCTCATTCTCGTCGCCGCTTCCGCCGTTCACGCGGACCCGTCGAAATCAGCCGCGCCACCGGCCGAACAGAAGTTCTGCCCGGTGATGACAAAAGACGAGGTCGATCTGAAGGTGTCCAAGTTCGAGACGTATAAGGGCGTGAAGATCTACCTGTGCTGCGACACGTGCGTCAGCAAGTACAAGCGCGACCCGGCCGCGTATCTCGACCCGAAGTTCATCCCGGCGCTCGCGGGCGTCGAGTTGCCCAAACGCAACATCGAGCAACAATTCTGCCCGGTGTACCGCGACAAGAAGATTTCCGAGAAGGATCCGACGACGACCTACAAGGGCGCGAAGGTGTACTTCTACAACGGGACCGCGAAGGAGCGGTTCGAGAAAGACCCGGAGCGATTCGCCGACCCCGCGTTCCTCCCGCAGTTGCCTGCGAAGAAGTAGAAGGGGAGAAGGGGTGAAGGGGAGACAACCGCTTTTTGCCTTGTCTCCCCTTCACCCCTTCACCCCTTCTCCCCTTCTCCCCTTCAGCGGTTCAAATAGGCTCACCCTGTCGCCTTCCGCCCCACTACCGGAGAACTCCATGCGCCGCTTGCTGCCACTGCTCGCCCTGGCCCCACTCGTCGCGCTCATCACCGACGCGCCCGCTGCCGAGAAGGAAGCCCGTGTCTTCGAGATGCGGACCTACTACGCCCCGTCGGGCAAACTCGACGCCCTCAACGACCGGTTCAAGAACCACACCGTCAAGCTGTTCGAGAAGCACGGGTTGACCAACATCGGGTACTTCGTGCCGCTCGACAACAAGGACAACAAACTCGTTTACTTCATTTCCGCCCCGAGCAAGGAAGCCCGCGACAAGTCGTTCAAAGCATTCGCCGCAGATCCAGACTGGAAGAAAGCGTTCGGGGACAGCGAGAAGGACGGCAAACTGACCACCAAGATCGAATCCCGGTTCCTGACTGAAACCGATTACTCGCCGATGCTCAAGATCGAGAAGAGCAAGGAAGATCGCGTGTTCGAGTTGCGCACCTACATCGCGACGAAGAACAACCTGGGCAACCTCAACGACCGGTTCAAGAACCACACGCTCAAGCTGTTCGAGAAGTACGGCATGACGAACGTGGTGTACTGGAACGTATTGAAAGATCAGAAGGACGCGGACAACCTGCTCGTGTACCTCCTGGCGCACAAGAGCAAGGACGCGGGGCTGAAGTCGTTCGACGAGTTCCGCAAAGACGCGGCCTGGCTCGCGGCTCGCAAGGCGAGTGAGGAGAAAGGCGGCGGAAGCTTAACCGCCGAGAAGGGCGGCGTGGTGTCCGAGTACCTCAAGCCGACCGACTACTCGCCACTGAAGTGACCGCGGCGTTGCCTCTCATTCTGGTATGGTGGGCACAGCACACCATACCAGGCAACAAGACGCCGGTTCACATTACCCCACATAAATTCCGTCGTAGGTGAACTGCGTGCCGAACGGAAACACGTCTGGTGCGCCGACCCCGCCCGCGATCGCCTGCTCGAACGTGAACACCCGCGAGCTTGCGTTTCGCGGGTTGGCGCTCGCGACGAACAACTCGGCGCGCCCGTCGCCGTTCGTGTTCTTCAGCCCCAGACGCGAGCCGCTTGGGTCGCTCGGCGGAAGCCCATAGAAGCTCGCCGTGAGCGGTAACGCGCTCGCTTGCACACTGGGGTTGTTGCTCAGGGTCACTCCAGACCAGACCTTCACGTGTGCAGGCACGCCGCGGTCGGGACTGATGGCAAGTTCCGCGAACCCGTCGCCGTCCATGTCGCCCACCGCCGCGTTCAGCGCGGACCACAGCCCCGCGAATGGGATGAAATCCGGGGTCAATCGCGTCGCGACATTATTCCGCAGGTCGGCTCCGCTGTACACCGCGACCCGGCCCTCCGCCTGCCCGCCGGTAGTCACTACCACGTCCGCGAACCCGTCCCGGTTGATGTCGCCGGCGGCCACACGCGCGCCGCCACGGAACGCCGGGTTGTCGAACGCGAAGAAACTCGATTGCAACTGCAACGCGCCGCCCACCACTCGGAAAGTTTGAATGTGCGGACCCGCGCCCGCGTCGGCCGAGATCACGAGATCGTCGATTCCGTCGCGGTCGATGTCACCGGTCGCGAGGAACAATCCACCGGTGAAGCCATGGAAGACGACCGTCTGGTTCACCAGGATTGAGCCATCGTGTCCGTTCAGCAGTTGAACCACGGCCTGCGGACCGGCACCCGTTGTGAACGCGTAGTCGGTGGTGCCGTCGCCGTTGAAGTCTCCGCTCGCGACTCTGATCGCGCCGCGGTATCCCGCGAACGGCGTGAGGCGCCGGCCGGTATCGGTGAGCACGCTGCCGGAGACGGTGAATAGCGACACGGTGCCGTTTGTGTTCCCGGTGAACGCGACTGGTTGTATCCCCTCGAGCGGCACGCGCGTGACCGGTGGCCGTGTCGGTTCGGCAACCGGTGCGGGGGTTGTCGGCGTGGGCGTGGGTGTGGGTGCCGCGCTCGTGGCGGTATTCCAGCCGAGGTCTCGCAGCGCCGCCGCGTCGAGCGTGGAGAACGCGACGCGGGTGCCCCGCGGCAGGATCGGATCCAGAGCCGTCACCTGCCCGCCGACTGTCGTGCCGTCGGCCCAGTGCGCACCGTCGGCGTGGAGCGGCACCGGACCGCCGAAAGCGGCCATCGAGTTCGCGCCCATGAAAGTCGATCCGCGCACTGCGGCTGTCCATTGCGGCGCGGTCCCGATGCCGAGCAGGTGCGCCATTTCGTGCGTGGCGGCCGTGTAGAAATCGGCCTTGGCCCCGGTCAGCCCGGAGGTGGTTTGTCCGAAGTGCCAGTTCACGGAACTGTCGAACGAGAGGCTCCCGCCCCACGGGGCATACCCGCTGTGCCCGCGCGTGAGTAAAGAGTTGGCCCACGTCGGCGAACCGGCGAACCAGTAACCGCCCGGCCCGCCCAGCCCCGCTTCGGCGCCTGGAACTGGGCGGGCGCCGACGAACACCTTGAGCGCGTTCGCACCGACAGCAAGGTTCGGGATTCGTAGTTCGCCTGCGCCGGCGGGGTTGTAGAAGGTCGCGGTCCAGGTGTCCGCGTCGGACGGTGTGATCGCGCCAAGGTTCGCGGTGAGGCTGTTGCCGAGTTCGCTCGCGACGCGGTCGAGGACCTCGCGCGCGTCCGCGTGGCTCGCGAAGAACCCGTTGTCGTAGGAGAAATCGAGCTGAATCAGGATCGCGGGGAGTTCGCGGGATTCCAGGAGTTCGAGCCGGAGAAACGGCGCGTTGGGCTTCGCGCCGGTGCGCGGCCCATGCGCGTGATAAGCTGTGCGGGCTGCCATGAGTGTTCCGACATCAAGGTGCAATCTCTCGGCGAGTCTGCCGGTTCTGAAGCCTAATGTAATTTTTACCGACCGAGTGGTTCCTTGAGAGGAATTTGGTTGTGAGGCTTGCTTCCGCGCTTACAGTTGTAGGGGTTAGCCGAGGTCGGCAATATTCGATGGTTGTGACGGCTTGCGTGGGGCAGGTGGTGCTGGGAGTGGCGGAGAACTTGTCGCTGGTGCGGCGAAATGACGGGCCGTATATCAGCCGGATGAGCGAGTCACCGACCGTGTTCGAGTTGGATTGCGCGACCATCGTTCGCGAGCGGAAATGTGTTCTTCGCGATTTCAGTTGGACGATGCGCGAGGGCGAAGCGTGGGCCGTGGTTGGGCCGACGGGGAGCGGGAAGACGACGCTCGCGGAGGCGCTCCTCGGACGCCATTCGCTCAACGGCGGAGAACTGCGGTGGGCGCTGTTCGACCGGCTGCGCATAGCCGGCCGGAAGATCGACTACCCGTCGCAGGTGGTCTCGCACGTTAGCTTTCGCGAAGACTCCAGGCTGTTCTCCTACGCGGGTCGCTACTACCAACAACGGTTCGAGTTCGCGGACAGTGACACCCCGTTGTCGCTCGAACAGTTCCTGCGCGCCGGCACGCACGCGAGCGAAACCGACATCGCGCGCACGTGCGAACGGTTCGGGATCGCGGAGATTCAGTCGCAGCCTTTCATCACGCTCTCTAACGGGCAGACTCGCCGCGCGCGGCTGGCACGCGCGATGCTCGGCGCACCGGAACTGCTGGTCCTCGACGACCCGTTCATAGGACTGGATTCGGCCGCGCGCGCCGACCTCGCGGCGCTGCTGCACGAACTGGTCAACGACGGCAAGCGCCTGGTGCTGATTTGCCGCGAGGACGCGGTGCCGGGGTGGGTGACGAACGTGCTTCGTTTGATTTCGCGAGCGGGGGGCGTAAGCCCCCTGTTAAGCGAAGTTGCTCCACTCGCGACCAAATCAAACAGGGGGCTTACGCCCCCCCCTCGCCAAGAAGTCATCGACCTCCGCGACGTGACCGTGTCACACTCCGGTCACACGATTCTGGATCGCGTGTCGTGGACCGTGCGCACCGGCGAGCGATGGGCACTTCTTGGCCCGAACGGCAGCGGCAAGACGACGCTCCTCAGCCTCTTGTGTGGTGATCATCCGCAAGCGTACTCAAACGACGTGAAGCTTTTCGGTCGGCGCCGCGGGACCGGTGAAACAATCTGGGATGTGAAGCGGAACGTCGGGTTGCTGTCGCCAGAGTTTCACCTGTACTTCACGCAACCGCTGACCGCTGACCGCGCCGCCGCGACCGGGTTCTTCGACACGCTCGCGGACCGCAAGACAACCGCGGAGCAGGACGACCGCGTGAAGGAGTTGTTCGCGGCGTTCCGGATCGAGCACCTCGCCGACCGCGCGTTCAAGTGTCTTTCCACGGGTGAGCAGCGGCTCGTGCTGCTTGTACGGGCGCTGGTGAAGCACCCGCCGCTCGTGATCCTCGACGAACCGTTTCAGGGGCTGGATTCAGAAGCAACCGCGCGATGCCGCGACTGGCTCGACCGCGAGTTAGGCGATGATCAGACACTACTGTTCGTTACGCACGAACTGAGCGAACTGCCATCGACAGTGACACAGACGCTGCGATTGGAGAAAGGGAGGGTGGTAACGGGTTAGCCGCGACCCGAAGGGGAGCGTTGTGTTCTGGCGAATCGGTTGCCGAGCCACAGCATACCCCATGCGAGGCCGATCCCCGCGAGGCCGGTGCCCATCCCGCTGCCGCACGAGCGGAACGGCCCGGTGCGCTTCGGCTTCGCGGGTGCCGGCGGGAACGGGTCGGGCACCACCGGGCCTTCCGTAAAGGGCGGGGGCGGTGGTAACGGCGGTCCGGGCCGCGGGCGTGGGTGCGGACCGGGAATGTCCGCACGAACCGGGGCGGTTTCGGTCGCGAGCAACACCAGGGCGAGTAACCCCAACCACAACGCGTGTGTCATCGTCGCCTCGGAGCCGGTGGGGATGCCGAGCATCTCTGTAGCGAGGTCGGAGCGGAGTTGGAAGCCGAGTTTCACCCGTGAAGAACGGCCCCTTCGGGTCCGACGCTAACTCGACTTGGGACTCGCCACTGCCTTAACTGATGCCAGCGACCTTGCGATACAGTCGCTCGTAAGCTTCGGCGCTGCGGTCCCAACTCCAGTCTTGCGCCATCGCAGTCAGCACGATCTGCTTGAAGTCCGCGGGCCGGTCGCGGTACAGCGTCAGCGCCCACCGCACGGTTTCGTACAGTGCGTGCACGGTGTAGTCCTGGAAGCTGAAGCCGGTTGCGCGCCGGTCGGCCAGGTTCTCTTCGGTCGCGTTGATTACGGTGTCCGCGAGGCCGCCGGTCGAGCGCACCACTGGCGGCGTGCCGTACTTCAAACTGTACATCTGGTTCAGACCGCACGGCTCGTAGCGGCTCGGCATGAGGAACAAGTCGCTCCCGGCTTCGATCACGTGCGCGAGCGTTTCGTTGAAGCCGAGGTAGATGCCGACCTGACCCGGGTTGCGGTCGCGGAGCAGTTGTAGTTGGTCGTGGAAATGGTTGTCTCCGTCGCCTAGCACCACGAGTTGGCAACCGAGGTCGAGGAAGCCACGCGCGGCGATCAAAACGATGTCGATGCCTTTCTGCGCGACGAGCCTCGCGATCACGCCAATTACTGGCGCTGCGGGGTCTTCAGGGAGGTTAAACCGGCGCTGGAGGTCCGCCTTGCATAGCGGCTTATTCTCGAACACGGTTTCCGGCGTGTACGGCGCCGCGATGTGCCGGTCGCGGACCGGGTTCCAGTGTTCGTAGTCGCACCCGTTCACTATGCCGGAGAGCTTCCAGTGAACGCTGGTGAGCAATCCTTCGAGTCCCTCGCCGAACTCGCGTGTCTGAATCTCTCTCGAGTAGGTCGGGCTGACCGTGGTCACCGCGTCCGCGAACACCACACCGGCTTTCAGGAAGTTCAGCCCGTAGTGTTCGAGTTGGCCCGGGTTGTAGAGCCACTGCGGGAAGCCGGTGTAGTTCATCAGTTCGCGCGGGTACGATCCCTGGTACGCGATGTTGTGAATCGTGAACACCGATCTAATGCGCTGATAGCCAGGGTGATTGCGGTGCGTTTCGGCGAGGTACGCGGGGACGAGCCCGGTTTGCCAGTCGTTCGCGTGGATCACGTCCGGCGGGAACCCGATGTGCGGAACCAATTCCATCACGGCGCGGCAGAAGAAAACGAACCGCTCGCCGTTGTCGCCGTAGTCACGCTTCTCACGCCCGATCTGCTCCTGATACAGCCCTCGGCCAGTGCCCAGGTCGTCGCGCTCAAAATACGGAGCGTGCTCGATGAG
The DNA here is from genome assembly GCA_945905925.1 of Singulisphaera sp. GP187. Taxonomy (GTDB): domain Bacteria; phylum Planctomycetota; class Planctomycetia; order Gemmatales; family Gemmataceae; genus Gemmata. The sequence continues at coordinate 26,541 of CAMDQN010000038.1, forward strand.
GAAGACCGGGACGGACGTGTTCGGCAGATAAGAACGGAACACGCGGCACGCGAGGACGCGGTCGCCCATCGGCACGGGGAGAACGATCCCGGTGCGCTCGATGGTCACCCCGGACCGGCGAACCGACTTGTAGAACGGCATCACGACGGAGACGAGGTTCCCGCGCCGGGCCAGCGCCGCGGGCAGCGCGCCGGCCACGTCCGCCAGACCGCCGGTCTTGGCGAACCCGACCACCTCGCTCGCTGCCACCAGCACACGCAACCCGGCCACAATAACCTCCCGCAAGTAGGCAGTGTGCAGTGAGCCTTGAGCAGGAAAACCAGAAGATCCAATCTGCTCGGCTCATGGCGAACAGAGGGATTGTCTTATCTGCCCACTGCCCACTGCCCACCGCCCTACTTCTTCTCTTCGACGATCTTTTTCGTCACACTCAGACTGCGCACGATGCGCGTGACTTCGGGCCGCAAGTCCGCGTCATCGGCGGGCAGGCGCGCCGCGACCGTTAACCCGCCGTCGGTTTGCTTCAGTACAGCATATTCGAGTCGCACCTTCTCCATCCCGAAGGTGACATCGAGCGAAAAGCGGTCCAACTGCACCGGCTCGGACCGGATTCGGACCGGCTTCTCGGTCGCGGTGATTTGCGCCTTCTCTTTCGTCAAATAGCCCGACACCTCTTTGAGGTAGTCGTCCGGTGCGGGCACCTTTGCGGGCGTCTCAATGGTAATCAGGATTCCCGCGCCGCGAGCGTGGTCGAGCGTAACCTGTTTGCCCTGTACCGCGCCGACGCGCCAGCCGCGCGCGTACAGGAAGCGAACCCCCAACTCTTGGTTGTCGTAAAGGAGCAGGGTGTTCTCCGCGGTCGGTTTCAGATCGAGGTCGCGCAGCGAGGCGTCGGTCAGGTCCGCAGGCATTTTCGCGACCGGCGTTCGCGTCATCGTGAACTGCCCTTCGATCGCACCGACTGTTTGCGCCTTCCCGTCGAGCAGTTCGTGAGTACCCTTCACCGAAAGGTACGTGAGGACGTGGCTTTCGAGGTCGAAGTACGCGCTGCCGGTGAGCGTCTGTCGGTTCGGGCCGTCCTCGTTCACACCGCGAACGGTGCCACTTAACTTTAGGCGCGCCATCTGGCGCTCATTCACCTTTGCGATGCCCACGAACTCGATCGCGATCGAACCCTCTTCGACCTTCTCCATATCGGTGAGTTCGGAGATGGCTGCGGCGGACGCCTTCCACGACTGACCCGGTTTCACCGCGTTCGCGGGAAGCAAACCAGGGATGAGCGCCGGGTTGAACACGTCGGTGCGGACGACATCGATTTCGCCCCACGTGAGTGGGCCGTCCGGCGAGAACGGCGCCTTGCGCTCGCCCGCCTTGATGATGACCATTCGCCGCACCGACGGGCGGATACCAGCGTCCTGTATCGTTTCGCCCACGGTACGCTCGAATGAAACGTCTCGGTAGGCACGCACCGTTTTGAGAAACTCCGCGTCGTCCGGTTTTAAGAGACGCTCTTCGTAAACGAGTTTGCTTGTGCCCGCGACCGCGACCAGTTGCGGAGCCTTCCCTTTTTCGGTTGGAGGAAGTGCGAGTTTGCCTGTGAGTTTCACCTGCACTTCCACTTTCGTGGTGTGTCCTGGCTTGAACGGCTCCGAGAGCGTGACCGCTTCTTGCGCGCTCGCGTGTGTCGCCAATGATGCGAGAAACAGCGTGTAAACGGCAACGCGGCGGAAACAGGTGGCTGTTCGCATGTTGTCCTCGGGGTGGCGTGTTCGCGCGTCATTCTAGCGCGGTTCTTGTTTCGTAGTGGCGGGAACTTGATGCGAACGCGGGTTCTTTTCGTGGTGTGCGCAACTTGTGCCGGTTAGTTCGGTCGAGTGGAATACGCGAACTGGTGCGGCGCAACTCCAGTCGGCAATTGCGTTTTGCAATAAAGACACGTTGGAAGAAAAGTAAGTCTCTTCTTGACCCTCCTAGTCACGCGAGAGGCGAAGCCGGGAGTGAAATTTGCGGCCGATATGCCGAACGTAAGTTACTCTTGAATCAGGACTAGTGTGAGGCGTGAAGGAACAGGTCCGGCTGGTTCAGGTGCTTTGGCAAGCGACGTGCATTGAGGTGAAATGTCTTCGCGGCTCGCGTTGAAGCGAACCTTCGAGATCAATCTGGACGAGCGTCCTGTTCTGAGTGGGTGGGGTGAAGTGAACCTCCGACACCGGAGACGTATCCAATCCGTTGGATTGGTGCAAGTCCGGATTTCGCGACACTATTTGCCCGTTTGAGCGTTTAGGTAAGAGAGGCGGTCGCAAGGAGTATCTCCTTGCGAAAACAACGAAGTTGCGAAACCCGCGACGCGTCGGAGCGAATACCAAATAGAGTCCTGATCTCATCTTACCGCTGTGGACTCGTGCTTCGGCGTCCAGCGAAAGTTACCAAACGAGCGGGCCGTTCGCCCGCAGCCGGGAGGAGCCGGTGACCATTTTCAAGAATCACGCCCTGAAGGAACTGACTGAGCAACAAACCCGGTTCACCCCCGCGGTGCGCCGACAGAGCCAGATCGCCAACGCCCAGAAACTCCTGAGCGAGATCGAGCCGGGCAAGGAATACCCGTACCAATACGTCTGTTTCCGCGTCACGGAGTACCGGTCCGACACGTACCAGGATCTGCGGATCGGCGGCGACGATCTTCGCCACGACCTCAGCCAATTCATCCGCTGCGTTGAGCGGTCGGTTCCGCCGCAGCCGATCGAGCAGACCGTCGAGCCGATGCTCACGCTCGACGAGGTGAGCAAGAAGTTTAACGTGTCCACGAAAACGATCTCGCGCTGGCGTGTGAAGGGCTTGTCCGCGCGGCGGGTCAAGGTAAACGGGCGCAGCCAACTCGGTTTCCCGACTGTGGCCGTGGAAAAGTTCGTCGTGGAACACCGGGTGCTTGTCGAAAAAGGTGCTCGGTTCAGTCACCTGACGGACGGCGAGAAGGAGGGAATTCTCCAACTGGCACGCGAACTGCGGGACTCCGGTGAGACGCTCACGGAGGCGAGCAAGAAAATCGCCACCCAGTTGAGCCGCAGCCCGGAGGCCGTGCGCTACACGATCAAGAACTTCGACCGCAGACACCCGGAAGGCGCGTTGTACCCGCACGCGACCGGTCCGCTCAGCGAGGTCGCGAAGCAGGAGATTTACCTGGCCAAGCGTCAGCACGAGATCGACCTGAAGAACGCCAAACCCACGGGGGATACCGTGAACCTGATCGCCAAACGGTTCGGCCGCGCCCGGTCCAGTATGTATCGGGTGGTGAACGAGGTTCGGGCCAAGGAACTGGTTCGCCAGCCGGTCGATTACATCTACAACGCCGACTTCGACGACCCAACACGCGAAGCCGAGATGCTGGCCGCGATGCCCGGTCGCGCCGACTTCGAGGCCAAACGCGTGGGCAAGACGATTCCCAAAGACGTGCCGCCGCATATGGCGCACCTCTACGAGTGGCCGCTGCTCACGAAGGAGCAGGAACAACATGTGTTCCGCAAGATGAACTTCCTGAAACACAAGTTGTACCAACTCCAGGATGCGATCGACCCCACGCAGGCGAAGGTCAAAGATCTCGCACGGATCGAAGAACTGAAGACCGGGATTCGCGAGTGTCGCGACACGCTCATCAACTGCAACCAGCGTCTCGTGTACGCGCAAGCGAAGCAGAAACTTGCGATTGGCGAACACATCGACGACTTGGTGAGTGACGGGAACCTGTCGCTGATGCGTGCGGTGGAGAAGTTCGACTACGGTCGCGGGTTCAAGTTCAGCACGTACGCGACGTGGGCGATCATGAAGAACTTCGCGCGGTCGATCCCGGACGCGAAGACGCACAAGCAACGCTACATGACGGGTCACGACGAGATGTTCGAGGCGAAGGCCGACGTGCGGACCGACGAGCACGAAGTGTTGGCGATCGCGGACCAGGCGCGTGCTCGCGTGAATCGGTTGCTCGAACACCTCGACGCCCGCACGCGAGAAGTGATTCGGATGCGTACCGGGTTGGACGGCTCCGAGGAGATGACGCTGGAGCAAATCGGCCAGCACTTCGGGATCACGAAGGAGCGTGTGCGTCAGATCAACGTTCGCGGGATGAAGATGCTCCGCGAATGGGCCGCGAAGGAAAACGTCGAGGTTCCATAACGACTCGTTAGCCGCAAGCCGAAGGCGAGCGAGAACGACGCGGCTCACCCAGAAAGCGGGGTGGGCCGCGTGCGTTTCAAGTGTTGTCGTCCGCTCGGCTTTACCAGTCGGCCGGGTCGCGACTTGTATGGAAAACCGAAATCACTTCGACCCGATCCGCCAACTCGCGGTAATAAACGCAGTACGGGAACTTCGCGACAACTGCGTTACGGACATCGCCTCGGACGGTGGTGTGCATTCGGGGCGACCGACCGACTCGCGTCAGCACCTCGTTAACGCGAGCGGCGAAGCGATCGCCGAGGCCTACCCGCTGTGCCTGATAATAATCAACGGCGTCATCGTACTCCCGCCGTGCGGACGGGCGCAGGACGACCGGCAAACTCATTGAGGAACCCTCTTCAGGGATTCCTGATATACCTGTTCCCAGGGGATCGCCGCGTCTGGATTGGCGTCGGCTTCGGCGACTCGCTCGTCGAGCATCTTCGCCACGTCCGGCGACAACTCTCCCACGTCGGCAGGCATCAGGTCATCCAACATCACCAACAGTTCAGTTCGTTCCGCGTCGTTCAGTGATCGAATGGCTTCGAGAATCGCGTCAACGCTCATGCGTGGTCCTCCGGTGCGATATGGGTATCGTACCGCGTCCCGACACCGCGAGCCAAGCCGGAATCGCGGTCTTGCAGCGCGCTCCAATCCCTGGCGATTCCCGTCCCGTCTGAATTACAGCGGTCGTCTGCCTTTCCGACAGGGGCGGAAATCCGCACTATGCTGTTAACTGAGTTGCCGTAACTCGTCAAACACAATCCCCGAGCGGCGGCGCCCGACACCGCCCGTTCTCACTCTTTTTGAGGCTTCACCCATGCGGACGCGGATCGCTGCCAGCCTTGCCGTGCTCACGGCCGTGACGGTCGTTTTGGCAGGCAGTTCATCGAACCACGCCGGCGCGCAGGACAAGACCAAAGTCACCCCGCCGACCCACCTGTACGGTCACGACCTCCGAGTGCGCATCGGCGGTAAGGGTGACTTCGACAAGGACACTCCGCGAATCGGCGTCGAGTTCTTCCGCGACGACGCGACCAAGAGCATCGTCGCGATCAGCGACGCCGGCTCGATCGCGGTCACGAAGGCACCCGTTGGCGCGCTGGGCAAGGACATGACGTGCAAGTGGCTGACCGCGCACGACCTGTCGTGCCGCAAGGCCGGCGAGGCCGAGTTCACAAAGACTACCAAGAAGTTCGGCGTCGAACTGTTCCAGGACCGTGCGTCGAACACGTTGCTCTACGTGTGCGAAACGGGCAGCCTTGTACTCGCCCCAGTGCCCGGCGGGTTGGTGACCGACAAGGGTCCGAAGTGGCACCACGGGATGGAACCGAAGGTCCGCACCCCGGAGCAGGATAAGTTCGACAACGCGAAGAAATTCGGCATGGAGATTTTCAAGGACGAGAACACCGGCGGCTTGATCTACATCACCGAGACGGGCGGGGTCGCTCCGGCCCAGGCGCCCGGCGCGCCGCCGGAAGCGAAGAACATCAAGCCGCCGAAGACGATGTACGGCTTGGTGCTTCGCGTTCGCGGGGCCGACGAACCCGACTTCACCGACAAGACGAAGAAGATGGGTGTTGAGGTGTTCGAAGACCCGAACTCGAACGTGCTGTTCTACATCACGGAAGCCGGGTTCGTGGCGACGGCGCCGAACACCGCGAAGATCCCCGCCGACGCTCGCGGCGTGACGTGGAAGAGCGCGATGGCGCTTCGTGCCCGCAAGGCTGGTGAGAAGGAGTTCGAGAAGGCGAAGAAGTACGGCATCGAGGTGTTTGAGGACAACCGCACCGGGAACCTGATCTTCATCGGCGAAACCGGTTCGATCGCGGTACTGCCGAAGTAGTAATGTACAAAGGTAAAAGGTAAAAAGTAAAAGAGGAAGACAGAGGCAGGGGAGCCATCTGTCTTCCTCTTTTACTTTTTACCTTACTCTTCGCTGCCTTTTCATTCGCCCAAGTCGTGAACCCACCCCGCTGGCGCGAGCGGTTGCCGAACACCGGCCGACTCGAGCCACAGCCCCGCATCGACACACTCCCCGATCTTCGCCAGCCCCGGTATCGGTAGTGACGCGAGCAGTTTCGCCCCGTCTTCCAGTGACACCGCGAACACCAACTCGAAATCCTCGCCATCACCGAGCGCGTGTTGAAGCGGCGACTTGCCCGACGTGAGGCTCAGAACGCGCGCGGCGTCAGACACGGGAATGGCGTCCGCGAACAACACCGCGCCGCAACCACTTTCTTCGCAGAGGTGGTTCAGGTCGGCCGCGAGGCCATCGCTGATGTCGAGCATCGCGCGCAGGTTCACCACTTCGTGGAGGAGCAAGGCTTCGCGCACGCGGGGAGTGAAGTCGAGATGGTGGGCGAGGATGCTGCCACCAAGCGGGCCAGTCACGAACAGCCAGTCTCCTGGGCGCGCGCCGTTGCGGCGCACCGGGCCGCGCGCGGTTGCTTCGCCTAGCGCCGTCACCGAGATCACGAGCGGCCCGTTCCAACTGTTGGTGTCGCCGCCGATGAGCGCGACACCGAAAGCGTCCGCGACTTCGCGCAGACCGAGGTAGAGTTCGGCGGCGAGATCTACCCCTCCGGTTCCCCTCCCTGAAGGGAAGGGGGGATTGTCTTTTCCCTCTCCCCTTGCGGGTGAGGGGGCGCTGAGCAATGACGATGAAGGGCGACGTTTTCCGACGCGCGTAACTTTCCCCCTCTCCCGGCTCGAAGACTCGCCACCCTCTCCCGCAAGGGGAGAGGGCAAAGACTCCCCCTCCCTGCTGGGAGGAGGGTGGGTGGGCCTGCTTTCACTCCGCGGAATCGCCACACTGACCACCGCGGCCGTCGGTGTGCCAGCCATCGCCGCGATGTCGCTCAGGTTCACCGCCATCGCCTTGCGCCCGACCCGGCGCGGGCCGATTTCGGAAAGAATGAAGTCGGTGCCGTCCATGAGCATGTCGGTGGTGACGAGAACGGCACGCGCCGGCGTGGCAATCGCGGCGCAATCATCTCCTGGGCCGATCAGCACACGCGGGTCGGCTGGGGTTTGTGCTCGTAGCCACGCGATGTACTCGAATTCACCAGGCATGAGTGGTCCCCGCGAAGGCGTGCGCCGTTTGTCGTCAGTATACGCGAGGTTCTGTCTTGCCCCGGCGCGGCGCCCACGGTATCCCCTCCGCCTTCCAGTTTCGAGAAGTGGGGGTGGTCCGTGGCGCTCGTCGCCCGTTCACCAGCGTGGCTCGCGTTCCGGGGGCGAGTGCGCGCCGTTCGGCGGCGCCTGGCGTTCGCGGCGGGCGCACTGCTCGCGGCGCTGGTGGCGTTCGCGGCCGGCGAACTGTACCTGCGCGCCGCGCCACCGGGCGACCTTGCCCCGTACCTGACCGAGAGTGACCGCTCGGGGCCGTTCCGTGCTGACCCGACGTTCGGCGTGCAGTATCGCTCGCTCGACGCACTCGCGGCCGACAACCCCGGACGGCTCGACCCGTACCTTCCATTGTTTAACAACCCGATTGCGCCTCCCACTTGGGCGTTCTTTGGCAGTTCGTTCGCGCAAGCCCCCGGGATGCTCGCGGACACGTCGCGGCAGTTCGTTCCGCAGCGCGTGATTTTCAACCTGGGGAAGAACGAACCGCTCGCGGTGCGGATGGCTCAGGCCTCATTCCTTCTCGATAGCGGTCTCAGGCCCGAACGCATCTTCGTGGTGTTCATCCCGCTCGACATCCACATGTTCGCGCACCACGGAATGGACCAGCACCGGGCCACGGAGTCCGGGGCGCTCGTGTACGCGCCGCGCGTGCCGTCTGTCGGCGGCGGGCTGGTGCGGAACAGTCGGCTCGCGCTGAAGGGATGGACGCGGACTACGCTGCACCTGAACCGCCCGTTTTTCCCGGCGTCGGCGCTGTACTCGCGGGTCGATCCGGTGATGCGTGCGGACCTGCGAACCGCGCTCGGCGGGTTGGCGGAAGCAACGGCGCGCCACCGCGTACCCGTAACGTTGGTGCTGCTTCCGAGCTACGAGCAGGTACTTCGCGGGGCCGGGTTCGCGGTGCAGGACTCGCTCACGGAGGACGGCCGCGCGCTTGGGTTCGACGTGTGCGACACGCGCGCCGCGTTCCTCGCGTGGCCGAACAAGCCGGAGTTGTTCATCCCCGACAAGCACTTCTCCGCGACCGGTAACCGCGTGTTACTCGCGACGATTCTCGAACACCTGAAGGCACCCGATCTGCCGAACCCGGCGGAGGTGCGCCCGTGAGTTTCGAGCAGAAGCCCTTCCTGATCCTGTTCGCGGTCGTGTTCGTGTGGTGGCGGCTCGTCCGCTCGCGCGAGCGCTCCGTGGTCGCGCTGCTGCTCTCCGCGAGCCTGCTGTTCTACGCCTACAACCACTGGTTTCTGCTCCCGATTCTGCTCGCGTACTGCGTGGCGAACTGGTTCGTTGCGCGGCGCCTGGAACACACCGCGAGACCGCGCCTGTGGGTGTCTCTCGGCGTCGGCTTCAACCTGCTCGGGCTGTGTTACTACAAGTACACGCCGCTGATCGTGCAAACCGTCGCGGAGCTTCTGCCCGGCGTACTGCCGACGCTGTCGCCGACCGCGTTCGAGAAGTGGAGCATCCCCTACGGCATCTCGTTCTACGCGTTCACCGGCATCTCCTACATGGTGGACGTGCATCGGAAGACGACGCCCGCGGAGCCGAACTTCTGGCGTTACGCGCTGTCCGCATGCTTCTTCCCGCACCTCGTCGCCGGGCCGATCCTGCGACCGCACGAGTTTCTCGATCGCGTGCGCCCGGGGCAACTTCCGACCGAACCCGACGCCCCCAGCGAAGCGGTGTGGCTCATCGCGCGCGGGTTCTTCAAGAAGCTCGTCGTCGCGGACCGCATCGGCGCGACCATCGACCCGTTCTTCGCGCACGTGAACGACCCGACCACCGCGGGCGTGTGGGCACTTCCTTACGTGTGGCTGTACGCGCTGCAAATCTACTTCGACTTCTCGGCGTACACGGACATGGCCCGCGGGTTCGGGCTGCTTTTCGGCTACCGGTGGCCGGAGAACTTCGACCGGCCGTACCTCGCGACAAGCGTCACCGACTTCTGGCGGCGGTGGCACATGACGCTGTCGCGGTTTCTGCGCGACTACGTGTACATCTCACTGGGCGGGAACCGGCACGGTCGGTTCCGCACGAACCTGAACTTGATGCTCACGATGCTGCTCGGCGGACTGTGGCACGGTGCGAGCTGGGCGTTCCTCGTGTGGGGCGGGTTGCACGGCGCGTTCTTGATCCTGCACCGCGTGTGGGCCGCGACGCCGTTCGCGAGTTGGCTGAACGCGCGCGAAGGATTTCTGCGGTACCTGTGGCACGCCGTTTCCATCGCGATGACCTTCCATTGCGTGTGTCTGGCGTGGTGCTTCTTTAGGCTGACGCGGTTCTCCGAGAGTGTGGCGTGCGTGCGGAAGTGGGTCGAATGCGACCCGGCGAAGATGTGGTCCGGGCCGTGGCTCGACCCGGCGGTGTGGCTCGCGCTGGCGCTGTACGCGGCGCTCGCTTTGGCGGCCCGCGCGATTCGCGACTGGAAACCGGGTCTCACCGGCGAGCGCGGCGCGTTCGGCGCGGGCGCTGCGTGGGGCGTGCGGTTCGGGACGCTCGCGCTCGCGGCGCTGCTCGCTCCGACCGGCGCGAAGGCCGCGTTCATCTACTTCCAGTTCTGAGTTCGCGTTACCGCACGACCGCGACCCGCGCGCCGGTCTGCGCATCGGCCATCGCGGTCAGCTCCGCGACGATCTCGGTGCGCAATACCTCTTCCAGTTCGGCCATCGCCCGCGCTGCGGGCATCCCGTCCATTACGCGGTGGTCGAAGTGCAACCGCACATCCACGGTGCCGTCGTCCGCGACCACGCCTGTGTTCAGGGAGGTGGTGAGCGGGCCGATCAGGTTCAGCGCGGTCGCGCCGCTTGCCCCAGTCAGGCTCACGCCGAACGTGCCGAAGGACTTCGTTTTTACGCGCCCGGACCAGGTGGTCGCGTACCACCAGAGGAACCGCCGCATCGGGAGCGGCAGTCGCGTGAATCTGATCAGTGGGCGGAACGATTCGATCTCGTCAACCGGTTTCGTTTTCCAGTCGTGGAGGGTCGCCATCATGTCGGTGAGGGGAACCGTTTCCGGGGCCGTGACGAACCCGAAGAACACGCCCGGTTCGCCGCGGTAGTCGCGCTCCACGGCGACCGACGCGACGTTCTCGTCCGCTTGCCACAACAGCGGCCACGGCAACTGGAGGTACGTTCGGCGCAGTTCCGGGCGCCGCGCTGCGACCACCCCGAATGCTTTCGTGAACAGCAGCACCCACGCGGGTGGCTGAACCATGCGCTTGCGCGCCGCGACCACCAACGCCAGTTCCATCCGCCGCTCGAACGTGACGATCGGGACGTGCCGAGACGCGTGCAACAGGTCGCACACGAACCGGCGCGGAATGGAGAGGCGCAACCGGTGCCCGGCGGAAGGCATCATGGCGGACTCGGCGTTGTGGGAAGATGGGTAATATTTTCCGGTACCGAGCGGTGTCGCACAACGAGGAAAGACCTGAACCACGGTCCGAACCAAACGCGAACTCCTGTTGTAGCGGCTGTAGAGTGTGAGTTGGCCGGCAAACGTGTCGGAGTGGCGCACGGGCACATGAGCGCGGACGTGCGACGGCTGCTCGCGGAAGTAGCGGACTACCCGTTATCGGGGTACTGGCACATCGCATCGGACAGCGGCGTTGGGTTCCGCGGCGCATCAACCCCGGTGCGATTTACCGCTCCGACGAGTTTACCCTTGCGTTGTTACAAGTCGAAAGCGGTGAGTTGCGGTTTCTGAGCGTGTGGCGGTAGTGGTGCAGTTACCACGTCCAGTCGATGCCGTAGATGTGGTTCGCCTCCGGTTCGGAAATCTCCCAGTACACCCAACTCTTGTCTTCAGCCGTGAACGTGATCTTTGGACCGGTGTACAGCTGCAGGTCTTCGTGCTTCATCCGGTCGTCCTGGCGAGTCGGGGCGTAGAGCAGTCGGTACTCGCGGAACGGTCGGTCGATTGGGAACAGCATCAGCATCGAGGTCTTCACCGATCCCTCGTAACCGATCACGCCGAACCACTGGTCTTCGGGCGTTTGGAACACGTTCCAGCAGGTGCTGGCGTACCGCAGCGTGAACGCTTGCTTCGGTGGAATGTCGCTCACGTCGAATACGAGATGTCGCACCTTCATCGCCTGCGAACCCACGAAACCGGGCTTGTCCGTTGTGAACGCGCGGGCCTTATCCGCGTTCGGTCGCTGGGCTCGGTTGATCACGTCGCGCCCGGTCGTGCGAGTCTCGATTCGCAACTCATCGACCGTCGCGATCTTCGTCGTCTCGCGCCGCGTGGAGTACACGATCGCGCACTCGTCGGCCGGGTTGTTAGGATCGAGCGGCTTCCACCCGCGCATGTCAACGACGCACTCGTCTTTGAGCACCTTGAACTTCGAGAAGTCCGTCGGCGGCAGCTCGGGCAGCGCGACGATGGGGTGCGGGGACGTGCGGTCTGGCGCTGGTTCCGATTCGCGGATCGCTTCGACCTGGAGGGTGATCTCTTGGCGGAGCGCGGCGGACACCGGAGTTGCTTGCTCCTTGCGGAACCAGTCCAGCGGCGACGGCAGGAACAATGCGACGACAATTAGCGATAAGATCGCGATCGCTGCCGCGACCGGGCGCCACCACCCCTTCGCGACGCGGCGGGCTTCGTACCAGACGCCTGTGCGCGGACCCAGGAGCGCTTCGCCGTTGAGATACCGACGCAGGTCGTCGGCCAGCGCCGTGGCGCTCGCGTACCTTTCAGCAGGTTCCTTCGCGAGACACTTGCGGCAGATCAAATCGAGTTCGCGCGGAACGCCGGGCGCGCGACGTGCGGCCGGTTCGGGTTCGTCGCCGATGACTTGCCGAATGACGGACCACGCGTCACTGCCCTTGAACGGCACGGACCCGGTGAGGCACTCGTAGAGGATCACGCCGAGCGCGTACACGTCGGACGCGGGGCCGATGCTCTTCGTATCGCCCTTCGCTTGTTCGGGCGACATGTACGCCGGGGTGCCCATCACGGCCCCGGTTTGCGTGAGTTCTGCGCCGTCTCGCTTCGCCAGCCCGAAGTCCATCACCTTCGGTTCGCCCCACGATTCCGCGGTGGCGATTGGCGCGTCGAGCAGCACGTTGTGGGGCTTGAGGTCGCGGTGAACGATGCCGCGATCGTGTGCGGCCTGTACCCCCAGAGCGATCTTGCTAACGAGTTCCGCCGCAGCCTGCGGGAGCATCTTCCCGGACGCGCGGATGCGCTGGGTGAGGCTGCCGCCTTCCAAGCACTCCATCGCCATGAACGGGTGGCCCTGTGCCTCGCCGCTGTCGAAGATTTGAATGACGTTTGGGTGTCGGATGGCGGCGACGGCTTCGGCTTCCGCGACGAACCGTGCGATGTCGTGTGCGTTGGCGTGTCCGCCCGCGAGGACCATCTTCAGCGCAACGACGCGATTGAGTTTTAGGTGGCGCGCCTTGTAGACGACGCCCATTCCGCCGCGTCCGAGTTCGCTGATGATCTCGTAACCCGGCACGCTGACCTTGTTCGTTGCGAACGCTGCCGCGGTCCGCGTAACCTGATCTGGCGTTTGCACAAGTGTTTCGGCGTGTGGCGCGAATTCCGGCGCGGGGGTCTGTGTGACCGCGATCGCCGGGCCGGTGGTCGGCGGCGCGGGTCGCGGAACGTGTTGGGTTTCGTCGTTCATGGTGGCTGATGCGGGGTAGGATAAATAACCGTTTCAGTTTACATCATCGGCTATTATCGTGAGGGTGGTTGGCCCGGGCCCTTCCGGTAGCGGCTCATTCGGAACACGCTACTCGTGCGTTTCGAGGCGGTGGAGTATCTCGTCGAGCAACTGCGGGCCGGTTTTGCGGTACGCGGCCTCGTGCGGGCATGCCTGCACGCAATACGGTTCGTCGCCGTTGCACAGGTCGCAATTCACCGCACGACGCGCCGCGGTTACCTGCGGGTTGCCCTCTTGGTACGCCGCCGCAGCCGGGTTCGCTTGGCCGCGCGGAACCATGTGAATCGAGCCGTAAGGGCAGTTCCGCTCGCACAGCCCGCACCCGATGCAGTGGTTCTCGATCACCACTTCGAGGTGGTTCCCTTCACGGTGGATCGCGTCCACCGGGCAACCATCCATGCAGTAGGGCTTGTGACACGACCTGCACGAAGTCGCCACCAAGAAGTCACCGAACCGCAAGCCTTCGCGCAACAGACGCGCGTTACCGTCATGCGAGTCGGCACACGCTCGCGTGCATTCGTCGCACCGCGTACAACTCTTCAGGTCCAGCACCAACAACTTCTGACCCTGATACAAGCCCTGCCGGACGTAGTCGCGAAGCACCGCCGGGGGCGGGGTGCCCTTCACACCGGGGACCGCCGGGCGCGCCGCAGCCTGCAACCCCTCTCGCAGCGCCGGGAACTTGTCGCACATCGCGCGGAACACCGGACCGGGCACGCGAACCAGTTCCACCGGGTCGAGCGCGGCGACCGTCGCGGTCCGCACGCCCGGCCGGTCGGAGAGCAGTGCCGCTTCGCCGAAGTAGTCGCCAGCCGAGAGGAGGCGCAACACTTGCTCGCCACCGCCGGCCGTGGTGAAGACACGCACCGTCCCGAGCCGGATGATGTAGAACGCCGCCGCCGTATCGCCCTCCGCGACGATCGTCTCGCCGGCCGCGATGCGGCGGAACTCCGCACCCTTATCGTCTACCTTTTCGGCCAACAGGAACGTGATTGCCTGCTCGCGCTGCACCTGGTCGAGCGAGGCGAACAACCGGCCGCCGGACACGCTCGTTTGGAGCGCGCGTAACGTGTACATCTCCTGAAGGTCTTCGCGCGCCGACGCCGACCGCTGCATCATGTCGAGCATGTTTCGCGTGACTTCGTACACCACGACCGGCCCGCGTTTCTTCGGGTTCCGGGTCGCGGTCGTCCAGCCGTTCGCGTCCTCCCCCTTGGTGAGTTCGGGGTTATCCGGCTCGGCGATCCCAATGACGGTCGCGACCCGCGGGCGCTGCGTCAGGCAGGTCATCTCGCCCAGAACTAACTCGTCGCCGGTCCGAACCGCGAGCAGGTTACCGGGGTCGCTGCCTTTCTTCGGTTTCGGCTTCGTGCTGCTACCGAATAGCGCGCCGAAGAAACCCGGCTTGGTTGCGGTCGTGGCGGCGCGGGCGTAGATCTCGAACGTGCCGGTGCCCTGCAGCAAGAACGCGGTGCTTCCGTACTCGCCCTCTTCGCAAAGCACCTTCTTCTCGCCAGGCTCGATCTCCCACTTGCGCACCGCGCCCTCGTTCCACTTCAGGTACGAGTATGGGATCGACCGGAACGGGAACACGACCCGCGGCCCGCGCGTTGGGCTTTCGTAGAGCAGCCAGACGTTCAGCATCTCGTCGGCGGTGAGGAACCCCGACGACTTCGGGAACGACGTGTTCGGGTTCACGGGAATCTGCTCGGGCGAATCTTCCCAGGCGCGGGGCCGGACGCGGCGCCGCAGCGAGAGCGCGCCGGTGGGGCAACTGTTCATGCACTCGCCGCACTGGACGCAGGTCGATTCGCGCATGATCGAGTCGAGGTCGAAGCTGATGCGCGTGCCGTAACCCTTGCCGGTGTGCCCGATCACCTTGAACGGCTTCACCTCGGAACACGCCCGCACGCACCGGTCGCACAGGATGCACCGGTCGTGATCGACGACGACGGTGCGCGACGAGTACGGGTAGCCCTCGTCCACCTGGGAGTTCCACTCGTCCCACGCGTTACGGAGATCGGGTCGCTCTTCGTTGCGCTCGGTGACGCTCAGGGTCGGAATGAGGGGCAGTTCGATGCGCCGGGATTTGGGAATCGCTTCTTGCGCGGTGTTCTTGCTGGGCATCTCCGGCGGGCGGCGGAGGCTCTCACGCGGTTCGATCACGTTGAGCGACCGGGCGACGGTGCTCAACTCGTTCTCGTACCGCTTGGTCTCGGTCAGCGGTTCGTGGAAGTGGTCCGCGACCAGGAACTCGGCGAGCATCTTCACCGACTCGTTCACGTCGGACGACGCGCGCTCGATGACCTTCGTGTCGGCCGAATCCTTCTGGTCCGGGTTGTACCCAGGCATGCCGGCGCGGGTCGTGACCACCATGTTCGTTTCGACGCGGTGTTGGCACGCGGGCACCAGTTTGCGCCCGGCCGTCAACTTGCCGCGTTTCATGCTCGAAATGTGAACCGAGCACATGCGGCACACCGCGACCGGGGTGACGTGCCGCTGGTGGCACAGCACCGGGATGCGGGTGCGCAGTTCATCATCCGACCAGATGCCTTGTGCGACGAGTTCGGCGGCGGCGTCGTAGATGGTCGTGGTTCGCGGGATGAGTTGGCCGTCCTGGTCGCGGAGCGAGTTGCCCTGCGAGTCGGACTTGGGGACCGCGCGCGGAACCTCGACCGCGTACCCGTCGATGACGATGGTGACGAGGTCTTTGAACCGCTCGCGGGTCTCCTTCTCGCGGCGCACGAGCATGTCGTTGTCGTCGCGGGCGAAGAGCGACTCTTCTTCGCGACCGAGGGAGATTTCGGGATCGGCAAATTCGGCCATTGTGGAAACTCTCTGCTTGGCGAGCGGGGGGGCGTAAGCCCCCTGATTCTTGTCGCTTGTCGTGGGGAGGAGGTCGCATCAGGGGGGCTTACGCCCCCCGCTCGCCTCGGAACGTTACCCCATCTTCGTCTGCGTCTCTTCCATGAAGTACGCGATTATGGTCGCGAGCGGGATCGGGGCGACGTACCCCAGCCCACAGATCGAGGTCAATTGGAGCGTCTTCGTGATCTCTTTCACGTCGGACTTCACGCGGTCCGCTTCGGCCCCGGACACCGGCTTGCCGGCGTCGCGGCGGGTGATCAAGTCTTGTCCGATCTGCACCAACTTCTGCGACCCGAGACGGCACGGGACGCACTTCCCACACGACTCGTTGCGGTAGAACTCTGTGTAGTTCACCGCTTGATCGAGCAGGTCCACTTCGCCCGCGTACACGGTGATCGCGGCGCCGAGCATCGGCTCAACCGGGAACCGCAACGCGCCGTTCATATGGCGGAAGAAGTTCAGGTCCAGAGGGATTCTGAGCAGATCGAGTTCCTTCGCGCCCATCGGCAGGTAGGCGTTGAGGAACCACGCCATGAAGTCGGCGTCCTGCGCGCTGCGCTCGCGGATCTTCGCGACCGCGTCGGCGCGTTTCTTCTCGTCGAACTTGGGATCGACCGGAATCTTCGCGGGCAGCAACCCGCCGGACGGTCCCGACGCCGCGACCGCTCGCAACTTGCCGTTGATCCCACCGCAGTACCGTTCGCCGGTGAACAGCTCGCCGAGTGTCAAGCCGACGGCGACTTCGTACACGCCCGGGCGGACCACATCGCCGCTCACGGAGAACAGCCGGCGCCCGCCGAACTTGATCTTCGGGTCGGCCTGGAGACGCCAGCCACCCATCTCGTACTTGTCGCCGCCAAACAGCACGATGCCGGGCGCCCACGCGAGCGTTTCGACGTTGTTCACGACCGTCGGTCGGTCGCGCAGGCCGTTCGTGGTAAGTTCGGGCGGGCGGTTGCGCGGCTGGCCGCGACGATCCTCCATCGCCTCGATGAGCGCCGATTGCTCGCCGCAGATGTACCCGCCCGGGCTTTCAAACACCTCGACCGGGAAGTTGCGCCCGGACCCGAAGATGTTCTCGCCGCACGCACCGAGTTCTTCGGCGCGGTGGATCTCTTCGCGGAGCGCGTGAATCTGCTCGTGGTACTCGTGTCGGACGAAGATGTAGCCCGCCGCGCCGCCGGTCATCAGGCCCGCGAGAATCACGCCTTCCACAACGAGGTGCGGCATCCGCAGCAAAATCTCGCGGTCCTTGAATGTGCCCGGTTCGCTCTCGTCGCCGTTGCAGACAACGTACTTTTCGGATCCCTGTTCGCGCCACACGTCGAGCCACTTCTGGTACGTGGGCGCGCCGGCACCACCCATACCGAGCAGGTTCGCGGTCTTCAGTTCCCAGAGCAGCGGGTGGAACCGCTGGACGTAAGTTTCGAGGTCTTTGCCGCCCATCTCGCGGGGCGGCGGCACGATGGGCCGAATGAGCTTCGCGATATAGTCGGTGAACCGCTTCACGGCGCGGTAGTCGCGGGGCCAGCCCTGGCGCCCGTACACGTCGAGCGACCATCCGGCGGCGCGGAGCGGCGAGGGTTCGCCCGGGGCGGCGACGACGCCCTTGGGCAGCGCGTGCCCGCGGTTAATGTTTGTGTGTGGTTCGTACTCGGCGTCGGGGTCTGCCATCGGCGGCTCGCGGTCTTCCGCGAGCGCGGTGAGAACTTCTTCGAGGTCCGAGCCGGGGCGGT
Source organism: Singulisphaera sp. GP187 (assembly GCA_945905925.1). Lineage (GTDB taxonomy): Bacteria > Planctomycetota > Planctomycetia > Gemmatales > Gemmataceae > Gemmata. The sequence continues at coordinate 44,154 of CAMDQN010000038.1, forward strand.
TGGCGTACACCCAAGCATGCACGTGTTCGGGCATGGGCCGCTTCTCGACCCACACGGCCGGAGCGCGGTCGCATCGTCCCAGACACGACACGCCTTCGACACACACCTTCTTCCCGGTGCGCTCTGACAGTTCGGCCGCGAGCACCGGCAGCCCGGTCTTCTCGTTCAGGAGCGCCGCCGACCCGCGCAGGTGGCAGGTCATGTCGCGGCACACCTTCATCTCGACATCGGGCGGGTCGGTGCGTTCGAGCCGAAAGCCGGGGAAGAAACTGCTCACCTCCTCCAGCCGATACATTGGCACGTCGATCTCGCGCGCGAGTTCCTTCAGCTCCTTGTCGGGGAGGAAGCCAAACCGGTTTTGGATGTCGCGAAGCCGCTGAACAATCATCGAAGAACCTTCATACGTGGCGAGGGGGGGCGTAGGTCCCCTGTTAAAGCTCAGCGCGAACAGTTACTTCGGGGTTTAACGGGTGGCTTACGCGTCCCGTTCGCCTCGAACAAATCGCTACTTGGTCTTGCCTTGTAGCCACTCGGTCAGAGTGAGCGGCTTGCCCGCGTCGCGTGCCACAGCGCCGCGCCCCTGGAGTGGGTTGTCGCCGTTGTGGTAACGGTGGCAGTCGGAGCAGGCGTGCCGCGCGCCACCGCCGACGATCTCCTTGTTGTCGGGTAGAAGCACCGTCGTGCCGGGTGGGGCGTGACACGCCTGACACGTTTTCACGCCAACGATCTGAACCGGTTCCGGCTTGTCGGCTTCCGTCGGGGCGAGGTACGCGGCGTCCGTGCCCGGGTGGCAGGTGGCGCAGGTGGCTCCTCGGTGCGAGGCGTGGTTGAATTTCGCGTGCTTGAACCAGACGGTGCGGTCCGGGACCACTGCGACACGCAACTTCGCCTTCGCGTCGGCGCCCGGTTCAATTTTGTGGCACTTCGCGCAGATCCCGCCGCTGAACATGATTCCCTCTGCGTCGGCGGTGAGGCGATCGACCTCCTGACCGAGCGTGCGCGGCGCCAGGTCGTTCGGTTGTGGATCGAGTTTGCCCCCGAGTTCCGGCGGGCGATTGAGCGCGGGGTGCCCGCGCTCGCTCAGACCCCGCAGGTAGCCGGCCCGGAGTTCGGTAACCAGATCAGCCGGCTGCTTCCGGTGCGACACGTCGAACGGTGCCACACGGTATTGATCCTTACCCACCGTACTCACACCCTCCTTCGCCTGAACCGGGTGGCACGAGCGGCAATGCACCTCGAAGTTCACGGGGAGGAAGTGCGCACCCTCGGTACGTGGCGGCAGCAGTGAGTGCGTCGGGTCGCCCTTCGCGAGCGTTTTCTTGATGTCCTGGAAACCCGTTGTGTCGATGCCGGAGTCGAGCGCGTGACACGACACGCAGTTGAGTTGAATTTTGGTGTCGTCGGTGGCGCCCGCAGGTGCGTACCGGGTGACAGCCGCGCCGCCGCCGATCTTGCGTAGTTGGCCCACCGTCATGCCCGCTTGGCCCGGGTCATACGCCTGACCCGCGGTCATGTGGACCGCGTGGCTGAACTTGAGCGTCCGCGGGTTCTTTTCGATGTCGAGTGACCGGAACTCTGGGTGGTCCGTCACAAAGTTGGTGATCTTGTTCTGGTACGGCTTGGTGGCCTTTGAGTTCGCCGCGTCGTGGTACTTGCCCAGGTTCTCGTGGCACTGGTTGCAGTCCTTGTCCGCGAGCCGGACGAGAGAGCCGAGCCGCCCGTTGTGGTCGTGGTGGCAGTTGGAGCAGCGGTTATGGAACTTTTTCGCGTCCGTGTTCGCGGAGTCGTGGTGGACCGGTCCGCCGTGACACTTCTCGCACGTCAGATCGTGCCACCGGTCGTGGGCTTTGAACACGGAAATCGGCCCGAGTTCGCTGATCCCGTGGGCCTTGTGGCACGCCTCGCAGTTGTATTCGAACGCAGTATGGACGTTGGCGAGCCGGCCGTGCGAGTGCGAGTATTGGACCCGCTGCGCCGGTTTGGCAACGTCCACCACGCCCCAAGCACCGGCGGCGAACAGCGCGATCCAACTGAGGGCGATCTTCCCGCGACGGAGCGGGTCCGGCCGGCGGAAGTATCCGCGCTTCCCGGTGAACCGGTCCGACAGGTCGCGACTTGGTGAGCGAGGCATCTCTTTCCCAGTGTTTGGTGTTTTGTGTTTAGTGTTTGGTGTTCGCAGTGCAACTCGAATGGGCAAAAGGGGACGCCCAAACGCAAAACACGAAACACCAAAGACCAAACACTCCCTACCAGTACTTCAGCGCGCGGACCGCGTGGAGGATCATGAGTGTGGTCATCGCGACGGAGAGCGGGAGGTGGACGAGTTGCCAGTTGTGCAACCAAAAGTAGAGCTGGGCCTGCGAGTCCCAGCGGCGCCGCAGGTTGGCGAGTTCCTGGAGTCGGTCGAGGTCGTCGCGGGCCTCGGGCGGCACCGCCTCGCGGAGTCGGGCGAACCGGCGCTCGGCTTCCGCCGAAGCCGTGAGCGGGGACCGAGAGTGCCGCCCTTCCTGAAGGTACGGCAGAAGCACGTCGTCGCGGAACGCTTCGAGTTCGGTCTTCAGCGGGCCGCTGATGAGCGGTTCGGCGGCTTCCGCTTCCGGTGGCACGGTCGTCAAACTCGTGATGACCCGTTTGGCCTCGTCCGCGTGGTACTCGCCAAGTCGGTCGATCTGCGACGCGATCGTTTCTCCGGGGATGTCCGCGAGTATCTTCTGGGGGAGCCACTGTTGCATCACGAGACCCCACACTCCGCTGAACGTGACCAACAGGAACAGGATCATCGTTGTGGCGGCGAGCGGCCCGCCGTACCCGAACCCGGCGTGGATCAGGATGACAGGGAGGCACACCAGCCCCATCCAGATGTGGAGCCGCATCCAGGCGCGGGTGCGGCCCAGTCGCATGCGGCGGAACCGCTTGCGCAGGATGATGGCCATTTCAAAGAACACGATGGTGCCGCCGACCACGCCGCACAGGACGCCAAACCAACTACTGGGTACGGGAGGCCACTCCCACAGCGTGGCCAATCCCCCGAGCCTGGCTAAGACCGCCCCAGCGAAGGTGATTCCGAACGTGGCGAGCACGATGGCAGTGATCCGCCACTGCACCGTCTTTGTCTTTCCGAGAAGCACTCGCGGCTCCGGTCGTGCGTCGTGATGGTTCTTCCAAGTACCGGATAGTAACGCACCGACACGAGGCAGTCAACGATTTAGAATCGGCTACTTTGACAATGTAGTAGCCACACTCCATGTGCCGTGACGAGAGCGCTGAGACGCTCGGCAGTTTTGAGGTGGCAGTCGGCCACCGCCTTGCGGTCCAGACTCGTCGCGAAGGTGATGAAATTGCTATTCAAGGGCGCTCGCAGGTCGCGGCGTGGTACAGCACGGCACCGAGTGAGAACAGGTCCGTTCGCGGATCGACCGAAGTGGGGCGTGGAACCGCTCGAACCGCGCCCAGACCTCCACACCCCCATTTGGCGCGTCGCGGTTTGGGTCTTGCGAATGGCGCGAAGTGTGAGAGTATACCGACTGGTGCGTGTGTGTTCGCGCAAGAAATCAGACCGGTAACTCGGGAGGACGCCCATGCCCACCGACGAGAACGAACCGCTGCTGCTGGGAACGGTGGCTCAATCGCCCGACGATCAGGCTCGCGTGGCGGCGGCGTTCGAGCCGACGGCTCCGGTGCTGGCACTGGCGATCCCCGGCTATGAGGTGCTGCGTCAGATCGGCGAAGGCGGGATGGGCACGGTGTACCTGGCGCTCGACCTGAAGCTCAAACGCGAGGTGGCGCTCAAGACGCTTCGTGCGACGGAGACGCGACCGGAGTTCGTGGCTCGGTTCTGGGCGGAAGCGGAGGTGATGGCGGCGGTGCGTCACCCGCACGTGGTTCAGGTGTTCGAGTTGGGCAAGGACGTGGCCCGCCCCTTTATGGCGATGGAGTACCTCCGCGGCGGATCGCTCGCCGACCGGCTTCGGGGCGAGAAAAAGGAGAAGCAAAGGGTCCGCACGGTTATTCCGTCGGACGAGGCGGCCGTGTTGTTGGAGAAGATCGCGCGCGGGGTCGCTGCGGCTCACGAACTGGGCATCGTCCACCGCGACATGAAGCCCGGCAATGTGCTACTCGACGAGGACGGTGAACCGAAGGTCACCGACTTCGGGCTGGCGAAACGCCTCAGCAACGACTTGACCCGGACACAGGCGTTGATGGGGACGCCGCCGTACATGGCGCCCGAGCAGGCCGCTGGGCGTGCGAAGTTCGTCGGCCCACAAGCGGACGTGTGGGCGCTCGGGGTCATCCTCTACGAGTGCGTTGCCGGTGTGCGGCCGTTCGACGGCGACACGGAAGACGAGATTCTGAGTCAGATCACCTCGGCCGAGCCGACGGCATTGCGGATCCGGGTGCGTGGGCTGCCGCGTGACCTCGACATCATTGTGGCGAAGTGTCTGACGAAGGAGCCTGCACACCGGTACGCGACCGCGGGCGAACTGGCCGACGACCTCGCGCGGTTCGTCAACGGCGCGCCGATCGCGGC
>CAMDQN010000039.1 GCA_945905925.1 Singulisphaera sp. GP187
CTCGCGCGAAACACCCGACGGAGTTTGAACTCGCCTTCGCACTTGGACTGTGGCACGCGGAGAATCGCAAGGAGGGTCAACCGATCGGTCCGTACGAGGCGGCTCGCGCGCTGCGGCCGGAAAACCTCGCCGTCTGGAACAACCTGGGCGTCGCGTTGTATGAGAAGGGCGACATCGACGAGGCCATCGTGACGTACAAGGAGGTCGTCAAGCACGATCCGAAATACGCCGCCGCCCACAACAACCTGGGTGCCGCGTTGAAGAGTCAGAGCGACATCGACGGGGCCATCGCGGCGTTCAGGGAGGCCATCAAACATGATCCCAAACTCGTCCCAGCCCACTACAGCCTGGGCGTCGTGTTGCACGGCAAGGGCGACGTGGACGGTGCCATCGTGGCGTACAAGGAGGCCATCAAACGCGACCCCAAACACGCCTTAGCCCACAACAACCTGGGCGTTGCGTTGAAGGGCAATGGCGACATCGACGGTGCCATCGCAGCGTACAAGGAAGCCATCAAACACGACCCCAAACACGCCCCAGCCCACAACAACCTGGGCGTCGTGTTGAAGGGCAATGGCGACATCGACGGTGCCATCGCAGCGTACAAGGAAGCCATCAAACACGACCCCAAACACGCCCCAACCCACTACAACCTGGGCGCAATCTACCTTCAGCAGAAGAAGTACGCGGAGGCGATTGCCTACGCACGCGAGGCGATCAAGGCCGACCCGAAGTTTCCCAACGTTCACGCGATGTTGGGAGTGGCGCTCCGTGAATCCGGTGACATCCCCGGTGCGCGAGTTGCGCTGACCGAAGCGGCGAGGCTCGATCCAAAGAGGTGGGCGCCGTCGCTCGCGAAGTTGCCGCCAGTGGTTCCCGTCGCGCCAGCGCCACGCGAGGTGAACCGCTAACCGGCACGCTTCCGAAGGTGCGGTTGTAACCGGCACGGGCGCGACTCTAATATTGCAGTTCCGCCGAGCGCCCGGAGTGCCCGCCATGAACGCGAACCAGCCGCTCACCGCCGCGCCCGATCGCATGGCCGATCTCGTCGAGGTCATCCAGCAACTCTCGCAGGCACGCACAATTCAAGGCATTCAAGACATCGTTCGGCACGCCGCCCGACGGCTCACCGACGCCGACGGCGCTACGTTCGTCCTTTGTGACAACGAACAGTGTCACTACGTCGATGAAGACGCCATCGGTCCGCTGTGGAAGGGTCAGCGGTTCCCCATGGCCGCGTGCATCGGCGGGTGGGCCATGCTCAACCGCAACCCCGCAGTCATCGAGGACGTGTTCACCGACGACCGCGTTCCGCCCGCCACGTACCAACCAACGTTCGTTAAAAGCCTCGTCATGGTGCCGATCCGCACCACGGACCCAATCGGCGCCATCGGTACGTTTTGGGCCACGAAACGCCGACCCACCGACGAAGAGGTACGGCTGCTCCAGGCGCTCGCGGATACCACCGCCGTTGCGCTGGAGAACGTCAGACTCATCGACGGGTTGGAAGGACTCATCAAACTGCGCACCTCCGAGTTGGAAGAAACCAACAAACTACTCGTCGCTGCGAACACCGACCTCGTGGCCGCACATCGGCAAGCGGACCGCGTGTTCGCAGCCTACGCGAAGGTGCTTCCCGGTACGGTGCTCGACGGCAAGTACCGGCTCGACGAGGAACTCGGCTCCGGTGGTTTTGGGGTCGTGTTTCGGGGCCGGCACCTTACGCTCGATGTGCCCATCGCGGTGAAGGTGTTCCGCCCGGTCCCGGGCAACGACTCGTCGCTCGAACTTCAGCGGTTCCTGCGAGAAGGCGCGACGGCCGCGCGCATCGGCCACCCGAGCGCGGTTCGCGTATTCGATTCGGGCGTGTCGTTTGGCGGGGTCGCGTTCCTGGCGATGGAGCTGCTTCGCGGCCGGTCGCTCGCGCGCGAACTCGACGCGATCGGTCCGCTCGCGCTGCGTCGCGCCGCGATCATTGGGTCCACCGTCGCCGACGTGCTGGCCGCGGCGCACCGACAGGGCATCGTTCACCGCGACATCAAGCCGGACAACGTATTCCTCCACTACGACATCGACGGACAGGAGGTGGTGAAGGTGGTGGACTTCGGCATCGCGAAGTTCTTCGCCGGCCCGCAGAGTTCGGGCGAACAGTTCACGCGCGCCGGCGAGTACCTGGGCACTCCGCGGTTTGTCGCCCCGGAGCGGGTTCGCGGCAGCCCGGACGACGGGCGCGCCGACGTGTACAGCTTGGGCGCAGTGCTGTACGAAGCGGTTTGCGGTGCGTCGCCGTGGACAAAGGAGCAAGAACGCCAGATCGCAGCCGGGCTGACGCTTAACCCGCGCCCTCGCCCGATCCAACAGTTCCGGCCCGGCGCACCCGTGGAACTCGCGACCCTGCTCGAACAGGCGCTCGCGTGGGATCCAGACCGGCGCCCGACCGCGGACGACTTTGCGGTTGCGCTTGCGGCACTGGCGCCCGGACTCGATGACACGCATCCCGGACTGGGGTCGCAACAACCCCGCGACCCCAACGTGACCGACTTTCTGCCGGCGGTGAAGTGGCCGAAGTAGTGCGAACGGCTAGTGTGAGAGAGAGTACGAAGTACGGTGACTTCTTCACTCATCCACACTAACCACGCTCACTTTCCATGATCTACGAAGGTGACTTCTCTTCCCCGGCCGGGCGGTTCGTGCTGATCGCGGCCCGGTTTAACGGGTTCATCGTTGATCAACTCGTCGCTGGCGCGACCGACGCGCTCGCCCGACATGGCGTGAGTGCCGACCGCATTGATCTCGTCCGCGTTCCAGGCTCTTACGAGATTCCTCTCGTCGCCCAGAAGCTCGGCAAAACCGGGAAGTACGCGGCCGTCATTTGTCTCGGCTGCGTGATTCGTGGTGACACCGACCACTACGACCACGTCGCGGGCGCCGCCACAAGCGGCATCGCACAAGCGGCCCTCGCGTGCGGTGTGCCCGTGATCTTCGGCGTGCTGACATGCGACACGCTCGAACAAGCGCTTCACCGCGCTGGTGCGAAGGCCGGAAACAAGGGCTTCGAGGCCGCCGTCTGCGCGATTGAAATGGTGAACTTGCTGGGGAAATTGCCGGGCTAAGCCACATCGCGTTCGGTGAATAGCGTCGTGCCGAGTAGCTTGAACGACACCGCGCGGCCGTCCGGGAGCAGTTCCGAGTCCGAGAACACGAGGCGGAGCGGCGCGGTCGGCGGGCCGGGCGGCACGTCCACGCACACATCGGTCGGTTCGTCGCCCTTTAGCGGCACCGCAGCCACTTCGTTTGGGCCACGGAACACGCGTAGGACTGAGTCGCGGGACGGCACGCCCGTGAGCCGCAGCGGGCCGCCGCCGTGTGCGACTGTCAGTTCCGGCCCGAGCCACAGGTCCGACTCTAACGCCACGAGTGGGATCGCGCGGGGGCGGAACAACCGTCGCGGGTCGAGGGGGCGAAGCAACCGACGCACCACCAACCACCACTCGTCGCCGAAGATCGACCGCGCCACCATCCACCGGCTCTGACCACAGCGGAACCGATGGTGATACCACCGCTGGCAGATGCGGAGCATCAAATCGTCGTATGCGCGCGTCCAGGGACGCGGGTTCAACACCGACGAGTACAGCCAGTTGTGGACGTAGCGCGAACTCACGTACCCCGCGTGACGAAACGACACGTCGAATAGTTCCTTGTAGAACGTGCGGCGGTGCGTTTCTGCCTTGCCGCTGCCGCTCGACTTCGACTGTCGGTGGATGCGGGTCTGCGCGAGCACGTCCGTGATGTGTTCCAGAACGCCCCCGCTGCAGCCCGCGCGGAGCCAGTACTCGAAGTCCATCACCAGTTTCAGAGACTCGTCGAACGGGCCGATCTGGTCCGCGAGCCGTTTCCGCCAGAACGCGGCCGGTTGACTGATGCAGCAGTTTTCCACGAGCCGTTCGAAGGAGTATTCGGCTGTCGGATACATCCCGAGGTATGCGCCCTCGGCGTCGATGATCGCGTCACGCCCGTACACGAGGTCGCATGAGGGTCGCGCGCGGAAGTGATCCACCACGCGACTCACCGCGCCTGGGCGTAGCAGGTCGTCGGAGTTCAGGTACGCGCGAATCTCGCCGGTCGCTTCGGCCATGCCCTTGTTGATCGCGTGCGTCTGACCGCGGTCTCTCTCGGACACCCACTTCACGCGGTCGCCGTAGCTCTTCAGAATCGCGACCGTGTCGTCGGTCGAGCCGCCATCGGTCACGCGGTAGTCGATGTGCGGGTAGTCCTGCGTCAGAACGCTCTCGATTGTTTGGCGGATGAACCCGCCCTGGTTGAACGACGGGGTGACGATCGAGACGGTGGGCGGGGTGGACACGCGAACGTGTGCGGCAGGTGTGTTCGCGCGATCCACGACACGCTCGAACGCCGCGAGTAGCGCGTCGGCGGCGAGTGGGGGTGCGTCGGTGGGCATCAGGAACACGTCGTCGATGGTCGTCCACGGGTCAGCAAGGACTTCGCGGTGCGTTGTCTCGGTGGGGGTCGCGATGGCCCCGGCATCGCTCTGGTACGCACGGGCCGCGAGCCGTCGTTCGCGTAACTGGGTCGGGTCGAGCAACTCGGTGTGCTTTTCGTATTGCCAGTCCGGGATACACACGATTTGCCGGTTCGGTGGGAACCGCGTGAGCGCGCCACCCGGGTCGCATCGCAACATGAGGTCGAAGTCGTCGTTGTAGGTAACGTGGTCTTGCAACTCGTCGTAGTAGCGCGGCACGGAGATCGTGCGGCGGCTGACGTTCGACCACGACTCGGGGAACAGATGGTAGTTGAAGATGGTGGTGAAGAGGACGTAGGTGTTGCGTGTGTCGCGCTCGAAGACGGCGTTGAGTGTGCCGCGAAGCCATTGGGTGAGACCGCCGGTTTCGCCCAACTCGACCCGGCGCAGGTCGATGCCGATTTTCATGTGCCGCCCCTGTACGGAGGTTCCGTGACCGGGCAGGATAGTTCGGACCACGGAACCGGGTCAAGCCGAGCCGCGCGGCGCGGTTCTTACCTCGCGTCTTTCACGCAGCGGAAACCGGTGTGGTTGGCGCAACTGTCGGCGGGGTTCTTGTCGCGCGCACTTGGCACGTAGCGCCGACAATACTTGTCGTCGCACAGAAACGAACCACCGCGCCGGACCCGTTGCGGTTGTCGTTCGCCCTCGACAAGCGGACCGGTTGCCGGTCCCGGCGGGTTCTCCTTCGGTGCGACCGCGTAGTAGCCCGGATCGTACCAGTCCGAACACCACTCCCACGCGTTCCCGCTCATGTCGTACAGACCGTAGCCGTTGGGCGGGAAGCTCTTCACCGGCGCGAGACCCGCGAACCCGTCTTCGCCCGCGTCCACCTCCGGGAACTTGCCCTGGTAAGCGTTCGCGTGCCACTTTCCGCCTTCGCCCGGCTTCGCGTCGCCCCAACAGTAGGGTTTGCGGTCCAACCCGCCGCGCGCGGCCCATTCCCATTCGGCTTCCGTCGGGAGGCGCTTGCCGGCCCACTTCGCGTATGCGATCGCGTCGTCCCACGTGATTTGCACCACGGGGTAACTCTTTTTCCCCTTGGCTGAGCTATTCGGCCCTTCCGGGTGCCGCCAGTTCGCGCCGGGCACGTAGCGCCACCACACCGGCGGACCACCGAGATCGGCTTCCATCGGGGTGAACACCGCGGAACCGGGCTTCAGGTACGCCGGGTCCGCGTCCGGGTATTTCCGCGCGTCAGGGACTCGCTCCGAAATCGTGACGTACCCCGTCTCTTTCACGAACTTGGCGTACTGACCCACCGTGACCTCGGTCGCGTCTATCTGAAACGCTGCGACCGTGACCTCGTGAACGGGTTGCTCGTCCCGCGTGCGCTGGTCGGTGGGGTCGTCACGGCCCATCCAGAAGGTGCCGCCGGGAACGGCGACCATCTCCGGCGGCGCGGTGTCCGCGTCGGGCAGCGGGTCGGAGTCCGCGTTCCAACCAATCGCGAACAAGCCAACCCCGAGACCCGCAAGGAGGATCGTGGGGAGGATCCAGAAAGGGAACTTCCTCGCGGGTGCTGGGCTTCCTTCCGGCGTGGGTCCCGGGGCCTTCTTTCCCATAGAATGACTCTTCACTCGTCGTTAACGTGACAAAGTTCATGGCCGAAGTTGTAGATCGCCGCGCACGGTCGTAAATCAGACAGCGATGGCACAGGCGAACCCGCGAATTCTGCCCGGCTACCGGTTGAGCATCAGTTTCACGCTCCTGTACCTGAGCGTGCTGGTGATTATACCGCTAGGCGCGTGCGTGGTGACCGCGACGCAACTCAGTTGGGATCAGTTCCGTGCTGCGGTGTGGACCGAACGCGCCCGAGCCGCGTATGCGCTCACGTTCGGCGCCTCGTTCCTCGCCGCGTGTATCAGCGCGATCCTCGGCTTGCTCATCGCGTGGGTACTGGTGAGATACGAGTTTCCCGGCAAGCGCGCCTTCGACGCGCTCGTCGATCTGCCGTTCGCGCTGCCGACCGCGGTCGCGGGGTTGGTGTTCTCGAACCTGTACGTCGCGAACGGGTGGCTCGGTCGGTTCCTCGTGCCGATCGGAATCGAAGGTGCGTATTCGCGCTTCGCGGTCGTGTTGGTCTTGGTGTTTATCGGGTTTCCGTTCGTCGTGCGGACACTTCAACCGGTGTTGGGCGCTCTCGACGCGGAAGCGGAAGAGGCCGCTGGGATGCTCGGCGCGTCTCGCTGGCAGACGTTCCGCAGGGTCACGTTCCCGGCGCTGCTCCCGGGCTTGCTCACGGGGTTCGTGCTCGCGTTCGCGCGCGGCTTGGGTGAGTACGGCAGCGTGGTCTTCGTGTCCGGCAACATGCCGTTCAAGACGGAAATCGCCGCGTTCCTGATCGTCAGTCGACTCGAAGAAGGCCGGCCGAACTCCTACCGCGAAGCGACCGCGATCGCGACCGTGCTACTCGCGGCGTCATTTGTGATGCTCGTATTCATCAACCGCCTCGAAGCCCGTTCCCGGAAGTGGAGCGGGTGACAAATGGCTCTCACTCCAACCGATGGTCCGACACGCAACTCACGCCGCAGCGATCCGCTGTGGGTTCGTGTCACGCTCACGTCGCTGGCGCTGCTAGCGATGACCGTGCTGGTCGTGATCCCCGTTATCAGCGTGTTCGCGGAGGCGCTCGCGGACGGGCTTGGGGCGTACTGGAACAACCTCACCGGCGACGCAGACACGCGACATTCCGTGCTGCTCACGCTGATGGTCGCGCCGCTCGCGGTGCTGTGCAACCTCGTGTTCGGGGTCGCGGCGGCGTGGGCGATTACGCGGTTCCAGTTCCGCGGGCGCACGCTCCTCGTCACGCTCATCGACGTGCCGTTTTCTGTGTCGCCGATCGTCGCGGGGTTGATGTTCGTGCTCCTCTTCGCGGGGTGGGGCGTGTTCGGGCCGTGGCTCGAAGCGAACGGGTTGCGTGTGCTGTTCACCGTGCCGGGGCTTGTGCTCGTGACCACGTTCGTGACCCTGCCGTTCGTCGCGCGCGAGCTGATCCCGGTGATGGAAGCCATCGGCCCGGACGAAGAACTCGCGGCGTTGAGTCTCGGAGCGAACGGGTGGCAGATCTTCTGGCGCATCACGTTGCCGAACATCAAATGGGGGCTGCTGTACGGCGTCATCCTGTGCAACGCTCGCGCGATGGGCGAGTTCGGTGCGGTGTATGTCGTGTCGGGCCGAATCGCGGGCGAAACCTGCACGATGCCGCTGCAAGTGGAAGTGCTGTTTCAGGACTTCAACAGCCCGGCCGCGTTTGCGCTCGCGTCCGTGCTGACGATGCTCGCCGTCGTCACGCTGTTGCTGAAGGTCTGGGTAGAAGGGCGGAAAAAGAGTTCCGCCGTGGAGAACACGCCTTGAATACTGGCCACGCAGGGCTTCTGCCCGGTGCTACAAACGGAGGCCCCATCCGGGGCGGAAAAACCGGTGGCCGGCGCGCGGGTATTTATCTTGCACCCCGGAGGGGTCGCCGTTTGTAGCACCGGGCGGAAGCCCTGCGCCCGACGCGATCGACCCGTGTTTATGTCGATAACAGCCCAGAATGTGACGAAGCGGTTCGGCGCCTTCACCGCGCTCGACAACGTGAGCGTCGATTGCCCGGCCGGGGAACTGGTCGCGCTGCTCGGTCCCTCTGGGTCCGGCAAGACCACGCTTCTGCGCGTGATCGCGGGCCTGGAAGTGCCGGACTCCGGCACCGTGCATTTCCGCGACGACGACATCACGAGCCACTCCGCTCGCGACCGCAACGTCGGGTTCGTGTTCCAGCACTACGCGCTGTTCCGGCACATGACCGTGTTCGAGAACGTCGCGTTTGGGCTGCGCGTGCGTAAGTGGCCGGAGCCAAAGATCCGCGAGCGCGTGAAGGAAATGCTCCACCTCGTGCGGCTCGAAGAAAAGGCCGAGCAGTACCCCGCTAACCTGTCCGGTGGCCAGAAGCAGCGCATCGCGCTGGTCCGCGCGCTCGCGCCCGAACCGAAGGTGATGCTCCTCGACGAACCGTTCGGTGCGCTCGACGCGAAGGTGCGCGCCGAACTCCGCGACTGGCTCCGCCGGTTGCACGGCGAACTGAAACACGTCACGAGCATCTTCGTCACGCACGACCAGGAGGAAGCGTTCGAGGTGGCCGACCGCGTGGTGGTGCTGAACAAGGGCAAGGTCGAGCAGTATGGCACGCCGATCACGGTGTTCGAACACCCCAAGAACGAGTTCGTGATGGACTTCCTCGGCAACGTGAACAAGCTGCCGGTTCGCGTGGAAGGCGGGCGTGCGCTGCTCGGTGAAACTGGAACCGTGGAACTGCCCGCGAAGCTGTTCGGCGCGAACGAGAATGGCCGCACCGACGCCTACATCCGCCCGCACGAACTCGACATCTCGCGCACCGCCGAAGGCGGGAATTGTCTGCTCGGCAAGATCGTTCACATCAACCCCGCTGGGTCGGTCGTGAAGGTTAGGTTGCTCGCCGAAGACTTCGGCCTGATGATCAACGTGGACATCACGCCCGACCGCTACCGCGCGCTCGCGCTCAAGCAAAACGAAACCGTGTTCGTCACACCGAAAACCGCGCGAATCTTCGAGCCGGATTACACGATCTGACGGAATTCGGCGCCCACTTCTCGCATCGTCTTTCGCACCAACTCCAACTTGTCCTCCCATCTGAACTCGGTGGCGACACGTGACAGCCCGTTGTCACTGAGCCGCCGGCGCAACCCGGCATCCGCCGTCAATCGCCCAAGTTGTGCGGCGAGTCCCGCGACGTCGCCGCACGCGGCCTGAAGCCCATCGACTTCTTGGCGCACGATCTCCGAGGGACCGCCGGCGCGGTACACCAAGTTTGGCTTCGCGTTCGCCCACGCTTCCAGCAGCACCAACCCGAACGAGTCGCAGCGCGACGGCAGCGCGAAGCAGTCGATCCCCGCGAAGAAGTCGCGCTTCTGCTCGGCGCTAAGTACGCCCAGACGCGTCACACGCTCTTTCGGGCGGAACGTGTTCCAGAAGGAAATGAAGTTCGGCATCTCAGGTCCGGCCAGCACGACCCGCAAACGCGCGCCTGCGGACCACGCGCGTTCCGCCGCGTGCAGCAGCTCGATGGTGCCTTTCTCGGCGCTGTTGTTCGCGAGGTGCCCGATCACCACTTCTTCGTCTGCGAAGCCCCACGCGGCACGCACGGCGGCGCGGTCGCCGCCGGTGCATTCGCCAGGCTCGACGCCCAGCCCTTGTAGCACGAGCTTTTCCGTGGCGACACCGAGTGACAGCGCGGTGTCGCGCTCCGCACGGGTTTGCACGAATACGCGATCCGCTTGCTTCAGCAGCCAGCGCAGGTGCGGTGCGGTGTACTGTGCGCGTGTGCGGTCGTGCGGGTCGGTCGCGTCGCCGAGGTGCAGAAACGGCGTGAGCAGGAACGGCACCCCGCGGCGGCGCGCGAGTTTCAGGCCGCACGCGATCGGGAACGAGTACGGGAACGCGGTCGCGTGGACCGCGTCCAGTGGGCCGGCATACCGGCCGGCGGCGCGCCACATCGCGGGGCAGATAGGGTTGCACGGCATCGTGAGGCATTGCCACCGGCGTCGTGGAAGGAGCGAGAACGCTTTGAGGATGTACCGGCGCGCGGGGAAGTGCAGGGGAGGGTAGTGCGTGAGGCGAAGACAACCTCTCCCCCCAACCCCCTCCCCTAAGAAGGGAGGGGGAGAAAAGCCAACGCGCGCCGGATACGCGTCTTGATTCTCAATGACTTCCTCCCCCTCCCTTCTTAGGGGAGGGGGTTGGGGGGAGAGGTTCTTCGCGCCCCACATTTCCCCCAACTCAATCGCATCGGTGGTCCACACGCTCACACGGTCGCCGCGCGCGGCGAGGTACTCGCACAATCGCGCCGTATACGCTTCCGAACCACCCAGCGCCGGTGGGTAACGCTGCACGAACTGCGCGACGTGCATTCCTGCTTCTGCGGTGTTAGGGGATTCCAGCACGCCGCGAATCCGGTACGATGAAACTGCGTGAGTTTTCAAGGTCCGCTCCTACCTCGTTTCAGGATAGTCCGCGACATGATCCGCATTTCGCAGTTGGCTAATTCCGTGAAGCCGTCCGCCACAATAGCCGCGGGGACGAAGGCCCGTCAACTGAAGGCGGCCGGCGTGAAGGTGTTCGACTTCAGTCTCGGTGAACCTGATTTCAACACGCCGAAACACATTTGCGACGCGGCCGAGAAAGCCGCACTGGGTGGTCAGACTCACTACACGCCGACCGCCGGCACCGCGGAAGTAAAGGTCGCCATCGCGAACTGGTACAAGTCGTTCCACGGCCTCGACTGCGGTCCTGAAAACGTCATCGTTTCTAATGGTGCGAAGCACTCGCTGCACAACGCACTCGCCGCGACCGTCGGGCCGGGCGACGAGGTCATCATCCCGACGCCGTACTGGGTCAGTTACTCCGACCTCGTGAGCATGACCGGCGCGACGCCGGTACTGGTGAACTCCACGCCAGAGAGCGGCTTCAAGATGTCGCCGGCGCAACTTCGTGCCGCGATTACGCCGCGCACGCGAATGTTGATGCTCAACTCGCCGTGCAACCCAACCGGCACGGTCTACTCGCGAACCGAACTCGAAGCGATCGTGGACGCGATGGATACCACGGACGCTGCCATTCTGAGCGACGAGATTTACGAACAACTCATCTACGGCGCCGCGAAGCCAACGTGCGTGGCGACGCTGCGCCCGTGGCTGAAGGACCGCACCATCACCGTGAGCGGCGCGAGCAAGAGCTACGCGATGACTGGTTGGCGGATGGGCTGGGCCATTGCACCGACCGCAGTCGTGAAGGCGATGGACACGATCCAGAGCCAGGAGACGAGTTGCCCGAGTAGCGTGTCACAAGCCGCGCTCGTGGCCGCGCTGAACGGACCGCAAGAGTGCGTCGCGGAAATGCGGAAGGAGTTTGCGGGTCGGCGCGAACTCACGCTCGGCCTGCTGAACGCGATCCCCGCGGTGAAGATGCCGGCGCCCGAGGGCGCGTTCTACGCGTTCTTCGACGTGTCCGCGTACTTCGGCAAGACGTTTGGCACCACGGTCGTAACCGACTCGCTGACGTTTTGCGGCGCACTATTGGAACAGGCGCATGTGAACCTGGTGCCGGGTGTCGCGTTCGGTGCGGAAGGCTTCGTGCGGATGTCGTTCGCGACCAACCGCGCGACGATCGAAGCCGGCCTCGCGAAGCTCAAGGAATGGCTCAACACAGGGAAGTAGGCGCCCCCCGGCCGAAAGGCCGGGGCGGCACGCCCGGAGCGCGTGCCAGCCCTCACCCCGCCTGAACACCCCCCCCGGCCGTAGGGCCGGGGTTCGCAGGAGTGCATCATGTCCATCCTGTACCTGACCGAAGCGGATGTCGCGCGTGTCGTCACGATGGATCTCGCGCTGGAGACGGTGTCCGCGGCGTTCCGCAAGCTCGCGCTTGACGAGGCCGTGAACAACCCGCGGCAGCGGTGTCAGACCGACCACGTGATGCTCCACGTGTTGCCAGCAGCGGCGAAGTCGCTCGGCGCGATCGGTTTCAAGGCCTACACCACGTCGAAGACAGGCACGCAGTTTCACGTCACGCTGTTCGACCCGAAGTACGGCGGCATCACCGCGATCCTCGAAGCTGATTTGCTCGGGCAGTTCCGCACCGGCGCCGCGAGCGGCGTCGCGACGAAGAAGCTCGCCCGCACCGATGCGAGTACGGTGGGGGTGTTCGGTACGGGGAAGCAGGCCCGCACGCAACTACTCGCGATGTGCAAGGTGCGGACCATCAAGAAGGCGTTCGTGTACGGCCGCGATGCAGACCGGCGTCAAGCGTTCGCGGCGCAGATGACGCAAGAAACCGGAGTCGCGGTCGTGCCGGTGGCGAAGCCCGAGGAAGCAGCGAAGGGCTTGGACATCGTCGTGACCGCGACCAGCTCCCGCGAACCGGTGCTGTTCGGCGAGTGGGTGAGTGCGGGTCAGCACCTGAACCTGATCGGCTCGAACTTCATCGGCAAGATGGAAACCGACGTCGAGGTGTTCCGCCGCGCGCAAGTGGTGTGTGTGGACAGCAAGGAGCAGGCGAAGTTGGAGGCTGGCGACTTCGTGGAGCCGATGAAGGCCGGTGTGTTCCAGTGGGGCGACGTGTTCGATTTCGCGCCGTTGTTCGTGGGCCGTTACCCCGGGCGCGAGTCGCCGCAGGACGTGACGGTGTTCAAGTCGCTTGGGTTGGGGATCGAAGACATCGCGCTCGCGGTGAAGATCGTCGAGGCCGCGAAGAAGGAAGGGCTGGGCCGGGAGTTATTGTGACCCTGTTTTCTGCCGCAAGCGGCAGACAGACTCACTCGCCCACAGCTTTCCCATCCAGTCGCTTGTCGGCGGCCCCGGTTCTCACCCCGGTCTTGGGGTCGACCCCGATGGAGTGCGCGTCGCCTTGCCGCGCTTCCGTCACGGTGTGGCCGAGCGGCTTCAGCTTCGCCACCAACTCTGGGAAGTCTTTCACGCCCTCGAACCGCGCCGCGTCCGGGAACCACTGGTGGTGGAGGCGCGGCGCGCTCACCGCTTCCGCGACCGTCATGCCGTACTCGGTGACGTTCAGCACAACGCACAGAACCGTGTTGATGATCGTGCGCCCGCCGGGGCTGCCAGTAATCAGCACCGGCTTGCCGTCTTTCAGCACGATCACTGGCGTCATCGACGACAACATGCGCTTGCCCGGCGCTATCAGGTTCGGCTTCGTGCCGATGCCGCCGAGGCGGGTCGTCAGGCCCGGGCGCGCGTTGAAGTCGGTCATCTCGTTGTTGAGGATGAATCCCGCTCCGCGAACCACAACGCGGTTGCCGTAGCTGTTCTCCAGCGTGTACGTGTTGCTCACCGCGAGACCGTCCTTGTCGATCACCGAGAAGTGCGTGGTGCTGTCGCTCACCTTGTCGAGCGCGATCTCGGGTGCGAGGTCGGCGCTTGGGGTTGCCTTCTTCGGGTCGATCGTCGCCGCGAGCTTCTTCGCGTAGTCCTTCGTCGTGAGCTCGTCGGGAATCTTGGTGAAGTCCGGGTCGCCGAGGTGCCGGGCGCGGTCGGCGTAGGCGCGCTTCATCGCTTCGATCATGAGGTGCGTTGTTTCCGGCGAATAGCGGCTGTGCTTCTTGAGGTCGAACGTTTCGAGGATGTTGAGCATCTCCGCGAGTGCGACACCGCCGGAACTCGGCGGTGGTGGGCCGTAGACATCGTACCCGCGGAACGTCGTGTGAATTGGTTTGCGCTCGTTGGCTTTGTACGCTTCCAAATCCGCTTTCGTGATCAAGCCGCCTTCGGCCTTCATCTCCTTTTCGACCAACTCCGCGAGTTCGCCGGTGTAGAACGCGTCGGCGCCTTTCTCCGCGATGAACCGCAATGTGCGGCCGAGGTCTTTGAGCACGAGCGTGTCACCGGCTTTCCACGGTTTGCCATCGGGCTTGCCGTAGACGCGCTTGAATTCCGCGTTGGTCGTGAGCTTGTCCGCGAGGACGCGGTTCAAGCCGACCGCGAGCGCCGCGTTCACGGTGAAGCCCTTCTCCGCAAGTTCCACCGCGGGCATCACGAGTGTTTCCCATTCGAGCTTGCCGTACTTCTTGTGCGCGAGCGCGAGGCCGCGCACGGTGCCCGGGACGCCGGCTGCTTTGTGGTTCAGCCACGTCACTTTGGCATCGGCGAACAGATCGACTTTCGCGGAAGCGGGTGCGGTTTCGCGGTACTCGATGCACGTTGGGTCTTTGCCGGGTGGGGCGATCATCATGAACCCGCCGCCGCCGATGTTGCCGGCTTCGGGCCATGTCACGGCCATCGCGAACGCGGTCGCGACCGCGGCATCGACCGCGTTCCCTCCGCTCCTAAGTGTGTTCAGCCCCACGTCGGCCGCGGGCGGCGAGACGCACACCACCACGCCGCCTTTCGAAGTGATGGTTTCGGCTTTCGGCTGCGCCGACGCGGTGAGTGTGGTGGCGAGGAGCAGCGCAAGGAGGAGGGTTGTGCGAAGCATGGTTTTCTTCTTGTAGGGTGGGTCAAGGCTTTGCGCAGGCCCACCAGCGCTGAGCTAAAGTTATGGGGTCATTCGTTGTTGGTGTCGCAATGATGGGCCTGCGCAAAGCCTTGACTCACCCTACAAGAGACTCACCCCGCGCGCAGCGCGATCGAGTTTTCGACGCCGAGGTTCTGGAAAATCTGGCGCGTCGCGTCGGAGCGGTTGAGTGTGTAGAAGTGAATCCCTCGGACGTTGTTGTGCAGCAGGTCCGCGCACTGCTCCGTCGCCCAACTGACGCCGACACGGTGGACCGCGTTGTCGTCGGCGCAGCGATCGACGGCGCGGAGGAGTTTCGCGGGGAAGTGCGCGCCGGCCGCGAGTTCGGCCATGCGGACCATCCCCGACTTCGACGTGATCGGCATGATACCCGCGATGATCGGCACCTTGATACCGGCCAGGTCGCAGCGCTCGCGGAAGTCGTAGAAGTCGCGGTTCTCAAAGAACAATTGCGTGCAGATGTAGTCCGCGCCCGCATCAACTTTGCGCTTCAGGTTGTCCATTTCCTGGAGCCGGTTCGGGCACCCGGGGTGTCCTTCGGGGAACCCCGCGACGCCGACCCCGAACCCACGGCCGTTCGGCCCGGACCGCGAGCGGACGAACCGCACGAGTTCCTCCGCGTACCGGAACGCGTCCTTCTCGCGGTCGTGCGCGATGTTCTTGGGCGGGTCGCCGCTGAGCGCGAGGATGTTCTCGATGCCGCTGGCCGCGTAGCGGTCGAGGATGCTGGTCATTTCGGGAAGTGCGTGGCAGACGCAGGTGAGGTGCGACACTGCGGTGAGGTTGGTGTCGCGCTCGATCCGGACGACGAGATCGTGTGTGCGGTCGCGAGTGGACCCGCCGGCGCCGTAGGTGACCGATACGAACGACGGCTGTAGCGGCTGCATGGACGCGATGGTGCGGTACAGTTCTTCGCTGGCTTCGTCGGTCTTCGGCGGGAAGAACTCGAAACTGAACGTGGTCCGGTGCTGGGCGAAAATGTCCTGAATGTGCATGGCGTGCGCCGTTCGTTAGCGTCGGCCCCGAGGGGGGCAGAAGGAGTCTGGTTAGAGAAGTTTACCTAAATCGGTGCCCGGCGAAAGCCGAACTTGTGTGCTCACTTCACGGGTGGCATCAGCACGGGGAACTTCGGTACGCTCCCCGCAGTCAGCGTGAGTACGACGCCGGTCGCGGGTTCCGTGCCGTCGGTCGCTTTCGTCAGGCGCGGCTCCTGCGTGAGCCGGTCGAAGCGGAATGTGTTCGTCGCCCCGGCTTCCCACACCAGCTTCAAGTCACGCGTGCCGACCTTCATCCGGAGTTCCGCACGCAAACCGTCGCCGGCACGGTACGCCAACTTCGTGTTGCCGTCGGGCGCGAGCGCGTACACCATCGAATCGCGAAGCGGACCTTTGCGAATCACGCCTTTACCGACCGTGAACTTCGCCACGTCCGACATCTGGTTCGCGTGCGTTACGGTGACCGTGAATTGGCCGTCAGGCGCCACGCGGTCGAACTTCAGGTCGAGTGGAATAGCCAGCTCGAAGCCCTGCAGGTCGAGGTCGAACGCCTTCTTGTCGAGGTCGCGGAGGAACTTCGCGAGGTCCGCGACCGGGTCCGGCCGGGACGGGTCTTCGAGCCGCGCGAACAACTGAAGAAGCTTGCCCCAGTCGCGGAACTTCGGGTCCGCGAGCGACGCACCCAATGCGCTCCACTCCTCGACCGTGTCCTTCACCGCGAGCAGTTTGTGGAAGTGTCGCGTGGCGGTCGCGAACGACTTCTGCACCCGGCCGACGAGTTCGCCGCGTGCCTCCCATTCGGGGTAGTCCTCGGACTGTCGCGGGTAAGTTCGTGCGAGTGCCGCGAGGCGCGCGGTTGCGAGTGCCGAGGAGTCGGTGTCGTTCGGCTCCGGGAGCACGAGGATCGCTTCCGGGCGGTTCGGTCCCGTGGTGCCGAGCGCGTCGGCCAGGTCGCGCAGATGCACGAGTTGTTGCCGCGTTTCTTTCCAGTCGTTGCGTGCCCGGTCCACCTCGTCGAACTCGAAGGGAACCCCGTAAGTCACCGCCGCGCCGCGCGACTGATTGATGGCCGGCGACCCCGGGATCGGCTCGTGCAGCGGGAACGGCGGCGGCTCCGCGGTCGCGAACAGCGCGTCGATGTCCTTCAGCCAGCCCTCGTCGAAACTCCGCTTCAGGGTGAGAGCCGTGCCGGTGCGGCGGTACTCGCGGTAGCGGTCGCCGATCGCTTGCTGCGCGGCCTCGATCGCGGTGCAGTCGGCGAGCCACTTGTCGCGGACCTCCGCCGCGGCCGTCTCGCCCCACGAATACTCGGGCGGGAGCGCGAGGTCGGTGAGCAGCGCCTTCCGCACCGAGGCGAGGTCCGGTACGGTCGGGTCTTTGTCATCGACGCGCCGCACCGCCGCGGGTGCGATCGCGTTCCGCAGTTTGGTTCGGTACGCGTCGTAGTCGTCGATCTCCTTCAACCGGCTCTGCACGAATGCGCGGCGCTCCTCGGACAGGCTCGGGAACGCGCCGTCGCCCGTGAACCGCGCCAGGACTTTCTTGTTCCGGTCTCGCTCGCCGTCGGCGAGGCGCTTGGCGGCGGGCTTCTCCTGTTGCCGATAGTCGTCCACCTTCGCCGCGAGGTCGGGACCTGAGGCTTCCGGCGGGAACAGCGCGATCAGCCCGAGCGTGAGGAGCAAGAACGACAGCGCCGCGAGCGCGATGCGCACAGTCCACCACAACCGCGCCTCGGACCGGTGGACTCGTTGGTGGTGCGCTCGGGCGCCCGCGAAGCAGTCGCGGAACAACTCCGCGACCTGATACGGCTGGTCGCCTGGCGCGGGGTGTTCGGTGAGCGCCGGCCGGCGGATCGCGACCGCGAACACGTCCAGATCGACGCTCCCGAACGCCAGGAACGGCGACGGAGTTTCGTCGTCACCGACCCCTTCCTTCAGGTACTCCGCGAACTTGTCGCCCGCGTAATCGATGCGGTCCTTGACGCGCGCCTCCCACGCCTGTTGCGAGTCGCCGGGCTGCGCGAGCCGGTCGCACTGCGTGAGGACGAGGAAGATCGGGAACCCGCCGACGGCGCGGGCGTCGGTCTTCGCACGCTCCACCACCGCGAGGAACTGATCGAACGCCTGGAACGCATCTTCCAACTCGTCGCGTGTGCTCGACGCGTCCACGAGCAGCATGATGGCGTCGGTTTCCACGACGGCGCGAGCGAGCGGACTTTCCGGGGCGCGCTGCGTGATCGGGTCGGGGTGCGCCATCAGCGCTTCGGCCGCCTTGCCGTCGCAGTCGTCGAGGATGACCGTGAGCGGTTCCATCAGCGGTTGCGAGCCGACCCGCCACGGTCGAAGCCGAATAGTGAAGCTCGAAAGTTCGGTGCTGGCGGATTCGAGTTTGCCACTATACGCGGCCTCGCGGATGCGCGGCAGATCGACAGACGAACTCACGACCTCGCCGCGGAGCGTCTCGCCCTGTGTTTCGCCGGCCTGGAGGAGTGCGCCGATCAGTGCGGACTTTCCCGACCCGTGGTGCCCGAAGAGCAACACGCGGGGAACGTCGGGAACGGGTGGGTCGGGTGTGGACATGTTCGCGCCGTCGTGCGGTCACTCGAAGCGGCTGAGCAACTTGGCCTCTTTCACCCACGCGCTGCGCCGCTTCATCTCCGGGTGCGTGTCGGACAGTGGTTCCTTGGCGAACCGGAACACGAGAACCACCTCGGTTTTGGTGGCGTCGCGCCGGTCACTGATCGTTTTCTTCAACTCAGTGAGCGTTTTCGGCGCGCTTTCGTTGTCGATCTGGTAGAACATGCCCTCCCCATCCTTGCCGGGGCGAACATCTGCCTCGCCGAGAATGGCGATCCGCACGTCGCCCGGTGTCGTCTTCGGGACTTCCTTCTTCGGGTCTTCCTTCTTCGGGACTTCTTTCTTCGGCTCTTCCTTCGGCACGACGGGCGCGGGCTGTTGCTTCCCGGTGTCGTCCGGTGCCTGTGTTCCCTTCTTGTCGCCCGAACTTCCGCCTCCGCCGAACAGCCCGGCGCCGCCTTCACCGAACACGATCAGCGCGACGATGATGGCCAGAGCGATGCCGCAGATAACCGAACACGCCTTCTTGAGCTGATCGGGCGCTTTGTGTGCCAACACCCACCGGTCGAGCGCCCACGCGATCGCGCCGCCGACGAAGTAGCCGACCAGAAACCCGCCGCCGACGGCCAGACACTTGATCGCGAACGTGGCCAACTTCTCGCCCGCACCGGACGCGATGCCGTCGGCGATCAGGGTTTCACACATGGCGGTGCGCCTCGTCAGAGCGGGCTACTGGAACTCGTGCGGGATCTTGTGGAACCACCCGCGAATCTGGTCTTCCTGCTTCTTCGTCGGGAACCCGAGTGGGTTCTCCGGGTAGAGGATCAGGAAGTACAGATCCTTTACCCCGCCCGCCTTGTTCGCCAGCGCCTCCTGGTCGAGAACGAACCGCCTGGCGTCTTCCTCGGTGCGAATTTCTTGCCGGTCCGGGTCGAAGTAGTAAAGCGTGCCGTCTTTCCGGTCGGTGTGGAGGACTCGCACGACGAGCCGGTCGGTGATGCGGGAGTTGGCGACCTTCTGCATTCGAGCGAGCCGGTCGCGGGCCTCGGTCAACTGACGCTGCAACTCGGGCACGCTGTCGGGCAGGGCTTCTTTCGGCGCCGCCGGTTTCACGTCGGGCGCGTCCGGCGCGGCCGGGCCGCTCACAAAGGGCATCAAAAGGAAGATGCCGAACAGCAGGATCAGGACGTCAATGAAAGGGACGAAGAACCGTGTGACGGCGCGGCGCGGCGGCGTGATCACAGCTTCCCCCCCGGCGGTTCGGGTGGCGGGGCGATTCCCGCGAGCGAGCGGATCAGGTCGCGCCCGACCGCGACGACCCACACCGGGAGGATGTTGATGAACGCCATGTACAACCCGCCGCCGGTCGCGGTGATCGCCGGGGCGTACTTGCGGATGATTTCCTGCGGGGTCGGGTTGGAACTCGGCGTGATTGCATTAAACGTTTGAAGGATCGCGGCGACCGTCCCGATCAGGCCCAACAGCGGGAACCACTCCGCCGCTTGACAGAGGTGGCCGAGCCACCGGTCGGCCTTGGTGTCGAAGTCGGTTTCCTGCCACCGCATCGCTCGCCACGCGAACAGGGTCTGGACGGCGAACAAGGTGAACCCGATACCGATGATGATCCAGTCGATGGGCGACGTTTCGACGCGCGAGAGGTAGTCGCGACGTGCGTCGGCGGGAACGGCGAAGTAGACGAGCGCCGCGGCCAGCACCGGTACCGCGGCGAACGCGGCTGGGAGCACGAGATGGATCCAGAACCGGCGCACGGAACCTCCGCTTCGCGGTGTTACTTGGTCTCGGACAACCACTGTGGCATTTCGCGGAGTTTCCCGTCGCGGCCCACGCACGCGAGCGTCGTCAGCCCCTCAGCGACTAGGGTCTCGCCCCGCCGCACCTCGTACTTGTGTTCCAGGCGCACGGCCGACGTGCGCGTCACGGTGGTGCGAATCGTCAGCACGTCGTCGTAGTGCGCGGGGCTTCTGAACTTCACCTCCGCCTTCGCCACGACCAAGAAGTAGCCCTGATCCTCCAAGTCCTTATACGACGCCTGCCGGTCGCGGAGCAACTCCGTTCGGGCCTGCTCGAAGTACACGAGGTAGTTCGCGTGGTGTAACAGGCCCATGCGGTCCGTCTCGGCGTACCGCACGCGAATCTGAATCTCACCCGTCAGCATTCACGCCTCGCTGCTTCGTAGGGTGGGCAGTGCCCATCTCTTCTCTTGGAGTTACCGTTCAACTTGGTGGTTGCGCGTGGTGGGTACTGCCCACCCTACGAAGCATCTACTTGATGAACCCGACGCGGTTGGGACGCGGGTACCCGGGCCAGAACACGAACACGGCTTTCCCGAGCATCAGGCGGTCGGGCACCGTGCCCCACGAACGGCTGTCGGAACTTTGTGCGCTGTTGTCGCCCAGACAGAGGTAGTGGTCGGGGTGGACGTAGTAGATGTCGGAGCCGGTGTAGTACACGTCGCGGTGCAGCGAGAGGTGTCGCACCGAGACCTGTCCCTTCGCCCCGATGCTCGCGGGCGCGTCGATGTCGTTGGCCCGCGTCCAGCCTTCTTTGTTCGCGTCTTCAGGCTCGTAGTCTTTTGGTTCGGTGGAGTTGTAATCGGCCGCCGCGCCGAAGTCGATGCGATTCCCGTCCACCCACACCCACAACCGGGCGTCCACGTTCGCGAACCGGAGCTTGTAGGTGCCTGCGTTCGCCTTGCACGGCTTGCTGCCCAGTTCACCCTCTTTCGTCCCGGAACGCGTGAGCGTAACCTTCCCGCCGCCGAACGTCGCGCGGAACCGGTCCGAGCCTTTCGACAGTTCCATCGCCGCCTCCGCGCCTGCGGCCAGATCGACCTCGCACTCAAGAATGAGATCGCCGACCCAGAGTTGTTGCGGACGGCCTTCGGCGTTGTCGCGGCTCACCTCTTCATACCCCACCACGACGTTGTTTCGCATGATCGGTTTCTGGTCAGTGCCGGCGTTGTAGCCGAGCACGTTATCGACCGGGCCGGGGAAGGGCGCGCCCACCGTGAATACGCCCTGGAACACCGAGAGGCTGAGTTCCAGCGTTTTGTCGTCAGTTGCGCTGACGATCGCGGCCTCGGGGCGGGGCCATAGTTCGCGCTTCAGGGTCTCGGCCGCGTCGCGCACGCGCACGGCGCTCGTGGTGTCGGGCCAACGCCACGGGACCGGGGTTGGGGACGCCACTGAGTACGCCCAGACCGCGTGGCGGTAGCGGATCCAGTCGAGTTCCGGGCCGTTGTGCGCGAACGCGCGGGGCTGTTTCTCGTTGTCGGCCTTCCACGTTTGCTCGTTGGTCCGAACCCATCGCCGCATGCGTTCGGGCAGTTCGGTCGGTTGCTTGTCGTTGTTCCACACGACGCGCCGGTCGGCGAGTATCTGGTCTTCGCCCTTGCGCACGATCTGGAACCCGCCCTCCACCGCACCGGTGAACTCGGCTTGACGCGACGCCTTGAATAACTCCTGCGCACGTGTGCTGTTTGCGTACATGAATGGCTTGCGCCACAGGTCCAGCGGGTCCGTGGGCTGCGCGAACTCGCCCTCGGGATACGTGAGCGACTTGGTCACATACAATTCGCCGCGGTGGATCGCGATTGTCTCGCCGCCGAACCCCATCGCCCGCTTGATGTAGTTCTGGGCCGTGTGGAGCGTTTGTGGGTCTTCCGGGTACTTGAACACGACCACGTCGCCGCGGCGCGGCGGCCTGACGTGGAACAGCGGTTTCAGAACGAGGACGCGGTCGCCGGTGCGGTTATCCGGGTGCGGGTTCAGGTCATCGACGTTCCCCTCGTGCCGGCAGTTCGGGCAGTAGAACTTGATCAACTTGTGCTTCATCTTGGTCTGCGAGTTGACCTCGACCTCGTCATGCGAGTTGACCGGGAACTCGTGGGCACACTTCGGGCACGTGATGACCTTCTGGTAGCCGTAGAGCGTTTCGGCCATCGACCCAGTGGGGATGACGAACGCCTCGGTGACGAACAGCTTCAGGAGCAGCACGAGAACCACGACGAAGACGACCGTTTCGATGACCTCGCGGGCAGGGTCGCGTGCGGCTTTTGCCTTCTCATCCGTGGCGTCTTTGGCGGGAGCGGCTGCGGCAGTTGACATGCGGGCCTCACTACGGGCGGAAATCGGCGTCGTTCTGTATTCGTCCGCGCCGCGCGGAAATTCTACAGTGTTCTCGCCGCTTGCGGCTTCGCGAGCTTATACCCGCGAAGCCGCAAGCGGCGAAAGCATTAATGCAACCACCGGAGGCGGGACCAGTCGAGCATCGGAAACTCGCGCTCGCGTCCGCCGACCGACATCCGTCCGAGCCGGAGCGGTTGGTGAATCAGGAATGGTTTACCGATGAGGGAGCTTTCCGGCACGGCCGGGGTCGGCCATTTCCGGCTGTCCTCGGAGTTCCCGCTGTTGTCGCCCAACACGAAGTACTCGCGCGGGCCGAGCACGGCCGGGTTACGCGTACCGTGGTAGTCGTTCGATTCCGCCGTGTAGTGGATGTCGCGGAACAACTTCAGGTCGCGCACCACCACGCGACACCCGCGCGCGCCGAACCGCAACGGCTTCGATTCCGGCTCGCGCCTCACCGGAGCCTCCAGGTCGACCGGCGGCGCGACCACGCGCCCGTTGAGCGCGAGGATGACGCGGCGGTCCACGAACGCGAACTCCAACTTGTATTTGCGCTCGGGTTCGAGTGCAACGCCGCTGGCGGTGCTCAACCCGCCGTGGCCTTCGCGGATGAGTTGCGCACGCCCGGTTTTCCGCGGACCAACGGTGAGTTCGGCCGTGACCGTGTCGGCGCCGTCGTTGAGCCGACAGTCGAAGCACGCTTCGCCCGCCGCGCCGACCGCCGCAATCACTTCTACTTCACAGGTCAGGTAGAAGTCGTGTGCGATGGGCAGGTCGCTGCGGCGCGTGGGGCCGTCGTAAGAATTCCACGCGAACACCGGCTTCTCCTTGCGGTCGTCCAGGTGCCAGTGCCGGTACCGGATCGTGGTCGTTGCCTGTGGCGTGCTTGAGGCGTCCATCACGAGCGCGTTGTTCTCGATCGCGGGCGACCCTGTTGCTTTCGGGGCCGCGCCGAGCGGCAGTCGCGGGTCGCCGCCCGGCTCGCTCACCCAGCGAATGTGCCAGCCGCCGGTCGGCGCGAAGTTCATGTCGAACACTGGGAACAGTGTTTCGCGCACTTCCGCAAGTCCTTTGCGCGCGATTAGCCCGTTCACATACACGTCGCCGTCCACGATGGTGATAGTTTCCCCGGGCAACCCGACGAGCCGCTTCACATAGGGCTTGCCGAACTCCTCGTTCGGGTTCGGGCACCTGAAAACGACCATTTCCCACCGGCGCGGCGAGCGCAGGTCGTAGATGTTCTTGTCCACGAGGAGCCGGTCGCCGCTGAGGTCGCGCGCGTCCGCGAGCGAGAGCGGGTGGTAGTCGCAGTTCGGGCAGGTGACTTTGCGGAAGTGCTCGTTGACGTTGCCGCTGGTCGGTCGGCCGACGCGAACCGTGTAGTTGCACCGCGGGCAGAACCCGTCGCGGTGGTGGCCGCTGAGGGCCGGTGCCATGCTCCCGGTCGGCACGCCGAACGGTTCGACGGCGATCGTGCGCAACACGAGGAACAGCCCGACGAACGCGGCGATTACGACGATGAGTGCGCGGAACGGAGAGACGTTCCGGTGGAGCGTGGTGTGCGGTGTTGGCGTTGGTGAACTGGGAGCGTGAGCGACCGGGGTCGGTTTTGGCGCGGGAGGTGGCTCTTCTGGGGGAAGTTCCAGCGCGGTGGGTAGCGGTGTGTCGGTGGGGTCCATTGACAATTTCTTCAGTTAGCTGCGAGCCGAAGGCGAGCGCGGACCGGCCACGCTCGCCTTCGGCTTGCGGCTAACCAGAACTGCGCTAATCATCCGATTCCAGCACCGCGAGGAACGCTTCCTGCGGCACCTCCACTTGCCCGATCTGCTTCATACGCTTCTTGCCCTCGGCCTGCTTCGACCAGAGTTTGCGCTTGCGCGTGATGTCGCCGCCGTAACACTTTGCGGTCACATTCTTGCGCATCGCGGCGATGTTCTCGCGGGCCACCACACGCGCGCCGATCGCGGCCTGTAACGACACCTCGAACAAGTGTCGGTCGATCTCCTCACGCAGTTTCTTCAGGATCAGCCGGCCGCGGCGCTCGGCGCTTGCCCGGTGGACGATCACGGAGAGCGCGTCCACTTTCTGCCCATGAACGAGAATATCCATTTTCACGAGGTCCGCTTCCTTGAAGCCGAGTACTTCGTAGTCCATCGTGCCGTAGCCGTGGGTCACCGACTTGAGCTTGTCGTACAGGTCATAAATCACCTCCGCGAGTGGCATCTCGTACACCAGAATCACTCGCTGCTGGCTCAGATATTCCGTGCGCACGAACGTCCCGCGGCGCTCGGTACACATGCCCATCAGCGCGCCGATGTTCGTCGCCGGGATCAGGAAACTGATGCGCACGATCGGTTCGCGGAACTCCTCGATCAGCCCCGCGTCGGGCACTTCCTGGGGACCGTGAACGATGATGACTTCGCCGTTCCGTTGCTTGATCTCGAACGTCACGTTCGGGGCGGTCTGCACGAGATTCAGGTTACTGTCCGCTTCGAGCCGTTGTTGGATGATCTCGCGGTGGAGCATCCCTAGGAAGCCGCAGCGGAACCCGAACCCGAGACCGTCGGACACTTCCGGTTGGAACGTGAACGAGCTGTCGTTGAGCTTCAACCGGCCGAGCGCTTCGCGCAAGTCCTCGAACTCGTTGTTGTTGACCGGGAACAGCCCGGAGTACACCATCGGCTTCGGCTCTTTGTAGCCGGCCATTGCTTCGGCCGTCGGGTTGTTAGCATCGGTTACTGTGTCGCCGATGTTGACGTTGTCGATGTTCTTGATGTTCGCCGTGAAGAACCCGACCTGCCCGGCGGAAAGCTCGTCGCACTTCTGCATCTCGGGGCGAAACTGGCCCATCTCGGTGATCACGTACTCACGCCCGCTGCGCATGAGCTTGATGCGCTGGCCGGGTTTCACGTGGCCGTCGATCATGCGAATGTAGACCACCACGCCCTTGTACGTGTCGAAGTGGCTGTTGTAAATGAGCGCTTTCAGCGGCGATTTCGGATCACCTGCCGGCGGCGGCACGCGCTCGACGATCGCCGCAAGCATGTCTTCGATCCCGATCCCGGCCTTCCCGCTGACGCGAAGCACGTCGTCGGGGTTGACCATCAGCGCCTGTTCCATTTCGCCGATGACGAAGTCCGGGCGCGCGTGCGGCAGGTCGATCTTGTTCAGCGTGGGTAGAATCTTCAGCCCCGCGTCCATCGCGAGGAACGCGTTCGCCACTGTTTGTGCCTGGACGCCTTGGAACGCATCGACCAGAAGAATCGCGCCTTCGCACGCCGCGAGCGAGCGCGACACTTCGTAGTTGAAATCGACGTGACCGGGTGTGTCGATCAGGTTCAGTTCGTACTTGGTGCCGTTGAGTTCGTAGTAGACCGTGACCGGGTGCATGCGGATGGTGATGCCGCGGGACCGTTCCAGGTCCATGCTGTCGAGGGTCTGCGCCTTGATGTCGCGCTCGGAGATGGTGCCAGTTTTAAGCAGGAACTGGTCGGCCAGCGTGCTTTTGCCGTGGTCGATGTGTGCGATGATGCAGAAGTTGCGGATGTTCGCGGTCGGCGTCGGCATTCGGCATCGCTCACAGTATGAGGAAGAAACCCCTCCCCAAGCCCCTCCCCTAAGAAGGGAGGGGCTACATCCGGCTCCCCTTCCTTAATTTAGGGAAGGGGTTGGGGGGTAGATTCTTCGCTCGCTAAAGAACTCCCATATCCTAGCACTACCGACCGACACTGAATAGGCCGCACCCGCGGCGCCGGCCCGGGTATCATTCCTCATCACCTTCCTTCGGAGTCGCGAATCATGCGCACGCTCGGTCTCGCGGTTCTGCTCGCGCTCGCGGTCGGCGCGGGCTGTAAGCCTGCCACGCCCATCTCGACCACACCAGCGCCGACCGCGGCGATTCCGGTCGATGTCACGGGGGTGAAGTTCGAGGCGCTCGACGCTGCCGTGAAGGAACACAAGGGCAAGGTGGTCTTGATCGACTTCTGGGCGACCTGGTGCCCGCCGTGTGTGAAGTACTTCCCGGACTTCGTGGAGATGCACAAGAAGTACGCCGACAGGGGACTCGTGTGCATGAGCGTCAACCTGGAGAAAAATCCGAATTGGAAGCGGGGAGAGTATAGCGAAGCGAAGGTCAAGGCGTTTCTGGAGAAGAACGGGGCGACGTTCCCGAACTTCGTCTCCACCGATAAGGACGATGACCAAATCACGGAACGGTTTGGCCCGATACCCGGTATTCCCCACAAGGCGTTGTTCGCCAAGGACGGGAAGCGGGTGTGGACGAGTGCGGAGAGGCGTCTGGATGACGAGGAACTCGAGCAACTGATCGAAACCGAACTGGCGAAGTGACCGATTCACCAACCTTCAACAGGAGTTACTTGTGTACCGAGTTCTGATTCTCGCGGGTGTGTTGGCGATCGCCGTCGTCGCGGTCCCGAGCCGTGCGGCCGACGAACCCGCTAAGGGCGTCGCGGTTTCCGAAGTGAAAGTTGAGGCGCTCGAAAAGGCCGTTGCGGACCAGAAGAAGAAAGTGGTGCTGATCGACTTCTGGGCAACGTGGTGTGGGCCGTGCGTGAAGGGGTTCCCGCACTTCGTCGCGACCCACAAGAAGTACGCCGACAAGGGCCTGGTCTGCGTGAGCGTGAGCATGGACCCGAAGGGGAAGGACGACAAGTACGACAAGGACGCGGTGCTGAAGTTCCTCAAAGAGAAGGAGGCCGTGTTCCCGAACTTCGTGATGCTCGGCTACCGCGACGACGAGGAGAAGATCAACAAGCGGTTCGGCCTCGACGGGGGCATTCCGTTCAAGGTGCTGTTCGGCAAGGAGGGCAAACGGGTGTGGAACAGCGAAGAGAAGGAACTGACCGACGCCGAACTCGACAAACTCATCGAGGCGGAACTCGCGAAGTGACAGAGGGCAGCACGTTTTGGTGTTAGCCTCGGCCGCGCTTTGTAAGAAGGAGAGAAGGGGAGAAGGGGTGAAAAGACACAACGGCCGGGATTTTCTCTTGTCTCCCCTTCTTACAAAGCGGTGAATACTCTTTCCACAATTCCGATCGGTCAACTACCCGCGTGTGAGTTTCACCCATGTCCCCGCGCCTCTTCGCACGGACTTTCGCCGCCGCCGGTGGCTTCGCGGTCCTCACGCTCGTCCTGTCGTTCGGCTGGCCCACGCACGCCGCGGACGACAAGGAATTGCCGAAGGTCAAAGTCGATCCCAACAAGCGGCAACCGTGGACGACATCGAAGGTCACTGGCAGCCCGGACACGCCGCCGAAGTACAAGTCGGTGCGTGCGTTCCCGGAGGTGAAGGTCACGCAACCAGTGTTGCTCGTCCGCTGTCCAGGTTCGGACCGGCTGTTCATTGGCGAGCGCGAAGGCGGGATGTACTCCTTCCTCAACAAACCGGACGCGAAGAAGGAACTGTTCTTCGACGCGCGGAAGGAGTTGAAGTCGCTCGACAAACTGCCCGACGCGGGCGGCTTCGGCGACCTCTACGGACTCGTGTTCCACCCGCAGTTCGAGAAGAACCGCTACTGCTACGTTTGCTACACGATGACGCCGAAGGACAAGAAACAACAGCGGCTCGCGGACGGCTCGCGTGTGTCGCGCTTCAAGGTGTCTCACACCGATCCGCCCAGAATCGATCCGGCGACCGAAGAGATCGTCCTCACATTCACCGGCGGAGGGCACAACGGCGGCGACATGCACTTTGGCCCCGACGGCTTCCTCTACATCACTACCGGTGACGCCAGTGGACCGAACCCGCCGGACACGCTCAACACCGGACAGGACTGCTCCGACCTGCTCGCGTCCGTGTTGCGCATCGACGTGAACAAGAAGGACGCGAACAAGAACTACGCGGTCCCAAAGGACAACCCGTTCGTCGGGATGAAGGACGTACGCTCGGAAATCTGGGCGTATGGATTCCGCAACCCGTGGCGCATGAGCTTCGACCGCAAGACCGGAGACTTGTGGCTTGGCGATGTCGGATGGGAACTGTGGGAGATGGTTCACAAGATCGAGAAGGGCGGGAACTACGGCTGGAGCAGCGTCGAGGGCCGGCAACCTGTGAAGCCCGAGCAGAAGCTCGGACCGACTCCGATTCGCGCGCCGGCGATCGAACTTCCCCACACAATCGCGGCCAGCGTCACCGGCGGGTACGTGTATCGCGGAAAGAAGTTCCCGGAACTGGTCGGGTCGTACATCTTCGGCGACTGGGAGACGCGGCGCATCTGGGCCGCGCGCTTCGAGGGCGACCGGCTCAAGGAGATGCCGGAGGTCGTGAAACCGACCGTGCGCCCCTCCGCGTTCGGCGAAGACAACGACGGCGAAATCTACTTCTGCGATTACGACAACGGGTCAATCTACACGCTCGCACGCAACGACGGCGGCGCGGCGAACACCAAGTTCCCCACGAAGCTCAGCGACACCGGCGTGTTCGCGGACGTGAAGAAACTCGAACCAGCCGCGGGCGTGATTCCGTTCTACCCGAACGCGCGGCAGTGGCAGGACGGCGCCACTGCGGACTACCTCGTCGCGCTGCCGGGGCTATCGACCGTCAACTTCTTCGAGAAGCCGCGCGCCCTTCCGGGTCAGGTGTACTGGCACAACTTCGCGATGCAGTTCCCGAAAGACGCGGTGCTGATCAAGACGCTCACTCTCGACGTTCTCACTGAAAAGGGGAACGTCGAGAAGCGTGTCGAGACGCAACTGCTTCACCACGACGGCGAGGACTGGCGTGGGTACTCCTACGCCTGGCGCGACGACCAGACCGACGCGGACCTCGTTCCCCCCGACGGCGCGGAGAAGGTGTTCACGGTCGCGACCGGCAGCAAGGTCGAGAAGAGCGTGTGGTCGCCGGTCGGCAGGCGCGAACACGTGTGGACGTTCCACAGCCGGGCGCAGTGCCTCAGTTGCCACAACGCGTGGTCGGAATACTCGCTCGCGTTCAACACGCGGCAGTTGAACCGCCTGCCGCTGTTCGGCGGCGGGAACGCGGACAACCAACTCGTGCGATTGACGAAGCAGGGTTACGCCCACCGCGTCGCGGCCGATGACAAGCAACTGCCGGCGTTCACGGCGGACAGCGTGAAGAAGGAAGCGGCGCTCGCGTTGCTCCACGAAGACGCACCGCTCGACGCACGCGCGCGGAGCTACCTGCACATCAACTGTTCGCACTGTCACCGGTTCGGCGGCGGTGGCGGTCAGGTGGTGCTGGAACTCGACATCGCGAAGCCGCTGAAGGATACCGGTATCTTCGACGTGCGCCCCAAGCAAGGCGACTTCGGCCTTCCCGACGCTCGCATCATCGCGCCAGGCGACCCGTATCGTAGCGTGCTGTTCTACCGTATGGCGAAGTTCGGGCGCGGCCGCATGCCGCACCTCGGCTCCGAGTTCCCGCACGCGCAGGGTTTAGACGTGATCGGGCAATGGATAGCCTCGCTCTCGACCCCGCCGAAGGAATGGCCCATCGCGCTGCCAGACCTGAAGAAGCAGGATCAGTCGTATGTGACATTCCAGGGAGCGTGGCCATTCGCGCGGGCGTTCGCGCTGGGCAAACTCGACAGCAAGAACACGAATGACCTCCCCGCGGGCGTGGCGAAACACGGCTCCGCGATGGTGCGCGAGTTGTTTGACGGTTACGCACCGCCGGACCCGAAGGGCCGCAAGCTCGGCGCGAACCCGCGCCCGGCGTCGATCCTGTCGCTCAAGGGCGATGCGCTCAAGGGCGAGGTGATGTTCTTCGACAAGGAGATGAAGTGCGCGAACTGTCACAAGATGGGTGACAAGGGTATGTCACTCGGGGCGGACCTCGCCAAGATCGGCGGCACGCGCACTCGCCCGGAACTGCTCGACAGTATGCTTTTCCCGTCGGCGCGCGTGGAACCGCAGTTCGCTGCGTACAACGTCCGCACCAAGGACGAGAAGACGTACACCGGGATCGTCGTGAAGCGCGACGAGAAGCAACTCGTCTTGCGCGACGCGGAGAACAAGGAAGTGGTGATCGCTGGGGACAACGTGGAGAGTGTGCGGCCGTCGCGTGTGTCGCTGATGCCCGACGGCCAGATGAGTGCGTTCACCGCGCAAGAAGCCGCGGACCTGCTTGAGTATTTGGCGCAGAGGAAGTGACGAATGATACGCCTGGTTAACCGACCAGGTGCTCACGAAGTTGACGCCGTTGGCGTGAACCTACCTTTGGTCCGCATGCGGACCAAACTACTCGCGCGGCACCTTCAGCGTCCCGTCGTGTAGCGCCGAGGCCACCAGCACACCGGTCGCGCCGGCTTCACCGAGTCGGTCCACATCTTCCCAAGTGCGCACGCCTCCGCCGGCGATCAGATCGACGCTTGGGAACTCCGCGCGAATTGCGTGGAGCAGCGGTTCCGTGCCGGTGCCGGTTCCCGTTCCAACGCGGGCCAAGTCAAGTATGATGAACGCCCGGGCACCCATCCCCATCACGCGGCGGGCCAGGGTCATTACGTCGCGGTCGTTCTGCAGCGACCAGCCGCGCCAGTTGCCCAGCAACCGCCCTTCATTGAGGTCGAGGGAGAACGCAACCGGACGGCGAAGCGGTTCGAGGAGCGTTTCGAGTAGGATTTCGGGCACGTGGCACGTCTCGGAGCCGACGACCGGACGAAGGTGCGGTGCTTGTGGGAAGTCGAGGATGTCCGTGTGCCCGATCCCTGCGTCCAACCATGTCGGCACTTCGCAACTGTCCAAGATGGCCCGCGTCGCCGCAGAAACAACCGGTTTCCCGGTGATCGCGTCGAGGTCGGCGATGTAAATCTCGCGCGCGTTCGCGAGCCGGAGCACCGCGTCGGCCACATCGACCGGTCGCGTGCTGCCCGAAAACGGGCACTTGATCGGTCGATACTTCTCTCTTTGCCCACCGACGGCGCGCACCACTACACCGTTCATCACGTCCAGAACGGGAATGAGTCGCGGCGAAGTGCGTTCCGCTGACATCGGTGCGAAGAATCGGACGGAGTGGGTTGGACGAAGTTTCGTCGAAGCTTATATTACTAGCTTCCGGGTTGTTCGCGCCCGTGATTTCGCGCGAGTTCGTACCCGCTTTCCGCCCCAGAAACCGTGTTGGGGGCGAATCTTTCCTCGGTTGGGGGATGTACTCGTCATGCTGAACACTCGCGTGATTGGTGCTAAGTCCTCGAAGGAGTTCCCGTGGCTCTTGTAGACGTGAAAGTGCTTCTCGAAGCAGGCGTCCATTACGGTCACCGGGCCAGCCGGTGGAACCCGAAGATGCGACCGTACATCTACGGCAAACGGAACCTCATTCACATCATCGACCTGCGCGAAACCGTTCGCGGGCTGCTCCGCGCCATCCGCTACCTGACCCAAGTCGTCAGCCGCGGCGGTCTGGTGATGTTTGTCGGCACCAAGCGCCAGGCCAAAGAAATCGTCGAGAAGGAAGCGGGCCGCTGCGGGATGCCCTTCGTCAGCGAGCGTTGGCTCGGTGGCACCCTCACGAACTACCGCACCATCCGCAACCGCCTCAAGCGCCTTCAAGAACTCGAAGCGATGTGGCTCCCGCAAGGTGAGAACCCGAACCGCGTCGATCTGAACGCGCACATCGCCACCCTCCTGACCGACGCGGGCAAACTCGACCCAGCGCTCGCGCCCGACACCGCGGACATCCTCACGCACTCCAAGAAGATGATTTCGACCTTGAGCCGCGAACTGCTCAAGATCCGGCGCAACCTGATGGGCATTCGCGACATGATCAAGCCGCCCGACGCGCTGGTCATCGTCGGGCCGAACAAGGAACACATCGCGGTCAAAGAAGCGAAGCGGATGGGGATCACCACCATCGCGCTGATCGACACGGACAGCGACCCGGACCCCGTTGACCTGCCGATCCCTGGCAACGACGACAGCATCCGCTCGATTGAAGTGATTCTGGCGAAGCTCGCCGACGCGTGTCTCGAAGGCCGCGCTGCGCTGCCGCCGGAACAACAGGGTCAGGTGAAGACCCGCGTGCAACAGCCCAAGCCGCCTGCGGCGGAGACGAACCCCGCCCCAGCCGGGGCGGTCTAAGTCGTTGGTTCCAGGGTCTCACGACCCTGGCTACGCACAGCCGCCCTCCAGGTGAAGACAAAATATCATTGGTTTTAGCCCCGGATGGGGCGGCTGTTCGTAGCCTGTGGGCGTAAGCCCCAAGTCCGCGAGCGGCTCACGAAGGAGAAGAGTCATGCCAACTGTAACGCCGCAACTCGTGAAGCAGCTCCGCGAGCGCACTGATCAGCCGATGGGCCTATGCAAGCAAGCGCTTGACCTGAACGATGGCGACATGGACAAGGCCATCGCCTACCTGAAAAGCTTGAACAGCAAGATGCAGGCGAAACGGGAAGGCAACGAGACTGCGGAAGGCCGCATTGGTATTTTCTGTGACAACTCCGCGAAGAAGGCCTCGCTCGTCGAAATGCGGTGCGAGAGCGCGCCGTCAGCCAAGAGCGATCAGTTCGTGGCGCTCACGGCAGACATCGCGAAGCACATCGCGGGCAGCACTGGTGCGGACGTGGCCACGGTGCTGGCCGAACCTTACGGTTCGGGCACGGTGGAGGACCGCATCAACGACACCGTCGGCGTCATCCGCGAGAAGATGATTCTGCACAAGTTCCAGCGCGAGAGCGGTAACGTCTACGGCGGTTACATCCACCACGACGGTTCCGTCGGCGTGCTGGTTGTCTGTGCTGGCACCGCGAGCGCCGGGACCGACGAACTCCTGCGTGACGTGGGCGCGCACATCGCGGCGCTGAACCCGCCGTATACCGTGCCCGCGCACGTTCCCACCGAGCAGATGCAGAAGGAGACAGACGCGGTGAAGGCCGATATGGACGCCGATCCGAAGATGGTCGGAAAGCCCGCGAACATCGTCGAGAAAATCGCGACGGACAAGCTCTCGAAGCGTCTTTCGGAGTACGTGCTGAGCGAGCAACCGATGGCGAACGACATCAAATACCCGAAGACCAGCGTGAGCGCCGCGTTGAAGAAGGCCGGTCTGGAGCCGGTGCGGTTCGTCCGCTTCAAGGTCGGCGCCGTCGCCTTGTAAACACATCCTCACGCCTCCTAATGGCGCGAGGTTTTCATTCACACCACAGGTAACGATTCATGCCGCACACAGCCAGCGCGTGGAAGCGCCTCCGCAAATCCGAGAAACGCCGCCGCTCGAATCGGGCCGCCGCGAAGAAGATCAAGGGCCAGCGCAAGGAGGTCGCGGAAGCGATTCTCGGCACCGACGCGGCCAAGACGACGACGGAAGTGAAGACGACGCAGGCGATGCTCGACCGCGCCGCGACGAAGGGTTACATCCACAAGAACAAGGCCGCGCGCCTGAAGTCGCGTTTGGTGAAGCGCGTCCGCGCTGCCGCGACCAAGCCCGCCGCTCCCGCCGCGAAGTAAGAAGAGAAGAGTTTTATCCGCAGATAGACACAGATTTGAAGACAAGAAGCAGCATTCTTCTTGTCTTCAAATCTGTGTCTATCTGCGTAATCTGCGGATAAAACCCTTCCTGTCTTTACTCCTTGAAGAACTCCACCGCGTTGCGGAACAGTTGCAGCCCGTCGCCTTCGGCTTTGAGGCCGTTGCGGGTCCATTGCGGGTGCTGTGTCGGGAACAGGTGCCGGTCCGGGTGCGGCATCAGACCCAGCGCCCTCCCCGTTGCGTCGCACACGCCCGCGATGTCGTCCTGCGCGCCGTTCGGGTTCACAGGGTAGCCGCCGCGATTGCCGCTGCCGTCCACGTATCGCAACACCACCTGGCCCGCCTGCTCCAGCCCCTGCGCGATCCACTCCTTTCGACACACGAACTTCCCCTCACCGTGGCCGACCGGCATCGTCACGCGGTCGAGACCCTTCAAGAACGGGCACTTGCCGGGCGTGGCCTTCATGTGAATCCAGCGGTCCTCGTAGTGGCCGCTGTCGTTGTTCGTCAGTGTCGCGAGCGGGCCGTCTTCGTCCGATGGTATCAGCAACCCGGCCTTCAGCATCACCTGGAAGCCGTTGCAGATGCCCAGAATCAGTTTCTCCGCGTCGCGAAACTTCCGCAACGCGTCCGCAAGGAAGTGCTGCATGTAAAGTGCCTGCACCTTCCCCGCGGCGACATCGTCGCCGTAGGAGAAGCCGCCGGGCAGAACGAGGATCTGGTAGTCGCGGAGCTGTTTCGGGTTCTCACGGAGGGCGTTGAGGTGCATTCGCGTGCCGCCCCCGCCAACCATCTCGAACGCGGTCCGAACCTCGTGGTCGCAGTTCGTCCCGGGTGCCCGGAGGATCAGTGCGTGTGGTGTCGCCATGATGAAAAGTCCGCGAAGGGTAACCCTTTGTGCTTGACCGGCACAAAGTAGGGGGACAAACTCGTTGTAACGTCTGCTTGCCGTTCAAGCTAGTGGGCCTGATGGAACAGCCGGTGGTGCGGCAAATCTCGAAAAGCCACCGACATCGCCTGGAATGGGTG
Source organism: Singulisphaera sp. GP187 (assembly GCA_945905925.1). Classification (GTDB taxonomy): domain Bacteria; phylum Planctomycetota; class Planctomycetia; order Gemmatales; family Gemmataceae; genus Gemmata. The sequence goes on from CAMDQN010000039.1 coordinate 34,766, forward strand.
CGGAATACCATCGCGAGAAACCCTTAGAAAAACAGGGTTCTGGGATGCTTTCCCAATTTTTTCTGCCGGTGTGTTGACACCCCCCCACCTTCCTCTTATCATTCCGTTACCACTGCACCGCTGGTGTGGTGGCCGCGACGCGAGAAGCGAAGTGAAGCCGCAAGGCCAAGCCAAGTTATCGCGGAGCAAATTCGGTCTTTGACAAGTTGCTAGCGAATGTTTGATGAGGTGGGTTAATGCCGTCACTCGGTATTAACCAGAACCTCTGGCCAACAGTTCGCAACTGGCTTTTCGACCCGCAAGGGAAGAGGAGTTGGAAGCGACCGGCCAAAGACTTTGAGTTAATCAACCGAGTAACGTGCAAGTTTGAACTCAACAAGTTCCGCGACGACGCCTTCGGGTGGCGATGCGGTTCTCAATAAAAACTTGAAGGGTTTGATTCTGGCTCAGAATGAACGTTGGCGGCATGGATTAGGCATGCAAGTCGGGGGAATCCCGCAAGGGGGAACCGGCGTAAGGGGCAGTAAGGCATGGGTATCTACCTTTGGGTTCGGGATAGCCATCAGAGATGGTGGGTAATACCGGATGATGTCGTGAGACCAAAGATTTATCGCCCTTAGAGGGGCCCATGTGATATTAGCTAGTTGGTGAGGTAATGGCTCACCAAGGCGAAGATGTCTAGCGGGTGTGAGAGCACGACCCGCGCCACTCGCACTGAGACACTGGCGAGACACCTACGGGTGGCTGCAGTCGAGGATCTTCGGCAATGGGCGCAAGCCTGACCGAGCGATGCCGCGTGAGCGATGAAGGCCTTCGGGTTGTAAAGCTCTTTAGTGGGGGAGAAAAGCCGAAAGGTGTGATCTATCCCAAAAATAAGCTCGGGCTAAGTTCGTGCCAGCAGCCGCGGTAAGACGAACCGAGCGAACGTTATTCGGAATCACTGGGCTTAAAGGGTGCGTAGGCGGGCTGTCAAGTCTGGGGTGAAATCCCACGGCTCAACCGTGGAACTGCCTCAGATACTGACGGCCTCGAGGAAGGTAGGGGCATGCGGAACTGTAGGTGGAGCGGTGAAATGCGTTGATATCTACAGGAACTCCGGTGGCGAAAGCGGCGTGCTGGACCTTTTCTGACGCTGAGGCACGAAAGCTAGGGGAGCAAACGGGATTAGATACCCCGGTAGTCCTAGCCCTAAACGATGGGTACTAGATAGTAGACTAGATATGAGTTTACTGTCGAAGTTAAAATGCTAAGTACCCCGCCTGGGGAGTATGGTCGCAAGGCTGAAACTCAAAGAAATTGACGGGGGCTCACACAAGCGGTGGAGCATGTGGCTTAATTCGAGGCTACGCGAAGAACCTTATCCCAGACTTGACATGTGCGAAAGCGCTAGGTAGTAGAAGCCGGAAACGGTGACGAACTCCGCAAGGGGGAGCCTAGTACAGGTGCTGCATGGCTGTCGTCAGCTCGTGTCGTGAGATGTCGGGTTAAGTCCCATAACGAGCGAAACCCTTACCTTTAGTTGCCACCCGCAAGGAGCACTCTAGAGGGACTGCCGGTGTTAAACCGGAGGAAGGCGGGGATGACGTCAAGTCCTCATGGCCTTTATGTTTGGGGCTGCACACGTGCTACAATGGCATGAACAAAGTGAAGCGACTATGCGAGTAGAAGCAAATCACAAAAATCATGCCCCAGTTCAGATCGTAGGCTGCAACTCGCCTACGTGAAGCCGGAATCGCTAGTAATCGCGGGTCAGCAACACCGCGGTGAATGTGTTCCTGAGCCTTGTACACACCGCCCGTCAAGCCACGAAAGGGAGGGACGGCCGAAGTCCGCTTTACTGCGGCCGACGCCGGACTTCTTGATTGGGACTAAGTCGTAACAAGGTAACCGTAGGGGAACCTGCGGTTGGATCACCTCCTTTCTAAGGATGTTAACAAGTACAAGATCGCGCACCTTGAGCAGTGCGTGAATCTCATATCCCCACCAAATTCAACATTCGCTATCAACTTGCAGGGATACATTAAGCCCCGGCGGAGCAATCCGCCGGGGCTTTTTGCTTTTCTGGTTTGTCATTTGTCACCAGTACGGGGTCTCGCTTCCTGCCAATCGATTTCGTTCTGATGACAACTGACTAATGACAAAGGACGACAGATGGACGACGCATTTCTCGCAGAACTCCGCTGTCCGCTAGACCCGCAACGCGAGGCCACACTCGCACGCGAGGATCAGCAACTCGTTTGCTCCGGTTGCGCTGCGCACTTCCCGATCAAGCAAGGGTTGCCCGTGCTTGTACCTGATGAAGCCGAATTGCCCCACGGCATGCGCGAAGTGAGCCAACTTCCCTGCCACCGTCGGGCGAACCGCCGGAAACACGCGAACTGAACTGGCGTTCTTCGTTTCCCCAGGCTATCCCGCGTCGGTGGGGAAACTCTGCTTATCTCTGTCGCACTGGGCCGTTCGGCTCGCGATCACCCTTGCGGTGGTCACCGGATTCGCGCACAACACCCGCGCGGTCGCGCCCGTGCTCGCACCCCCGGCGCACCCGCAGTACGATCTCGACATCACGATCGATAACGCGACGCGGCACGCCACGATCCGCGAGCGCGTGACGTGGACCAACACGGCCAAAATCCCGACGAATCAACTCGCGTTCAACTTCTACCCGCACTTCCAGGTGCCCGCGGGCGAAGCACTGCTGTTCGCGAAGACGTTTGAACTGCTCCGCCTTCAGCCGTCGCTCGGCATCGACCGCGATGGCAAGATGGGCAACGTCACCACGGCGCACCTGATCACCGCGAACGCGCCGCCGGTCGCCCTGCCCTACGAGTACGACGCGAAGAACACCACCGCGCTACGGTTCACGCTCCCGCACGTGGTTCAACCTGGACAGAGCGTGACCGTCGAACTCGTTTGCGACGTGCGGTTGCCGAACAAGCAAGGCCGCTGGGGGCACTACGAAGGCGTGACGTACCTCACGAACGCCGTCCCGCTGCTCGCGGTGTTCAACGAAGATGGCTGGAAACCGATGCCGTTCGTGCCGTGGCACCAGCCGTGGTACAACGAAGCCGGCGTGTTCCGCACGACCATCACCGTGCCGGAAAACGAGTTGGTCGCGTGCTCAGGTGTCATCAAGTCCGAAACGAAACTCGGGGGTGGCCGGAAGAAGGTCGAATGCGAGCCGTTCCTCGGGCGCGACTTCGCCGTGCTGTCGTCGGCACGCTACAAGGAGTTCGTTAGTTCGACGAAACTCCCGGATGGGCGCGAGGTGAAACTTCGGTGCCTCGCGTTCCCGGAACACGAGTTCTACGCGAACGAAATCCTGAAGATCGTTGGTGAAGCGATCCCGGTTTACTCGCAGTGGTTTGCCCCGTACCCGTACCCGCAGTTCACCATCGCCGAATCGTATTTCGGCTGGAACGGGAACGAGTGCGGTGGCCTCATCATGATCGACGAGCGCGTGTTCGGGATGCCGCATCTCGCGCGCGGTTACGTCGATTACCTCGTGTCGCACGAGACCTGCCACCAGTGGTGGTACAACCTGGTCGGCACGAATGGCTACGCGGAACCGTATCTCGACGAGGGCGCCGCCGCGTACTTCACGCACCGGTTGATGGATAAGAAGCACGGCAAGAATAACCCGTTTCTGAAGTGGCCGAAGGAACTCGCGTGGATGCCCAACATTCACCGCGAGAACTACCGCAACGGGGCGATGTACCACGCGATTCGCAATAACGAGATGACCCCCGCGGCGCAGGAACTGTCGCAGTACAAGCACCTCTTTGGGCTGTTCACCGGCGCGTACGATCGCGGGTCGAAGGTGTTCGGCATGATCGAGGATCGGCTCGGCGAAGCAGCGTTTTTGGATTTCGTTGGTGGTCTAGTGAAGAAGTATTCGTGGCGCATCCTGTCGTCGGTGCTGCTGCGCGCGGAACTCGAAGCGTACACCGGGCGCGACTGGGGCGAGTTCTTCGAACGTTGGGTATTTGGTAAGAGCCTGACCGACTGGTCCGTTGATCGCGTGAATGTCGAACCGTTGGGCGGTCCGCGGTCGCGGGCCGGCTTCTCGGTGTCGGTCACCGTGAGGCAGTCACGCGAGTTCACTGAGCCGACCGTGTTGGCGCTCACGAGCGGCAAGGACGTGGTGCGCATTCCGGTCGGCCCGTTCGCGGAACAGGTGAAGATCCCTGAAGCGAACACCGTACTCACGCCCCTGGGTGACAACCGCTGGCGCATCGACGCGGAACTGCCATTCGAGCCGGAACAGGTGACGGTCGATCCCGATGCGGTGCTCCTCGACGCGAACCCGGGCAACAACGCCTGGAAGATGCCGCTGAAGGCGCGTGTCACGCCTCTGTACACGGCGCTTGACGAGACGGGCTTCACGACCGACTACGGCCGGTGGAACTTCACGCTGGGGCCGTGGGTGTGGGGGCAGGCGGCGCAAGACCCGTGGTACACGCGGTCCACAATGGTGGGGCTGCGCGCCGGCGGGTTCCGCACCGAGCGCTACACGGCGGGCGCGTACACCGCGATCCGCTCCGACTACCGCGACGCGGTGGTGGGGGTGGACGGTAAGGTGTTCACCGCGCACCGCGAGTTCGGGGCTAACTACGAGGCACGCATCGCTGGCCCGTGGGGCGGTCTCGACGGCGCCGGAGGTGCGCAACGCGCGGCGATCTACGCACGCACGATTCACAAGGAATCGTCGAGTATGTACCTCCCGCCGATGCTCTACGACGAAGCGTTCGCAACCGTTCAGGACAACTTCCTCCCGTTCCAACGGCGCGGGACGACCGGGCAGGGCGGTGAACGCTGGGATCACCTCTGGATGGCCGGGTGGCACATCCGGCTGAACTTGAACACGCCATATTGGGATCCCGAATGCGGCATCTGGGCCGACGCGATGGTCGCCGGTGGGCAAGCCGATTTCGCCAGCGTTTGGAAGCCGTTGGCGCAGGGGCGCGCGGAACTCGCGGCGGTTCACAACCTGCCCGAGTGGACCGGGCCGTTTCGCGTGGCTCGCATCGCCGGCCGCGTGGTTGGTCAGTTCGCCACGCCTGAGCGCGGACAGTTCTTCGCGCTCGGTGGCGGGACGTTGTTCCGCGGGTTCGACCTGGCGGAGCGGCAGGGCAGTGCGTTGTGGGTGGCGAACCTCGAAATGCGATGGCCACTGGCGCGGAACGTGACGTGGGACGTGCTCGACCACTGCATCGGGGCGCGGAACGTGTGGCTCGCGACCTTCTACGACGTCGGCGGTGTGTACGCGAACGGCCGGCTCGTCGGCGGAAATGTCGCACACGCGGTCGGCGCCGGTTTGCGCGTTGATGTTGCCATTTTCAGCTTCATCGAGCGAGCAACGCTGCGCTTCGACGTGGGGAAACCGCTCAACGGCGGTGCCCCGCTACAATTCTGGTTCGGTGTCCAGCACGCGTTCTGAACAGACGCAGATACGTTGAGAGCTGGACCCGGAGGGCTGCGCCGATTCCGTGGATAGAGGCGGAAACGGTCACGCGGTTTGGGTACAATACCAGCGAGTATTACACCAAAGCGACGCCCCGATCCGAGTACCAAATGCCAAACGCCACGCTCCCGGCGGCCGAGAAGCAGCAACGCCGCGTCGAGACCGCAATCGAACGGCTCCGCGTCGTCGTCGTCAAGTCGCGCGGGTCCGCCGATGTCGCGGACGAGGCCGCGAAGGCGATCAAACACCTGAACGAACTGTACGCCGAGATCAAGGACTCCTTCACGGCGGAAGACATTCGCTATGCGAACGTGCTTCGCGGGTACCTGGGTGAGCGTCTCGCGGCACACGAACCGAAGACGCCTCACACCAAAAAGGCCAAGCGGAAGGGCGACAAACTCGACCACTGCTGGCGGTGCAAGACGGTGGTGGACGAGCGGTTCAACGACGAGTGCCCGTCGTGCAGCGAGAAGGCGTACAAGTGGCGTGTGTGCCCGATCTGCAACGCCTGCGGGTGCCAGCGTGCCGGTAAAGTGCTGATTTGATTTTCTAGCGTCCGTCGTTCCGAATAGGAGTTGGGGTCGCTTACAAGACCCGCAACAAATGACACCGTTTCGTCGGTGGCCGTTGCATTCGCTGGTTCGTGTTGCCGATCTTCTGCCGTAAACACAACCCCGCAGGTTGCGGTTGCATTGGGTTTCGTCCCGTGCGTATCATCTCGCGTCCGCGGGCGGACCCGCGGTCGGCACAGGGAAGGAACCCGCATGGCCCTGGCACACCCGCCAGACAGCACCCCGCCGCACACGCCCGCGATAGCACCGCGCCGCGCTCACGCGCCGGCCGTTGCGCTGGCGGTCGTTGTCGTCAACTTCTGCCAGTGGCAAAATACCGCGCGCCTCGTGCGGCAACTCCGGCGCTCGGCCCTCGTGCGCACTGGCGTGGCGGAAATACAAGTAATCGATAACGGTTCGCCCACGCACCCGCTCGCGGAGCGGATCGCGAATCTCCGCGGCGTGTCCGTGCGGCGATCCGACACGAACCTCGGTTTCGCGGCGGCCGTTAACCGCGGGTGCCGGCTCACCGCCGGAGCGTGGGTCCTCCTGCTGAACCCCGATATCACCGTCCCCGATGGCTTCCTCGACGATGTATTCGGGCGCACCGCGCGCGGCGACGTCCCCTCCGATGTCGGCGTGATCGGCTTCAGGCTACGCAACCGCGACGGCACACCGCAACCGTCGGCCGGACCGTTCCCGTCGTTCGGGCGCACGCTCGCGGGGTTGTTCCGATCGCGCGCACGCCGCAAGTGTCGAGTGAACCACGGCGGCGGGCGCGCAGTCGAGTGGGTCACAGGCGGGTGTCTTCTGGTGCGCCGCGAGTGTTTCGAGCAACTCGACGGTCTGGACGAATCCTTTTTCCTCTACTACGAGGATGTGGATTTCTGTCGGCGCGCGGCGGAACGGGGCTGGCAGGTGCGGTTCGACCCGGCTCTGGAGGTCACGCACCACTGGCCGCTGCACGCGCGCCGGGTGCCGCCGCCGCTGCGCCTGATCACTCGCCACGCGCTGTTGACTTATGCCCACAAGCACTGGCCCGCGTGGCAGTCGCGGTTGCTCTCCGGCGCGGTGTGGGCGGAAGCCGGCGCGCGAGAACTTTGGTCGAAGGTCCGCGGCGAATCGGAAGCGGCCCGGTGCTTTGGTCAACTGCGCCGCCTCGTCGGTGACATCGCTTCCGGGCGCGAGCGCGAGGCCGCCGAACGCATCCGCTACGCGGCGGCGTTTCTCCATCCGATCGCCGCCGAACAAGACGGACGCACTTCGTAAGGGTGAGGGGTGAAGGATGAAGGATGAATCAAGAACTCAGCGCGCGCTTGCGGCTGGTTCTTCCTTCCTCCCTCCTCCATCCTTGTCGATCGTCATCCCCTCTCATTCACGTCCCGATCTGCTTACGTTGTGTCTCGCGAGCGTGGCGCGGTTCGCGCCGCCCGGCACGGAAGTGGTCGTCGTGGACGACGGCTCTCGCGCCGGTTGCGTCGCGCGCGCGGCGGAAGAGTTCGCGGGCGTGAAGGTCGTGCGCCGGCCAAAGGCGGGCGGGTTCTGTGTCGCGGCGAACGCGGGGATCGCGGCGGCTTCGGCCCCGATCGTGGAACTGCTCAACGACGACGCGGAAGTAACCGAAGGCTGGGCCGACGCGACGCTCGCGTGGTTCGCGGACGCGCGTGTGGCCGCGGTCGCGCCACTCGTGTTGCAGAACGACTCGGACCGCCGCGCGCGGGGGCTTTCGCCGCTCATCGACACGGCCGGTGACGAGTACGATTTCGGCGGCTTCGCGGTGAAACGCGGGTCGGGGAAGGAGTACAGAAGGGGTTCGTCTGAAGAGAAGAGGAGAATGGGAGAAGGGGTGAAAGGGAGGGAAGAAGACAACGACACACGTTCCTTTCCTTGTCTCCCCTTCTCTTCAGACGAATCCCTTCTCTTCAAGGCGGGGCCGGTGTGGGGCGCAAGCGCCGCCGCCGCGTTCTACCGCCGCGCGGCGCTGCTCGCGGCGGGCGGGTTCCCGGAACACTTCGGCGCGTATTTCGAGGACGTGGACTTATCGTTTCGCTTGCGGCGACTCGGGTTCGAGATTGTGTACGATCCGGCTTCCGTGGTGTGGCACCGCGTGTCCGGCAGTTATGGCCGCACGCCATCGCGGCGCACGCTGGAGCGACAATCGTGTAATGAGGAGCGGGTGTTCTGGCGGAACGTGCGCGGGCGCCGGCTGGTGAAGTGCCTCCCGCGACACGCCGCGGTTCTGGCCGCGAAGGCGCTGCGCCGCTGGCAGGAGGGCACGCTGTTACCGTGGTTCATGGGGCGCGTCCGCGCGTTCGCCGGATAGCCCGTGCCTCAGCCTACCGGTTGCGGAGAGATCGTGAGCGCGGCGCGAACCGCAGCGACCAGTTCCTGCGGCCTGTACGGTTTGCTCAACAGCCCTTGCGAACCATCGAGTTCGCTCAGGTCGCCGACCGCGTACCCGGTCGTGAACAGAACCCGTGCGTTTGGGTCGATGCGGATCATGTGCCGCGAGGCGTCGCTACCTGACATGCGCGGCATCGTCACGTCCAGAATCACCAGCGCGATGTCGGCCCACACGCGATCGAACACCTCCACCGCCTCCTGCCCGTCCTCGGCGGTGAGCACCCGGTAGCCGGCGCCGGTGAGAACCGCGGCGCCGAGGTCGCGAATCATCCGCTCGTCGTCCACCAGGAGAATGGTGGCCGGGCGCTGGGCGCCGGGCGCCGGCGTGGTCGCCGAAAACGGGATCGGCAGCGGGGCCCGCGCGTGTGGTCGCGGCGGAGTGTTGGCACGCAGTTCGGACCTCGGCAGGTTCAGTTCGATGCGGGTGCCCGCGCCGGGGCACGAGTGAACCTCGATCCACCCGAGGTGCTGCTTCACGATGCCGTGAACCATCGGCAGCCCCAGCCCGGTCCCCTTGCCGATTCCCTTGGTGGTGAAGAACGGCTCGAAAAGCCGGGCTTGCACGTTGGGCGTCATGCCGGTGCCGGTGTCGGCGACCGCGAACCGCACGTAACGCCCGGGGCGAACATCATCCCAGCCACTCGGGCACGCGTCGGTGTCGTGCAGATCGACCGACTCCGCCGTGAACGCGAGCACGCCGCCGTCGGTCATCGCGTCACGCGCGTTCAGCCCCAAATTCATAATCGCCTGAACGAGCAGCGTCGGGTCGGCGTGGACCGGCGGGCAGTTGGGGCTTACCTCGACGGACATGTGAATGCGCGGGTCCACGGTGCAACGGAGCAGCGTAACGACCTCGTCGAGCGCCTCACGCGCCTCGACGGGGGCGAACATGAGTTGGTTGCGGCGGGCGTAGCCGAGGAGCTTGCGGGTCAGGTCAGCGGCGCGGGCCGCCGCCTGTTCCACGGCCGAGAGCAGCGAGCGGTTCGGGTTGTCGTGCGGCATTTGGATCAGCGACAGGTTGCCGAGCACGGCAGTGAGGATGTTGTTGAAGTCGTGCGCCACCCCGCCGGCCATCCGGCCGATGGCCTCCATCTTCTGGGCCTGGCGCAACTGATCCTCCAGCAACCGGCGCTCGGTCACGTTGACCGACACGCTCAAGCCGTACTCGTATCCACCGGTGGAATCGCGGATCGCGGCGAAGGACAGTTCGACCCAGACGAGTTGCCCATCGGGCCTAATGTACCGCTTCGCGTAAGTAAACCGGTCGCGGACGCCGGCTCGCACTTCTTCCATCAGGATCTGCTGCGTGGGCAGGTCTTCCGGGTGCGTGAGGCTCGCGGGGGTGGACTTCAGCACCTCCCCAACTGTGCGACCCAGCATCGTGGCGAACGCCGGGTTGCACGAGACGAACAGCCCCGCCGCGTTCGTGAGCGAGACCCCTGCGGAGGTGCTCTCGAAGATGCCGCGGAACAGACCCTCGCTGCGGCGCAGCTCTTCCTCGGCCTTGCGCCGCTCGGTCACGTCGTTGACGAGTACCAGTTTGACCCCGCGCCCCTCCAGGCTGAGCGCGAACGACGACACCTCGACGTCGATGGGGGTGCCGGCCCGGGTGCGGTGGCGGCGGAGCGCGGGCGGGCCATCGGGCAGCGTGCTGTCGTTGGGCGGAGCGAGGGAGTACCGGGCGTCGTCCGCCAGCCGGATGTCGGACACGGTCAGGGCGAGAAACTCGTCGCGGGTGTACTCGTACTTGCGGATCGCGGCCTCGTTGACCGCGAGGATGCGGAGAGTCTGCGTGTCATAGACGAACACCGGGTGCGGGACAGCGCGGAACAGTTGCCGGTATCGCTCCTCGCTCTTGCGCAGCGCGTCCTCGGCGGCCTTCAGCGCGGAGATGTCCAGCGCCACCGTGACGACGCCGCGGGTGCCGGCCGGTTCGCTGTCGATCCCGTCGGGCATCCACAGCGGAGCCTTGGTCGTCAGCCACGGGCGTGCGTCGCCGTTCGGGGCCGGGTAGCGGATCTCGTACTGCATCGGGCGGCAGGTGGCCATCACCTCGCGATCCCGTTCGACCGTCTTGGCCCCGTGGGTTTGGTCGGTCAACTCCGCCGCCATCCGTCCGACCGCAGCCTCGGGCGTGATGCCGAGCAACTCAGCCATGAACTGGTTCACCACCAGGTATCGGCTGTCCCGGTCTTTGGCGCTGATGGGGCCGGGGAACGCGTCGATGATGGCGCGGAGCAACTGCCCGGTCTGGCGCGCCCGGCGCTCGGCGGACTTGCGCCGGTCGATGTCGCGCTGGATCAACACCCAGTGGGACAGTTTGCCGTCCGGGTCTGGGACGGGGACCGCGCTGAGATCCACCCAGAACGGGGTGCCGTCCTTGCGATAGTTGCGCAGTTCCACGCGCAGCGGAGTGCCTGTGTCCATCGCCGAGCCGAGCCGCGATAGCGTGTCCGGGTCCGAGTCGGACCCGCGGAGCATGTACAGAGATCGACCGATTACTTCGGTGCGCGAGTATCCGGTGAGCCGGCAGAATGCTTCGTTCACGTACAGCACGCACCGCCCCGGACCGCTCTTTGGGGTGGCTTCGAGGATGGCGACCGCGTCGTGCGCGTGGATCACGGCCGATTCGAGTAACCGCAATCGCGTCTCGGACTCCGGGAGCGAGTCGTGCGGACTGGTGTTCAACGCCGCGCGGGCCAGGACCGGGACTCGGGCGCGCCACCCGAGGCCGGCCCCAACCAACACCAGCGCGCTCACAAGTGGCCCCGCGAGCACCGCGGGGGCGGTGACGGCACAGACCGCGGCGCCGCCTGCCACGGCCACCACGAGGGCGGCCGTCGTCCAGGGGAACGGTTTTTTTGGTGAAGGTGGCATGCAGCGATCAAGGCTGAGGAACTGGTCCGCGTGTGGGTTCGCGAACTACGGGCGAACCCAGAACCGGGTTCATACGCTACCATAAGTCCAATCCGGGCCGGTGCCAAACCCCTCCACGGAGGAACGCGCGAACTCGGTTGACAACCAGTCGCGAATCTTCCAGAGCGGCCCGAATCCGTTCGCGGCCGGTGTGGAATGTTTGCACCACGCGCGAAATGTCGTTGTCGGAAGAACCTAACCCCCCAACCCCCTTCCCTAAGAAGGGAGGGGGAGCAAGCCAGACGTCAGTTCTTAGCCCCTCCCTTCTTAGGGGAGGGGTTGGGGAGGGGTCTCTTCGAACATCCCGCGAGCCGAGTTCAGCATGGGCCACCGAAGCCTTGCCGCCGCCGTCGCCGACCTCGAACGCGCGGGGCAACTGGTCCGTATCGAACAGGAGATCGACCCGCACCTCGAAGCGGCCGAGATCCACCGCCGCGTCCACCAGGCCGGTGGGCCGGCAATCTACTTCGCGCGCGTTAAAGGCACTCCGTTCCCGATGGTGTCGAACCTGTTCGGCACGCTCGACCGCGCCAAGTTCCTGTTCCGCGACGCGCTCGAAGACGTGCGCAAGTTGGTCGAGTTGAAGACCGACCCGGCGAACCTCCGCAGGCGCCCGTTGCGATACTGGAAAGTGCCCCTTCTGGCGTGGCGGTTGCGGCCGAAGCTCGTCCGGTCCGGGCCGATTCTCAAGCACACCACGACCGTTTCGCAACTGCCGCAACTGAAGTGCTGGCCGCTGGACGGCGGCGCGTTCGTGACGTTGCCGCAGGTATATACCGAACACCCGGATGCGCCCGGTTGGATTAAGTCGAACCTCGGGATGTATCGCGTGCAGTTGGGCGGCAACGAGTACGAGCCGGACCGCGAAGTGGGTATGCACTACCAGATTCACCGTGGGATCGGCGTGCATCACGCCGCGGCGGTGCGCCGCGGCGAGCGCCTTCGAGTGAACGTGATCGTGGGTGGTCCACCGGCGCTGGCGGTCGCGGCCGTGATGCCGCTGCCGGAGGGATTGCCGGAACTCGCGTTCGCCGCGGCGCTCGGCGGGCGGCGCTTGAGTTTGGTAAGAAGACAACCCCTCCCCCAAAGCCCCTCCCCTAAGAAGGGAGGGGGAGCAAGACAGAACGCAGAAGACGCTGGGGCGTCTTCGGTTTTAAGCCCCTCCCTTCTTAGGGGGGGGGCTTTGGGGGAGGGGTTGTCTTTGCCTTTCCCAGCGGAAGCCGATTTCGTCGTCTCCGGTTGGATCGACCCCACGCGCACGAAGCCTGAAGGGCCGTTCGGTGACCATCTCGGCTACTACAGCCTTGCGCACGACTTCCCCGTGATGACCGTGGAGACGGTGTACCACCGGCCCGGCGCGATCTGGCCGTTCACGGTGGTCGGCCGACCGCCACAAGAAGACACCACGTTCGGCGAACTGATTCACGAGCTAACCGGGCCGATCATTCCCACCGTGATACCGGGGCTGCACGCGGTCCACGCGGTCGATGCGGCCGGAGTTCACCCGCTGTTGCTCGCGATTGGCTCGGAGCGGTACGTTCCGTATGCCGGCACGCGCCGCCCGCAGGAACTGCTCACGCTCGCGAACGCGGTCCTGGGCCAAGGGCAACTGTCGCTCGCGAAGTACCTGTTCCTTGTCGCGAAGGAAGACAACCCCGATCTCGACATTCACGATATCCGGGCGTTCTTGCGTCACCTCTTGGAGCGATTCGACCCGGAAGCGGACCTGCACTTCCAGACGCGAACGACAATCGACACGCTCGACTACTCCGCGGGAATGGGCTTAAACGCGGGGAGCAAGTTGGTGATCGCGTCGGCAGGTCCGAAGCGCCGCGAACTCGCGACGACCGTGCCTTCGGACTTGGTGTTAACCGACGGGTTCGCGGACGCGCGGATCGTGCTGCCCGGCGTACTGGCGGTTCGTGGCCCTCGAATCGAAGGCGGAAGGCGGAAGGCGGAAGGCGGAGAAGATCAAAACCCGGACCTCGAACGACTCTTGTTTTCTCTGGATTCCGCCCTCTGCCAACCGCCTTCCGCCTTGGCGGGTTTTCCGCTGCTGATCGTCGCCGACGACTCGGAGTTCGTGTCACGAACTCTGAACAACTTCTTGTGGGTGGTGTTCACTCGCTCGGACCCCGCGAACGACGTTCACGGTGTGGGTGCGTTCACGAACCGCAAGCACTGGGGTTGTCGCGGACCGCTGGTGATCGACGCGCGTCTGAAGCCGCACATGCCGCCGCCTCTGGAACCGGACGCGGCCGTGACGAAGAAGGTAGACACGCTGTTCGCGAAAGGCGGGCCGTTGAGTGGGGTGAAGGGGTGAGTAACTGTGGCGTTTGTCAAGCAGCGGCGGCCCCATTTTCGGCCAGGTTCCGCCAGGGTTTATTGTCGCGAAGGACGGCGTTGGCGATGATGACCAGTTTCCGTGCGAGCGCGATGCGGATCACCTTGGGAGCCTTCCCGGCTTTTTCCAAGCGGTCAGCGAACGCCGCCAGCACCGCGTTCCCCTGGCGCGCCGCGTGCGCGCCCAGGTACAGCACCCGGCGCACCGCCGCGCGACCGCCCGC